>JACXWG010000081.1 GCA_014764605.1 Quinella sp. 1Q5 | reverse complement strand
CTTCCTCGCACAGCGTAGAATTCACGCCGAGCATCAGATTGAAAAAGTCGGTGCAAAACTTCGCGGCATGATGAGCTGGCTTAAAGACGGCTCCGACCTGTCGAAGGATTAATCTAACTGCTGAAAAATTTTTGGCGGCTTGTGCTTGGCGTACGGGCATGAGCCGCTTTTACATTTAGGAGGGCAACTTTATGGGCATGACAATGAGTGAGAAAATCCTAGCACGGCACGCGAGACTTGATAGCGTCGAGTCGGGGCAACTTGTCATCTGCGACTTGGATTTAGTCATGGCAAACGACGTGACCGGACCGCCGTCAATCAAAGAGTTCGAGAAGATTGGACGACCTGTCTTTAATCCCGATAAGATTGCGCTGATACCCGACCACTTCCAGCCCGCCAAAGACATTAAGAGCGCGGACCTCGCAAAGATTATGCGCGACTTCGCCCGCAAGAACAATATCAAGCACTACTACGAGCAAGGGCGCGTCGGCATTGAACATGTCATCTTGCCGGAGTTCGGAATCGTTGCGCCGGGCATGTTGATTATCGGCGCGGACAGCCACACTTGCACTTATGGAGCGGTTAACGCGTTCTCGACGGGCGTGGGCACTACGGATTTGGCTGTAGGATTGGCGACCGGCAAGGCGTGGTTCAAAGTCCCCGAAGCTATCAACGTTCACTTGACGGGCAAGAAGCCTAAGAATATCTGCGGCAAGGACGTTATCTTAACTCTGATTGGGCGTATCGGCGTGGACGGCGCACTTTATAAGACTTTGGAGTTCACAGGCGACGGCGTTGGCGAACTTTCGATGACTGACCGCTTGACGATTTCTAACATGGCGATTGAGGCGGGCGCAAAGGCTGGAGTCTTCCCCTTCGATAAAGTTGCTGAGCTTTATGTCTCTCGCCGCGTGAATAAACCTTTCGAGCCGGTAGCCGCTGACGCCGACGCTAAATACTCTTCGACGGTCGAGATTAACCTAAGCGAACTTAAACCAGTCGTGGCATTGCCGCACCTGCCAGAGAACGTCAAGCCCGTTGACGAGCTCGGCGAGATTAAAATTAATCAGGTCGTTATCGGCTCGTGCACAAATGGACGCCTTGAGGATTTGGGGATTGCGGCGGGCATTCTTCGCGGGCGCAAAGTTCATCCCGACGTTCGTTGCATAATCATTCCTGGCAGTCAAGAGATTTACAAAGAGGCGATGCATTGTCATTGGCTGGAGATTTTTATCGACGCGGGCTGCGTTGTCAGTTGTCCGACGTGCGGTCCTTGCTTAGGCGGGTACATGGGCATTCTTAGCGCGGGCGAGCGTTGCGTCTCGACGACCAATAGAAATTTCCGCGGGCGTATGGGTCACGTCGACAGCGAAGTTTATCTTGCAAGTCCGTTCGTGGCGGCGGCATCTGCTATCACCGGAAAAATTTCTACGCCTGAGGAGGTTATCTAAATGATTGAAGGAAAAGTTTGGCGTTACGGCGACAACATTGACACCGACGTTATAATCCCTGCGCGGTATCTGAACACGTTCAACCCGGCGGAGTTGGCTAAGCATTGCATGGTTGACATAGACGAGACTTTTGCCGCGAACGTCAAGACGGGCGATGTGATGGTTGGCGGAAAAAATTTCGGTTGCGGCTCCAGTCGCGAACATGCGCCCGTGGCTATCAAGGCGTCGGGGATTCCGGTCGTCATTGCGGCGAGCTTCGCTAGGATTTTCTATCGCAACGGAATTAATATCGGCTTGCCGCTCTTGGAGATTGGCGACGACGTAGAAAAGATTTCAGCTGACGACGTATTGAGGATTGATACGGCGACCGGCACGATTGAAAACTTGACGACCGGCGACACTTTCCATGCGCACCCGTTGCCCGGCTTCGTGCAGGATATTGCTAACGCCGGCGGTCTCATCAACTACATCAAGTCGAAGAATTAATCTAGCAACGAACATAACAAAAGAACTCTCAAGCATAAAGCCTGGGAGTTCTTTTTAGTTCAGGACAAAGCGGCGAAAACTTCTAAGGCACGCTTGATAACGTCGTCCATGTCGTAGTAGCGATACTCCGCGAGCCGCCCGACCGCCGTTATGTTATTGAATGTGGCAAGCTCCTCAGAATATTTTTCGTAAGTAGCCCGCGCCTTGTCCGTGAACAGCGGATAATAAGGTTCGTTCACGCCCGCAACGTACGCTTGGGGATACTCCTTTAAAATCGTCGTGCGTGTCGAATGCGTCGGGTGAATCTGCTTGAACTCGGTTATGCGAGTGAAGTCGTAAGCATTTGGGTAATTGATGACGGGAGCCGCCTGAAACTTTTCCGCGTCTAAGGTCTCGAACTTCATATCAAGGCTACGATAAGGCAGCTCGCCGAACTTTTTATCGAACAGCTCATCAAGTTGCCCCGTGTATATCAGCCGCCCTTTGAAACGCTTCCTGAACAGTCGAACGTACTCGCCGCTTAGCTCCATTACTTCCTTAAAGTCGGTGTTGAGTAGCAGTTTGATGTTCTTATGGTCAAGCATGTTCGCGACGAGCTTTGCATAACCGAACTTGGGCACGGCTTGGAAACGGTCGCTGAAATATCCGTCGTCACGTCCGATAAAGATTGGTACTCGCGCCGTCACTACCTCGGAAATTTTATCGGGCGGCAGTCCCCATTGCTTTTCGGTGTAGTGCAAGAAAACTTTTTCGTAGATGAAGTCCGCTAAGAAATGTAAATCCGCGTCGGTGGATTTCTTTAGCTCAAGTATCGGAACCCGCTTACCGTACTTGAAATTGCTGAGCAAAGCCGCCTCCAACTTATCAGCTAGGCTCGGCGGGAAGACTTCACGCAATGTGTTGAAGTTAAACGGGAGCGGCACGGACTTACCGTCCACGACCGCCTTAACCTGATGACGATAAATCGTCCACTCGGTGAACTGCGACAGATATTCCCAAACCTGCACGTCGTCGGTGTGGAGGAGGTGCGGTCCGTACTTGTGAATCAAAATGCCGTTCGCGTCCACCTCGTCATAACAATTCCCTGCGATGTGCTTGCGTCGTTCAATCACCAAAACTTTTTTGCCACTCTTGGCGAAGCGTTCAGCTAAGACCGAACCCGCCAGCCCCGCTCCGATAATCACTACGTCAAACATTTTCATTCCTCCTTTGCCGTCAAAGATATAACCTGCGGCGCAAGGTGTCAACTTTTTTTTGCGGCTAAGTCTTTGGCGTGATATAATCGGAAAAAATTTTTTAGGAGGGCGCGGCAATGGCAGAGAAAATCAGCTTAAGGAAGCAGAAAAAGTTCCAAGCGCGTCAAACAATCTTAACCGCCGCAGCTCAACAGTTTGAACTTAACGGCTTTGCTAATACGTCAATCGCGGGCATCATGCAGGCGGCGCGGCTCGGCGTCGGAACCTTTTACAACTACTTCAGCTCAAAAGAAGCAGTCTTGCTGACGTTAGCTAAGAATATACGCGAACAGGTTTCAAAGAGTCTTTCGGCGGCGAGCAAGGTCAATCAGTCGTCGCTTGAACTTTTGGAGCTGTGTTGCCTGTGCACGGCTAAGCTAATCGACAAGAACAGATTTATCTTGCCGCTGTTCATAAGCGCAAGCGAACATTCCGATAAGCCCGAACAGATTCCGCAGAGTTTATCGCCGGGCTTCCGCGAGCTATTCGAGGAAATAATCCTGCGTGGACAGGAGCGCGGCGAATTTCGTTCCGACGTGCCGTCAAATATAATCTCGGAGATAATCCATTCGATTTATCAAACGACGGCTTTTAGCAAGCTGGAGATTTCGTTTCAAGAAAATATCCGCCTTAAGGTAAAGATACTGCTTGACGGAATAAGGGAGAGATAAATTTTGATAAGCGTAACGAAATTGCTTTTTGCTGATGACTACTTCGGCGATACCTTGCGCTACACCAAAGACGCGCACAAGATGACTAACGGGGCGGCGGCGGGCATGGGTCCTGTCGTCGTGTGGAATTCGACGCGCACTTGCAATTTGAAATGTCGCCATTGCTATATGGATTCGGACTCGCGCAAGTATAAAGACGAGCTGACGACCAATGAAGCTAAAAAATTTATCGATGACCTTGCCGCGTTCAAAGTTCCCGTGCTGTTGTTCTCTGGCGGCGAACCGCTGATACGTCCAGATTTCTTCGAGCTTGCCGCCTATGCCGCAGATAAAAAAGTTCGTCCGACGCTCTCGACTAATGGCACGCTGATTACCCGTGAAGTCGCCCGCGAAATTAAAGCAATCGGCGTTGGCTACGTAGGCATATCGCTTGACGGCTTGGAAGATGTCAACGATAAGTTCCGCGGCGTGGCGGGTGCGTTCAATCTGGCGATGCGTGGCATTGAAAATTGCGTGGCGGTCGGGCAACGGGTTGGCTTGCGTTTCACGATTAATCATCACAACTTCGAGGAGTTGGACAAAATCTTTGACTTCATTGAGGCGGAGAAGATTAACCGCGTGTGCTTTTATCATCTGGTCTATTCGGGGCGTGGCAGTCGAATGCTTGACGAGGACGTCACGCCCGAAGAGTCTCGGCAAGCAATGGACACGATTATCCGACGCACGAAAGATTTTGCACGGCGTGGACTGGCTAAGGAGATTCTCACAGTCGACAATCATTGCGACGGCGTCTACATGTACCTTAAGGCTTTAGCTGAAGGTGACGACTCAACCGCCGCGCAGATTAAGAAATTCATCAGCATGAACGGCGGCAATCGTTCGGGAATTGCATTCGGTGAAGTCGACCCTTTAGGCTATGTGCATCCCGACCAGTTTACTCAGCATCACACTTTCGGCAACGTCCGCGAGCGCAAGTTCGGCGACATTTGGACGGATTTAAGCAATCCAATCCTCGCGGGCTTGAAGAATCGTAAGCCACTCTTGAAAGGTCGTTGCGCCCGCTGTAAGTTCCTCGACAATTGCAATGGCAATTTCCGCACACGAGCCGAAGCTGTCACTGGCGATTTTTGGGCGTCCGACCCGTCATGCTATCTTACTGATATCGAGATTGGTCTTATGGATGACTGAAAAATTTTTGTAAAAAGCTTTTGTCAAACCTGAAAGAAACATGATATAATCTCCGCAAAAAAGGAGGGCGAAAATATTGCTTGAGATTATAAAGAAGGCGTTCGATAAGTTCGACGGGCTGATTGTATTGGCGGCGATATTTTTGTTTAGTCATTTTGATTTCGGGAACCTATCGACGCTGGACAAAATCTACACGGCGTCATTTGCCTTTTGGGCGGTGACGAAACTTATCCGAATGTACATTATCTACAAGAACGAGCAGAAAGGATGATTCAATGAAAAAAATCTTTTTAACGGTATTCATGCTTGCGACGTTTATCCTAGGCGGGTGCGGCGGGCAAGCTAAAGACGAACCTAAGGATAAGCCACAAGCAGAAGTAAAAGACGAATCACAAACCGAAGCTTCGCCCGCCCAAGACGTTAAAGGCGATTTGAAAATCTCAATGCTAAATGTGGGGCAGGGCGACGCAATCTTAATTCAGACGGGCAAGCAGACAGTTTTAATCGACACCTCAGACACCGACGAACGCGAACTTTTGGTCAAGGAGCTGGAAAAATGTTCCGTCACGAAGATTGATAAGCTTATCCTTACCCACCCGCACGCCGACCACATCGGTAGCGCAAAAGTTCTAATCAACCCAAGCAAGAAGGAACTCACCGCAAATCCTTACCTTGAAAAAGTTTCTGTTGCGGAAGTTTACGACAACGGCATAGCCTCCACGTCGCCGCTTTACAAAAGCTACATGAAGGCAATCGACGCTAAGGGCATAACTCATCAAAGCTTGAAGGTAGGAGACACGCTAGACTTTGGAAACTCCGTTAAATTCAATGTCCTCTACCCCATGCCCGAACTTGTCAAAGCTGTAAACGGCGGGCAGAAGTCAGACCCGAACAATGAAAGCGTCGTCGGCAAGCTCACTTACAAAAAGTTTTCTATGATGTTCACGGGCGACGCGGAGAAAGAGATTGAAGCCGCACTCTTAGCAAACAATAAGACTAAGGACTTAAAATGCGACGTGTTGAAGTCTGGACACCATGGTAGTTACACGGCGTCGACTAAAGATTTTGTTGCGGCAGTTAATCCCAGTTACGTTTTAATCTCCTGTGGCCCCGAAGAAGAACGCCGCAATACTTATGGGCATCCGCACCTTGAGCCGCTTGAAAATTATCTGGCGCAGGGCATCAACGCGAAGAACATTCTATGCACGCGTTGGAACGGGACAATCACAATCACCAGCGACGGAAAGAATTTCTCTGTTAAGCCCGAATCAAAGGAGGATTGGATAGACAAATGGATAACGAAAAAGAAAAAAGACAAAGCCAAATAATAAGCGCGTACCTTGACCGAATCGAAGAGAGGGAAGACGGTTCGGCATCAGCAGTTTTCTTGGTTGAGGAAGAGGAGGACGAGTTTATAGAATTCGTCTTGCCAGCAAAGTTTTTACCCGCAGGCACCAGCGAAGACGAATACCTCACGATAACGATTTCTCGCGACCAAGATAAGACAACCGAGGCTCTCGACGAGGCGCGGGAACTTCTGGAAAAATCGGAGGAATGAGGAATTAATTTGCTTAAAAAATTTCTAACGTGTTTCAGTCTGCTGATTATCTTCGTTGCGGCGACGAACACAGCCTTAGCTAAACCAGCCGAGATAACCGGGATAACCGTTTTCAACCTAGACAAGGAAACAGTGCGGATTGAAATTTCTTATCGCGGCGGAAAACTCGACAGCAGTAGCGTTTCAACAAGTTTGAACTTAGGAATCCTAAACGTCGAACTCCATAACACGTTGCCGGGCAGAGTAAGCCGCATTTCGGGCACGCAGATTGAAGCGGGCGCAAGGGATTTAATCGACAAAATCTTAACTAACGAGACGCAACCTAAGCTTACGAAAGTTCAAATCCAGTTTAAATCCTTCCTTGAAGGCGACGTGCAAGTTTCCTTTGAGCCGTCCAATCGTTCGGCGAAGAAAGCGGACAGAGTTATCATTGACGTAAAGACGACTGAGATTAAGGACGAGCCGTTTGAATATGACGGCGGAGACAGAGTTATCGTCCTCGACCCAGGGCACGGCGGCTCCGACGCAGGGGCGATAGGTCCCAGTGGCGTTACGGAAAAATATGTTTCCTTGGAAGTCTCGCTTAAGGCTCGCGACCTTTTGACGGCTTCTGGCTATCAAGTCGTCATGACGCGCACAACTGATATTGACGTTGCCGCGCCGGGTGTCTCAGATGCTACCGAACTGCAAGCCCGCGTCGATAAGGCTCCGTCAAATGCCGCATTGTTTATCAGCGTCCACTGCAACGCCTTCTCTAACGGCAGAGCAAACGGCATGGAAACTTATTACGCGCCAACAGCCGTCCAAGGTGCTCGGCTGGCTCGGCTCCTCAATGAGGAATTGGAACGGCTCGGCGGGCTTTCAAATCGCGGCGTCAAGGCGGCAAGGTTCTATGTCATGACGCATTCGCAATGCCCTGCCTCGCTCATTGAGCTGGGCTTCATCACTAATCCGCACGAAGAAAGATTATTGGCAAGCGATGACTATCAACAAAAGCTTGCGCAGGCAATCACCAATGCCGTCAATCGCTATTTCAATCAAGGAGGATACTAATCGTGAAGAAAATTTTACTGGCGGCAATGCTCGCGTTGCTTGTGCTTACAGCGGGTTGCGATAAACCACCCGTCGATGAACCGCCCGCAGAGCCTTCCACCAAACCCATTGAAACTAAACCAGAAGGCAAGCCCGAAGTCAAACCGGAGCCGACTAAGCCCGAACCCGATAAGCCAATAAAGCCCGTCGAGAACAAACCGATTAAGCACGAGAAAACGGAGCAATCAATGAACGTCAAAGTTTATTATCCTGATGATTCGGGCATGAGGCTCGTAGAAGTCGAACGCGAGATAATCGTTGATGATTCTGTCGACAAGTACACTGCCGCAGTCGAGACTTTGCTTGAGGTGCCCGACGAAGAAA
>JACXWG010000031.1 GCA_014764605.1 Quinella sp. 1Q5 | reverse complement strand
AAATGGAGATAAGCAACCCCGACAAGAAAACTTTCAAGCTGGACGGCAAGACCTTCGACAAGAAAAAAATCGTCGGGCACATCTTCCGCGAGATTAAACAAGTCGCCCTTGAGGGTATCGAGTATCAGCAATTAGTTTCGCAAAAGATTGATGGTGCAGTTGTATCCGTTCCGGCGGCGTTTACCCTTCGGGAGTTGAATTTCATTCGCGACGCCGCACAGCAGGAAGCTAAGCTAAAAGTCTTAGGGTTCATTCGCGAGCCAGTAGCCGCTGCCATTGCCTATTTCAATGCCCCCGCCGGCGAGGACGAGAAAACTATCCTTGTTTACGACTTGGGCGGCGGTACCTGCGACGTTGCCATTGTCCGTTCGGATAAAAATTCTGCGGAATGGTACAAGGTCATTGATTCGGAAATGCTTAGGCTCGGCGGACGCGATTGGGATAAACTCCTCGGCGAACTGATAAAGCGCAAGTGTCGTGAGCAAAACGCCGACATCAGTTTTAATGCACGGGCGGAGAATAAAATCTTGAAGGCGGCGATTAAGGCTAAGCATCAGTTGTCGCGGCTTGAACGGTACGAATCATACGTTGAAGTCGGCGGCGAAGATTATGATTTCGAGATAACTCGCGCCGAATTTGAGAAGATAACTTCAGAGCTTCTACAGGATACAATGCGTATGGTCGACCGCCTTAATCAACGGTGCGCAACTAGGATTGATTACATTGTTTGCGTCGGCGGAAGTTCAAACATGCCGCAAGTCCGCAAAGCCTTTGAGAATAACTATCCGGACATTGAGATAAGAATTTTTGAACCGGAGAAGGCAATAGCGTTCGGGGCGGCGATTTATGCTGAACACTTGACCGAAGAAAGTTTCCTGTACGACATCTGCAAATTCTCTTACGGCGCAAGATATATCCAAGACTTTGGACGCTACAAGGATTATAATCGGTTACGAATTTTCAACATCATTTACAAAGGCGACGCCCTGCCCACAAGCGGTGAGTCAATCTCCTACAAACTCGGCGACGACCAGACGAGTACTTATATTGCCGTTTACGAGTCGGAATGTACGGACGAAGTTTATCTGCCAGAAGACGGAACGTATATTGGCGAGATTGAAATACAAGGGCTAGAGGATAGCCGCAAGGGTGACGAGACGCTCCTTACGATGACGATTGACCGTAGCGGGCTAATGCAACTCAAAGCAATCGACAAACGCACGGGCAAAAGCGCGAACGTCGACATTCAGCTAAAGGAGTATTGAACGCGGCGGCGAAAGTTTCACGCGAAAAAATTTTATGGAGGTTTAAACATGGCATTTCTTGAGATAAAAAAGGCGGGCGACCCCGTCTTGAAAAAAGTTTGCGAACCCGTCACGAAAATTGATAAACGCCTTAGGCGACTGCTAGACGACATGGCGGAGACTATGTACGCGAGCGACGGCGTTGGGATTGCCGCCCCGCAAGTCGGCGAGTCGATTCGCGTTTGTGTCGTCGACGTGGACACTAAATCGCACAACGAACGCTACGACTTGATTAATCCGGTCATCACCTATCGCGAAGGTTCCGTTGTCGACAATGAAGGTTGTCTTTCTTGCCCAGACCTTTTCGGCGACGTGGAACGCGCAACAAAAATTCGCGTCGAGTACACCAGCCGCTTTAACAAGAAGAAGACATTAGAGGCGGAAGGATTGCTTGCCCGTTGCATTCAACATGAGCTTGACCACCTCGACGGAAAACTTTTTATCGACGTTGCTAAGAACATCACCAAGGGCAGACCCAATAAAAAAACGGAGGATTGAATTCCTCCGCGATGACATCTCCGACGTTCAATCGGGGATATTTTTTTTTGCCAGCCGAATCAAAACGCGAGTAATCCTCAAGCCTTCGACCTCCTCGACGTAGAAGGTATTGCCCTCAAACGCCGCCGATTGACCGACACGCGGCTCACCGCCTAACTTATCATTGAGCCAGCCGCCCACCGTGTCAACGTCCTCATCGTCAATCTTAATGCCGAATTCGTCTTCCAGCTCCTCAAGCAACATCTTAGCATCAATCGAATAAAGGTTATCGTCGCGTTTCTCGGCATCGGGGCGTTCTTCGTCGAACTCGTCTTGAATGTCGCCAACAATCTCCTCGATAATGTCTTCAATCGTGACCATGCCAGCCGTCCCGCCGTACTCGTCAACGACGATTGCCAGCTGCGAACGGTTCTTTTGCATTGTCTCCAGTAATACGCTAACGTCCATGCTTTCCGGCACGAAGAAAACTTTCCGCGCTAACTTCTTGAGGCTCGGCTTGCGCTTGCTCTGAATCAAAACGTTCGTCAAGTCCTTAATATGCAGAAAGCCGACTATATGATCCTTGTCCTCGTCGCAAATCGGGTAGCGTGTCATTTCCTCTTCAAGAATTGTCGCTAGGTTCTCTTCGTAAGTCTTGTTTAGGTAAAGGCAAACCATATCGGGGCGCGGCACCATGATTTCTCGGACGTTGCGTTCAGTGAAATCGAAGACGTTATCCACGAAATCAACTTCCGTATCGTCAACGAGTCCTTGCTTACGGCTCTCCTTCATGAGTAGTCGAATCTCTTCCGGGTTATGGGCTACTTCGCCTTCAGATATGCTCAAGCCTAGGTGATGACTCACAAAACTCGCCGTCCGATTGAGTAGCCACACGAACGGATACATGACCTTCCAGAAGATTATCATTGGTATCGCAATGTTGAGTAGGATTTTTTCCGACGCGGCGATTGCCATGCTTTTGGGTGTCAGCTCGCCTAAGATGATGTGCATTGACGTTATCAGGGAAAAGGCAAGCGCGAACGAGATTGTATGCCCCAAAGTCTCGCCGAAGCCCGCCGCGTGAATCAAAGGTGCGATTAATTCTGCTACGAATGGTTCGCCGACCCAGCCCAGACCGAGCGACGCCAATGTTATTCCCAGTTGCGTGACTGATAATGCCTCGTCTAGTTCGTCGATTAATTTCTTTGCGTACTTGGCTCGCGTGTTGCCCTCTTGGATTAAAGTTTCCAATCGCGACGGACGCATTTTAACACAACAGAACTCCGCCGCCACGAAGAAACCGTTCATTGCAATCAGGAACGCCACGAGAAACATTTGCAGTAATATGGGCACGATGTCCATTAACAAACCTCCGTTATCAGCTTAAAAATTTTTCCCGCATTATACTATTCAAGCTTGCAATCGACAAATATTTTTTGACGCAGGGAAATATATTCAAGCTGTTTTCATTGACGCGACAAGCCAACTAGTTTAATATATGCGTGAAAATTTTTATGTGGAGGTGAAGGACGTTTGAGCGTAGCAGAAAACTTTCAAACGATAAGAAACGAACTAGGCGATAAAATAGTTTTGGTCGCGGTGACGAAGAATCATGGCGTTGACCTCATGCGAGAGGCAATCGACGCGGGAGCAACCGACATTGGCGAAAACCGCGTTCAGGAGGCGGCGGAGAAATTCCAGACGCTTGACCGCAAAGTCATCCGTCATCTAATCGGGCACCTGCAGACCAACAAGGCTAAGGCGGCAGTCAAGCTTTTCGATTTGATTCAATCGGTCGACAGCCAACACTTAGCGGCGGCACTCGATAAGGCGGCGGCTTCAATCGGCAAAGTTCAAGACGTGTTAATCCAAGTCAACGCCGCCCGCGAGCCTCAAAAATCCGGCGCGATGCTTGAGGACTTAGACGGGCTGATAAAGTTCGTCGACGCGGCAAAGAACCTTCGACTGCGTGGGTTGATGATGATTGCGCCGAACCTTGAGGACGTTGAAGAGTGTCGCCCGTTCTTTAAGCAAATGCGCGAGCTGTTCGACAAGATGAAAACTTCAAGGGAGGCTTTCGACTTCTTGTCAATGGGCATGACGCATGATTATAAAATCGCAGTCGAGGAGGGCGCAAACGTCGTTCGAGTCGGCACGGCTATCTTCGGCGAGAGATCCTACAGATAAAAATTTGCGAGAGGAGTTTGAACGCATGGAAATCATCGACAAAGTTAGCCGCTCTCTTGGACTGTCAGACAAAGATGAGGAGAAGGTAGTAAAGATGAGCACAAAAGAAGAGCTGCCAACCACGCAGCCAGAAGAAAAAGAATCGCCAATACAACCGCCGCCCGCGAGTATGTCGGGGCACAAGGTAGTTGACTTCAATTCGGCAATGTCGGCGAGGGATAATTTTATGACAAACAATAGCACGACCAAAAGCATGGTCAAATCGAAAATCACGACGGTCAGACCGAAGAATTTCGACGACGACGCAAAAGTCATCGCCGATTGCCTGCGCGAAGATGTGCCCGTCATCATAAACTTGGAGGACACCAGCCCCGAACACGCGCGGCGGATTATCGATTTCGCGTTGGGCACGACTTATGCCATTGATGGCGACGTTCAGCAGGTCAGCGAATATGTATTCGTATGTACGCCAAAAACCGTCATGGTCACGTTCAATCGGGAAGAGCCTAAGCAGGAACGCAATGACTTTTCCTGGCTCACGCGGAAACTTTAGGGAAATAGGGAATTAGGTTATTAGGGAAATAGAAATATGCAAGACGCACGAGATAAAATTATCCGCTACTACAAAGGCACCGAGGGCGAGGCGTCAGCCGTTAAGCTCGTAGACTTCGCCACGCAAGTTATCAAAAGCCGCAAGTGTAAGCTTACAGGGTTCTTATCGCCGTTTGAACAGGAGATGACAGGCGTCATTGCCAACAGTCTCGGCGAACTCAACGTAGATTTTTACGGCGGCTATCGTGGTGCTGAACGTCAACGCGCCGCCTTCTGTCATGAAGACTTCAAAGGCACGCCGAACTTTGAAATTGCAGTCATAAAAGCGGAGTGGAATGGCGAGTTTGCTAGGCTCGGTCATCGCGACGTTCTCGGCTCAATCTTAAGCTTAGGCGTCGACCGCGAGTATATAGGCGACATTATCGCTACCAAAGATTGCGCGAGGATTCTCGTTGATAAGAAGATGTGCGATTACTTCACGCTGAACTTAACGCAAATCGGCGGTACTTCGGTTCAAACAGTCGTTGACGAGCTTGAAAACATTTCTGCTAAGGAAGAACGCACTAAGGAGATTAAAGCAACGGTTGCTTCCCTGCGTGCGGATTCGATAGCGGCGGCGGGCTTCGGAATGTCTAGGAGCAAGGCGACTACGGAAATTGCGGCGGAGAAGATTAAGCTTAACTGGCAGACTGTCAAGAATGCGTCGCAGTCGATTAAGGAAGGCGATGTTCTGAGTATGCGCGGGCGCGGGCGTTTGGAAGTCGCCGAGGTTCGCGGGCAGACTAAAAAGGGTCGCGTCGGTGTTCTCTTGAAAAGATTCTTCTAAGCGGAGGTGAATGATTCTTGGCAATGACGGAATCAGAGAAAGGCAAATGTCGAGCAATAATTCACGGACATGCAGTGGCGGCGGCGGCAGGAAACTTAGTCCCGATACCGGGCGTGGGGCTTGCAACCGATACCGTGACGATGACAACAATGGCGATGGCTCTGGCGTCGGTGTTCGGCGGCTCCATAACAGAATCAGTCGCTAAGAACATGGCAATCAACGCAATAATCGCAACGATAAAGAAACAACCCGTCAAAGTCATCTCAAAAGAACTGTCAAAGGTCGTGCCGATAATCGGGCAACTGATTGCGCCGTCAATAAGCGTAGCGATGCTTGAGTCGGCGGGCTGGCTTTTGGCGGAGGACTTAGCGGCTCAAAAAGAATTAAAGACTCCGCGCCTTAACGAAGGCTAAATGATTGGAGGCGATGTATTTGCTTACGCCAATGGATATTCACGACCACCAGTTCAAGAAGAGTTTCAGAGGCTACAACGAAAATGAGGTTGATGACTTCCTCGATAAGATTGTTGTTGACTTTGAAAAGCTCTTGAACGAAACCGAGCGGCTTAAAACTCAGCTTTATACAACGGAAAAGGAATTGGAAAAGTATCGCGGCTTGGAAAAGACCATGAACGATACGTTGATAATGGCACAGCGCACGGCTGATGATGTCATTGCCGCCGCTAGGAGAACTACCGACGACATGAAGGAAAACGCCGCCCGCGAGTGTCAGCAGATTAAAGACCAAGCACAGTACGAGGCAAAGCAGCAGATTGACAGCGCGAAGATAAAGCGCGACGCAATCTTAGCGGAGTATGATAAGTTCGTTCGCGAGAAAAACGCGTTCCTTTTGAAGTTGCGGACAATCCTTGAATCAGAGCTGACGATAACAACGCAAATGCTTGAGGACGTTCCGAACGTCGCTGAGAAAGTCAAACAAATCTTGCCGGAAGAAAAGCCGCAACCCGTCGCAGAACCTGTACAACCTGTCGAAGCTCCTAAGCCCGAAGAAAAGCCCGCGCCGCCGATTGAAGACGACGCAGAATTAAAAATCGTCGACACATCAACCAAGCCCGTAACCGACGAGACGAAGACTTACAAGCCCGTTAAGCCGAACCTCGACAAGGAGGCGGCAAAGTGAAATTCTTTGTCGACGCGCTTAAAAAGATTCTGCTGGTTGTCGAGTGCGTAATTGCGATTGCGTTCTTTCACTGGGAAAAAGTTTTGTTCGTCGTCGTCGTCGCCTGTGACCAATTCACAAAAGCCTTGGTTATGAAGTCGATGGTTCCCGGCGAGTCAATCCCGATTGTGCAAGACATCTTCCACTTGACTTACGTATTAAATCCAGGCGCGGCGTTCGGTATCTTATCCAATCAGCGAGTTTTTTTGTTAGTCACGGGCGTGGTACTTATCGCGGCAACGGCTTACTTTTATCCGCTACTCAAGAAGTCAGACGTTTACTTAAGGCTGGGGACAACAGCTATCCTAAGCGGTGCGGTCGCAAACCTAATCGACAGGGTGCAGACGGGCTACGTTGTGGACTTCTTCGACTTTAGGATTTGGCCAGTCTTCAACGTCGCCGACATTGCGATTGTCATTGGAATGGGCTTCATGATTTACGCGATACTTTTTCGGCTCGACGGCGGCTTGAATGAGGTTGAGGAAGTCAGACGATGAATTTTTCTGTTGAGGGGGCGAAACACAGGCGGCTTGATGTTTACCTTAGCGAAAAATTTTCGGCGACACGTTCACATGTTCAGAAGCTAATCGCGGACGGGCTTATCACGGTCGACGGCGTAAATGTTAAGGCAAGCTATAAGCTCACGGGCGACGAAGAAATTTCTATCCAAGAGGTCGACGCCGCCGAAGTCGAGTACTTGCCCGAAGATTTGCCGCTTGATATTCTCTACGAGGACGCGGAAATAATCGTAGTCAACAAGGCTCGTGGCATGACCGTTCACCCCGCCGAGACCGTCAAGCACGGAACGTTAGTTAATGCGTTGCTTTATCACTGCAAGGACTTGTCGGGCATTAACGGCGTCAAGCGTCCTGGAATTGTTCACCGCCTTGATAAGGATACGTCAGGCGTTATGGTCGTCGCGAAAACGGACGCCGCACACATAAGCCTTGCCGAGCAGATTAAAGATAAGGTTGCGACGCGGACTTACCTAGCAATAGTTCACGGCGTCTTGACGGACAACATAGGCATTATCACGGGCGCAATCGGGCGGGATAAGGTTGACCGCAAGAAAATGGCGATTGTCCCGAATGGCAAGCCCGCTGTCACGGAATTTAAGGTTCTTGAGCGGTTCAAAGATTTTACTTACGTCGAGTGCAAGCTACAGACGGGCAGGACACATCAAATCCGCGTTCACATGACGGCTATCGGGCACCCGCTCCTAGGCGACACGAAATACACGACGCGGAAGAATCCTTTTGATATTCACGGTCAAGCACTGCACTCGCACAAATTGAGCTTGATTCACCCGACGACAGGAGAGCTAATGAAATTCACGGCTCCCTTGCCTGAGGACATGAGAAGTATTTTAAAGCAACTAGAGGGAAAGGGTTGAGGAGATTGTTTATTCAAGGGTTAGCACCGATTCTATGGCTAATCGTCGCGCTGAGCGTTCTGAAATTGCCGGCGTGGAAGGCGTGCCCAATCGCGCTGATTATCTCGTTTATAATCGCGTGGCAGTGCTTCGATATGCCGCTAATGGACGTGACGACTGGTACGCTTGAAGGTGCACTTATGGCGATATGGCCTATCTTAGGCGTTATCGTGTCGGCGATATTTGCTTACAACTTGACCGTGCAAACCGGCGGCATGGAGAAAATTAAAGATATGCTGTCCTCCGTGTCGACTGATAAGCGAATGCTCATATTAATCATTGCGTGGGGCTTCGGAGCCTTCCTTGAGTGTATGTCGGGCTTCGGTACGGCGGTTGCAATCGGCGCGAGCATGTTGGTTACAGTAGGCGTGCCTCCCGTCAACGCCGTTATCGCCTGCCTAGTGTCAAATGCCGCAATGAGTTCTTTTGGTTCGGTTGGTCTGCCGCTTACTACTCTTGCTAAGCTCACCAACTTTGACCCGTTGCAGATAGCCACATACACCACGTTACAGCTTGGTATTATGGTGGTTCTTATGCCGTTTATCATGCTCATTGCTTTTGACGGCTTTAAGACTTTAAGAGGAATGATTCCCGCCTGTCTCGTCGGTGGACTCGGATTTGCTGTGCCCTCGATAATCGGAGCCGCTACAATGGGCGCAGATTTGGCTGGCATTGGCGGTGCTGTATGTTCTATGGCATTGCTTGTCGTCTACGCTAAGAAATTTCCCATCAAAGACCCCGAATACGAGATTGACGACTACAACGAAAACTTTTCTATCACGTTCGGCGAGGCAGTACGCGCTTGGCTGGTCTTCTTACTAATCTTTATTTTCTTGGTTATCTGCTCTATACCTGCCGTTTCCGCCGTATTGAAAACTGTAGTTACTAAAGTCATGATTTATACCGGCCCGGACGCCGCGCCAACTTCTTTCCAATGGATAACGACTCCGACAATCCTTTTTGTATCTGCAGTAATAGCAGGTTTGGTCAACAATGCTACTGTCAGCGACATTATTAATGTCCTGTCGCGCACGATTAAAACTCTTATCCCGACGTTTATAACAATCATCACAATCATAGCAACCGCACGCATCATGGGCTACAGCGGCATGACTATGGCAATCGCGACGACAACTGTTGCCGCAACTGGTACGTTCTATCCGTTCATCGCGCCTGTAATCGGTTCAATCGGCGCGTTCATCACGGGTTCGGCGACTTCAAGCTGCGTCCTCTTAAGTAAGTTGCAAGTCGACTCGGCGGTAGCAATCGGGCTTAGTGATACCGTTCAAGCGTGGATTGCGGCGGCTAATGCCTCTGGTTCGTGCGTCGGTAAAGTTATTTCCCCGCAGTCAATCGCAATCGGGGCGGCGGCGGTTGGTGCCTTCGGCGTCGAGTCTCAGATTATGAAGTTCGCCGTTAAAGTCTACATACCGTTTATTCTGATTATGGGTTGCGTAGTCTACTTCGGACAAGCAATGTTATAAAAAATCTCGGTAAAAAAAATTATCCCCGACGATTAATCGGGGATTTTTTTATGTGAACGCTCAAGTAAGGCAGAAAAAATCGGTTCGCCGCCACATAAGTCCGAAATCATGAACGCAACGCCCGAAATAATTATCAAGCTAAATAAATGTTCAAATTGCCCCGTCAGCTCCAAGATTAAAATACTTCCGGTTATCGGAGCCTTGATGACTGCCGCGAAAAATGCCGCCATGCCGAATATTATAAAAAGCGTCGTCCAATCCGCCGTGAAAAAATGCAATGAATTGCCGACGCGAGCAAAAATATTCCCGATTAACGCTCCGATGACTAAAACCGGCAAAAATAATCCGCCAGGCGCGTTCGTACCGAAGCAAATCAGCGTATAAAAGACTTTTCCAGCCAATAAAATTATCAGCAAGCTCACGGCGTGCCGAGTAATTAACATTTCGTCGACTAAAACATTTCCACAGCCTAAAATTTGCGGCAATTCTATTCCGATAGGTATCGCGAGCAGTAACGGGATAGCAAATCGCTTAAAACCGAAAATTTTTAATCGGTCGTAAGTGTTCAAGGATAAAATTAACGCTTTGTAAAAGATTGCGCCCGCTACGCCGCAAATTATGCCGAGCAAGATAAAAAGTGCGATAAATTTCAAAGGAGCCGCGCTCACAGCCGCAATCATATCCAAATTTGGAACGATTATAACGGACGAGACGTTAAGCGGGGTTACGGTGATAGTTTCAAAGACTGGACGCACGCCGAAGACGATTTTAACGATAAAAGACGCCATAACAGCCGCCGTGACTGCCGCGATTAAAATTTCTTGCGAAAACTTCTTGCGGAGGTCTTCAATACAAAAAATTACGCCGGCGAGAGGCGCATTAAAGATTGCGGCTAAACCTGCGCCCGCGCCCGCCGTCAAAAGGAATTTACCTTCAACTGCGGCATGATGACGATTGCCGGCGTAGATAATTTTGCTAAAAAAGTTACCGACAGCCGCGCCGAATTGCACGCTGATACCTGCGCGCCCCAAACTCATGCCAGCACCGATTGCCGAGACCGTCGCGAAGAATTTTACCGCCAATAATCGGAATGGATTAATCATTTGCGTTCGACCTTGCAAAATACTTTTTATTTGAGGAATTCCGCTTCCCGCGACCTGTGAATCGAAATTTATAGCCTTCGACAAGCCCGCCGCCAATAAAATCATCACGCCGACGGCTAAAAGGACTCTTCCTAAGCTGTTGACGTGAAAAAAAATAATCGGGCGATAAATATCGGCTTCATCGAGTAAAAATCTCAACGTCGCCACGATTACGCCCGTAAAAATACCTACGACTGCGCCTTCAAGGAATAATCTGACGCGCAGAAGTCTTCTTGTACTAAACATCGGCTTAGAATGGCGGACGACGCATACCGCCCATGCCGCCTCCTTGAATTTTAGTAGGTTTAGCCGCTTCATACGTTATTGAAATGTCATCGCCGGGATTTAAGTTGCCGCCAGTGATTTCTACGAACTCTTCGCCGTAAAGACCGACCGTGATATAAATTTTTTCGGCGATTTCCTTGCCTTGAGCGTCTTTAGTGATTTTTTCGACGTAAGAGCCTTTCGAGTCGGTTTTTAGGGCGTCAATCGGCACGCACAAGGCATTTTGAACTTTTCCGACGATAATATCAAGTCTAGCAGTCATCGCGGGCAATAAAAGGTTTTCATCGTCTGGAGCGGAAAAAGTCACGTAATAATAGATAACGGCGTTGCTTGAGGTGCTTGAACTGTTGCTTGAAGAGCTTGTATCCCATGAATTAGCGGTATCAGTCTGGGAAATTTTCATGACTTCGGCGCGAAAAGTCTTATCAGGGTAAGCATCGACGGTAAAAGTAGCAGATTCGCCGATTTTTATGCTTCCAATGTCCGTTTCGTCGACTTTAGCCTTAACGAGCTTTTCGCTAAGGTCAGCAATGCGCATAATGACAGTTGGATTGTTTGAACCTTGTACAGCCATAGTTCCAGGGGTTTTTGGTTCGCCGACGACGACACCATCCATCGGAGCGGTTATAACTGTCTGATTAACGTTGTCTTCGGCTAATTCGACGGCTGATTTTGCTCTATTGTACTCATATTGAGCGTCTTGGAGTTCCTGAAGAGATTTTGCGCCGATTTTGTAAAGTTTATCGGTTCGTTCGAGTTTTTGGCGTGCATTTGTCAAAGTGAAGTTCGCTTGGTCGAGTTGGGCTTGATAATCTTTGCCGTCGAGGATTGCGACGATTTGTCCTTCGGTTACGTGGTCATTTTCCTCAACTAAAATCTCTTGAATACGAGCCGTGACTTTTGCGCTGACTTCGACGCTATTTTTTGGCTGAACGGTTCCGGTAGCGGAAACTGTCTTAATTAAGTCCATGCGAACGACTTTTTCAGTCTCGTAAGTCTTAGTCGTCTCCGAAACGACTTTTTCGTTATAAAATTTGTAGCCGACCGCCGCCCCGATTGCAATTACCGCCACGACGATTAAAATTTTCCACTTCATAATAAAAAACTCCTTAAGCACTGCGCAAAGCCCGTAACGTATCGCCGATTGCGTGCGCGAGGTCGAAACTATAGCGCATAACGTCATAGCGAGCACTGACATTATTTTTTTTAGCGGTAGACAGGGCAACTTCGGCGTCTAGCACGTCAAGCAGGATACCTTCGCCGACATTATAGCGTTCAGTTGCGATAAAGCGTTCTTCCTCGGCTAATTCGACTGTTTTTTGCGTTGTAGTCATTCTAAGCAGGGCGATTCGCAAATTTTTATGGGCGGTTACAACATCTTCGTGCACAACGTCTAAATCGGCGTTCAAAGCGAGTTTTAAGCGTTCGACTTCGACTTTAGCGGACTCAACCGCCGCACGAGTGACGCCGCTATCAAAAATATTCCACGAAGCACTTAAACCCGCCGATGCATCGGGCGTAAAGTGCCATCGACGCGACACGCCGCTTAAATCAGTACCGACACTAGCGGAGACTTCAGGCAACCAACCGGATTTTGCGCTTGTAACGGATAATTCGCCCTGTTCAATCCTCAAAGCGTCCGCTTTCAAGTCAAATCGATTCTCTTCCGCCTCCGACAGATATTTTTCCACGTCATCAAGCTTTAAATGCGTTTCAAAGTCCTCGACCGTCAAATTTGCGATTGAATCAGTCGACATGAGCGCGGCAAGGTTCGTCAAGGCGACTTCGTAGGTTGCGTGCGAGCGAGCGGCGTCTTGAAGTGCGTTACTCGTCTCGACCTGCGCCCGAAGCAAATCAATTTTAGCCTTTGCGCCCGCGTCGAACTGTGCGGCAATCATTTTCTCGTGCTCCATTAAATTTTTTTCCGTTTCCAAGTCGACTTGTGATGTTGCTAAGTTTTCAAGCGCGTTTACGTAAGCCGTGACCACTTGATAAATCAAATCGTCCTGCGCCTTCGAGAATTCAAGCTTTGATATGTCAATTCCCAATTCCGCCGACTTTATCGCCGATTCCAGCCGTTTGCCCGAATACAACGGTAACGACGCACTCAAACCCGTTGACAGGCTCTCGGATTCCTCAACGCCTTCTGTTTTATTGAAACTAGCACGACTTGATGAATTTACCGAAATTCCTTTACGACCTCGCGCAGATTTTAATGATTCTTCGGCGACGCGGATTGATTGTTCCGTTCGTTGCAAGCTTGGATTATTTTCCAGTGCTGTTTGGACTGCTTCCTGCACTGGCAACGCTTGCGCGGGCGTCGACAGCAGGAACATCGTTAGGATTGCCGTTAAAACTCTTTTCATTGCTACTCTCCTTAACAATCGGCTTTTCCTTAGCCATGTTTATAACATCATCGGCGGTCACGGCTTTTTTCTCCGGCTCAGATTTCTTTTCCGGCTCCAAAGGCTCGTTAAGCGTCTGCGAAAGTGCCGCCTGTGCCTTGCGGAATTCTCTTAAGCCTTTGCCGATTGCCCGCCCGACTTCGGGAAGTTTGCTCGGACCGAATACTATCAGCCCGACGATTAATATCACGATGAATTCTCCCGCGCCTATTCCAAACATATTTATCACTCCAAAATTTTTTCGACCTAATTATATCATGCAAAGGATTTTCTTCAAATGGAGCCGTGCCCTTTTTTAATTCCGTCAGCTGTGCTAAAATCGTTAAAAATTTTTACGGAGGAACGCTTATGGTTAAGAGAATTTACGTTGAAAAACGCAAAGGCTTCGATGTGCCCGCTAAACAGCTACTTGACGACTTCAAAGATACGCTTGACGTTAAGATTTCGGGCGTTCGATTGCTCGTGCGCTATGACGTGGAAGACTTGAGCGACGAAGATTTTTTGCGCGTCCGTGATATTGTCTTTCGCGAGCCGAATGTCGATAACTTTTACTACGAATTGCCCGCCGACCTTGACGCTGATAAAACTTTTGCGGTTGAGTATTTGCCTGGACAATTCGACCAACGCGCTGACTCCGCCGCCCAATGTGTTCAGCTTGTCACTGGTAAAGAACTGCCAATTATACATTCTGCGCGGATTATTTCTCTTGTCGGCGACGTTTCGGCTGATGACTTCGCGAAAATTAAATCCTATTCGATTAACGCCATTGAATCACGCGAGGCAAGTTTTGAACTTCCTAAGACGTTGAAAATCTCCGCCGAAATTCCGCCTGACGTTGAGACTTTGGAAACCTTTAACAGCATGAGCGACGACGCGTTAAAGGATTTTTTATCTGAACGCGGCTTGGCTATGAATCTCGACGACTTGAAGTTCTGCCAGAAATATTTCCGCAATACCGAATGCCGCCCGCCGACGATTACCGAGCTGAAAGTTATCGACACGTATTGGAGCGACCATTGCCGTCATACGACGTTCACAACCGCGATTGACGACGTGACTTTTGAAGCGGGCGCAAAAGTTATCAAACGCGCCTTTAAAGAATATCTCGCCTTGCATAATCCCGATAAAGATATTTCGTTGATGGATTTGGGGACAATTGGCGCGAAGATAGTTAAGCCGCAGGGGCTTGACGTTTCGGAGGAAATTAACGCGTGCAGTATCAAAATCACGGCGACGATTGATGGGCGCGACGAAGATTGGCTGATAATGTTCAAGAACGAGACGCACAATCACCCGACGGAGATTGAACCATTCGGCGGCGCGGCAACTTGTTTAGGCGGAGCAATTCGTGACCCTTTAAGCGGTCGTTCTTATGTTTATCAGGCAATGCGCGTTACTGGTGCCGCTGACCCGCGTAAAAAATTTTCGGAAACGTTGCCCGGCAAGCTTCCGCAGAAAAAAATAGTTCGCGGTGCGGCAAATGGTTACAGCTCCTACGGAAATCAAATCGGATTGGCGACTGGACAGGTGCAGGAAATCTATCACGAAGGCTATCTTGCAAAGCGCATGGAGATTGGCGCGGTAATTGCGGCGGCTCCGGCTGAAAATGTGGTTAGAAGTCGTCCGAAGGCTGGCGATAAGGTGATTTTGCTTGGCGGACGCACGGGACGCGACGGAATTGGTGGTGCGACCGGCTCAAGCAAGGTTCATACGGCTGAATCGCTGACGAAAAGCGGAGCGGAAGTCCAAAAGGGTAACCCTCCAACCGAACGCAAAATTCAGCGGCTGTTTAGGAATCCGAACGCGGCGAAATTGATTAAGCGTTGCAATGATTTTGGCGCGGGTGGAGTTGCGGTAGCAGTCGGCGAGCTTGCGGCGGGTTTGAATATAAATTTGGACGCGGTGCGCAAAAAATATGACGGTTTGGACGGCACCGAGCTAGCAATTTCGGAAAGTCAGGAGCGAATGGCGGTAGTTTTGGATAAAAATGACGTGGAAAAGTTCATTTCGCTGGCAGATGAGGAAAATTTAGAGGCGTATGAAATTGCGGAGGTCACGGACAGCGGAAAATTGATAATGAATTGGCGCGGCAAGGAAATTGTTAGCATAAGCCGCGAATTTTTCGATACGAACGGCGTTAAACGGCATATTAAGGCTAAAATTTCGTCGCCAAAACAAATTTCTACGCAAAAAAATATAAAATTCCTAGAAAATCTGCGCGGATTAAATGTTTGCAGTCAAAAAGGCTTAGTAGAACGATTTGATTCGACAATCGGGGCGGCGACAGTTTTAATGCCGTTTGGCGGGAAAAATCAGCTTACACCGGCAGAAGGAATGGTCGCGAAAATCCCTTGCGAGGGCGAAACTACGACGGCAACGGCTATGACATTCGGTTTTGATGCTGATATTTCGGAGCGCAGTCCATTTCACGGCGCGATAGACGCTGTAACAAGTTCGCTGGCGAAGTTGGTAGCGATTGGCGCGGATTATTCTAAAGCTTATCTGACGTTCCAAGAATATTTCGAGAAACTCGGCGACAATCCAGAGAAATGGGGCAAACCTTTAGCAGCATTGCTTGGAGCGTTCATTGCGCAGAAAAATTTCGGCGTGGCAGCTATCGGCGGAAAAGATTCGATGAGCGGGACTTTTGAAAAGTTAAATGTGCCGCCGACGCTGGTAAGTTTCGCGGTTGCGGTTGTTGACGCGGCAAAAGTTATATCTCCAGAATTCAAAGCCCCGAATCACAAAGTTTATCTTGTAAAATGTCCGCGAGACGTTGACGGCGTGCCGATTTTCGACGAACTCAAGAAAAATTTCGCTAAAGTGCATGAATTGATTTGCGCTGGGAAGATAATTTCAGCAATGAGCGTTCAGAGCGGCGGAATTGCGGCGGCGATTGCTAAAATGGCGATTGGCAACGATATTGGATTTAAAACCTTAGTCCCTAGTCCCCAGTCCCTAGTCCCTAACTACGGAAGTCTGATAGTCGAAGCGAATTGCGAGCTTGATTTTGAAATTTTGGGCGAAACAATTTCCGAGCCGCTTATAATTTATGCCGACGAAAAAATTTCGCTTGACGACGTAAAAAAAACTCTTTCCGAACCGCTGGAAAAGATTTTTCCGACTAAAATTAAAGATTCTACCGCGCAGAACATTTCTAACGAACTTTATATCGCATCGAGCAGAATTTATTCAAAAATTAAAGTAGTGAAGCCGCGAATTTTTATTCCAGTGTTTCCAGGCACGAATTGCGAATACGACAGCGCGAAAGTTTGGAAAAAAGCGGGCGGCGAACCAGATATTTTCGTCGTGCGTAACTTAACGCCGCAATCGGTCGCAGAAAGTATTGATATAATGGCGAAAAAAATTCGTTCCGCGCAGATAATTATGATTCCGGGCGGTTTTAGCGGCGGTGATGAGCCTGACGGGTCTGGAAAATTTATCGCGGCGACGTTTCGCAATCCGAAAATCGCGAAAGAAGTTATGAAGCTATTAAAAGAGCGCGACGGGCTAATTTTGGGCATTTGCAACGGTTTTCAAGCATTAATAAAGCTCGGATTGTTGCCATATGGAGAAATTCGCGACTTGGAAAAGGATTCGCCGACATTAACGCACAATTCATTAGGGCGGCACGTCAGTCAATACGTAAAAACGCGAGTAACAAGCAATTTATCGCCGTGGCTAATGAAAAATTCGGTCGGCGACGTTCATTCAATCCCTGTTTCACACGGCGAAGGGAGATTTGTGGCTAGCGACGCTTGGTTGAAGAAAATTTCGGACGCGGGGCAAATCGCGACGCAATATGTTGACGACAAAAACGAGCCGACAAGCGAACTTCCATTTAATCCGAACGGCTCGGCATGGGCGATTGAGGGAATAACCGACGCGAGTGGAAAAATCTTCGGGAAAATGGGTCACTCCGAACGAATCGGCGATTATGTCGCAAAAAACATTCACGGCAATAAAGACCAGAAACTTTTCGAGGCTGGAGTTGATTACTTTGGATAAATTTTATGTGGCGAGTTGCGTATTTACGGAAGAATATCCCACGCTCAGTCGCAAAGTTCAATCTTACGTTCGCGAACGGTTCAAGCTGCCTATAATACGTTGTTGCGTCGACAAATACAAAGTCGCCGAGTTTGAAGAGCGTATGCCCGAAGATTATCGCGATGAGTGGCGGGCGATTAAACACTTTGAACACTTCCCGCCCGGCTCGACGATGATTTCAATCTGCCATAACTGCTCGGCGATATTTGAGGAACGGCACCCTGAAATTTTGCGCGAATCTCTTTGGGAACTGATTTTAAGCGATGAAACGTTTTCTTACCCGAATCATCACGGCGAAACTATCACAGTTCAGGATTGTTGGCGGTCGAAGGATAACTACTCAGAGCAAGAAGCCGTTCGGGAAATTTTACGGCGCATGAACTTTGAAATCGTCGAGCTTGAGGAAAATCACGAGCGAACAAAATTCTGCGGCTACTCACTTTATCAACCACAACCCGCACGCAATCCTAAACTTGCACCGAAAAGATTTTTACATGGGGCGCAAGGATTATTTCAAGAACATACGCCCGAACAGAAAAAATCGCTCATGCAAGAGCACTGCGCACAAATCGCGACGGAAAAGGTGGTTGCTTATTGTCATTATTGCGTTCGCGGATTAAAATTGAGCGGCAAAACGACTTATCACTTGGCAGAACTGTTATTTGAGGGAGCTGATTAAAATTAATTTGCAGGAATTGAAATGCACAGACAAAGCGACGTTCGATAAATATTTTGGTTCGCGCTACTGCGAACATTCAGGGTATACGTTCACTAATTTTTTTATGTGGCGCAAGATGCGCGATTATCGCTGGGCAATAGAAGACGATGTACTTTATATTTTCTCTTTGAACGAAGAACATTTCGCGGCATGGCAACCAATCGGGGCGCAAGATAAAATGCAGGACGCAATCACGAAAATCTTGCACGTAGCGGAAGAAAATCGCGGCGACAAAGAGTTTAAGTTCGCAGTAGTGGAAAAAAGTTTTGCAGAGGAGCTAGAAAAATATCCGCATGCGAAATTTAACATTACAGCCGAGCGCGACCGCTTTGATTATGTGTATCTTGCGCAGGATTTGATAAATTTATCGGGCAGAAAGTTTCATGGGAAGAAAAATCATCTCAACGCCTTCCGCAAAGAATATCCCGAAGCGAAATATCTGCCGATAACCGAAGAGATTATCTCGAAGTGCCGCGAGGAGCTTAACGTCTGGTATGAAATGCACAGGCGCACCAATCCCGACAACGCGTTTATCTGCTACGAGCAAGCGGCGATTCACGAGATTTTTGACCACTTCAACGCCTTCAAGGTAAAGGGCGGCGCGATTCTGATTGATAATAAAGTCGTGGCGTTCACGTTCGGCGAGCGGCTCAATTCGGACACGGCAGTTATTCATGTCGAGAAGGCTGACCCGACTATCCGTGGCATTTACGCGGCGATTAATCAAAGTTTCGTTGAGCACGAATGGTCGGACATGATTTATATCAATCGCGAAGAGGACATGGGCATTGAGGGCTTGCGGCAGGCGAAGGCGTCTTATCGACCCATTAAGCTGATTGAAAAGTTCAATGCCACGTTTGCCAATTAAAAAATTTGCGCGAGCATCTTATAGCATTGATAGTTCGCACTAAAAGGATTCGTGAGACTGAAGACGACGGAGGCACTTTCCTTGAGGAAATATTTTCCCGCCCCGTTCGTCTCATATTTTTTTCCGATGGCTTTATCACCGACGCTGAAACGGAAATATTTCTTGCCGCGATACTCGAAGTCCGCGAAAAATTTCTTATGCTCCTTGTCCTGTTCGACAGCGATAAACAAATTCTCCACGGGCAAGAGTAGCAATGATTCACGGGTAGAAACTTTTTCCACGTCCGCGCCAAAGATTGAACGTTCATTGTTGTAAAAGATTTTATCGCGCAAATCGTAGCCGCGCCTGTCGATGACTTCCTGCAATGTCACGCGCCCGACCTTTTGCCAAAAATATTTCTGGTTATAAAAAAAATTTTCCGGCTGAATCGGATTATCTGCCGACTGGTCGGAAAATTTTATTTCTACCACGTCCAATAACTCCACATGCGAGCCGTCGGGATACTTTAAGTCTTCAAGCGGCACTGCCTCTTCAAACTCCGCCCGCTCAGATATGGGACGAATCCACTTGCCCGAATCAATATCGACGCCCGCCACGCAAAAATTATTGTGCTTAGCACTCACAGCGAGAATCACCAGCTTAAAAATCTTCATAGCCGCACCTCACAAGTGAACAATTTCCACGTCACCGAGGACTTCTTTAATCTTCTCCGCGACAAGCCGCCTATGACAACTTTCGGGCGAGACCTCAGCACACAGCAAGCAATAGTTCTCCGTGTCCGCGTAATTCTTCCTGATGTAGTCGTCAATGTTGCGTGACTTCATGAGCGCGGCAAATGCCTCTTCGTAATCTTCCCACGTGATATATTTTTTCTTGTAGCTGTCAAAGATTCTCTCCGTCGGCGCGAACTGCAAATCGTGAACGTAATCAATGCCAGAGAGATTGCGCAGGAAATATTTAATGTCGGGAAACTTGCTGAAGCCCAAAAGCTGTGACGTGTTGTAAAGTCGAACGTCCACCACTCGATTAACGCGGCTCCGCTCAAGGCAAGTGAAGAACTCTTCCGCCGTCAGCTTAGTGAATCCGATTGTAAAGATTTTTCGCATAAGCCGCCCTCATTTAAAGAAGATGCGCACGAGGTCATTTTTCGTGGCGAAGAGCATAAGCATTACCAAAAGCGCGAGTCCAATGCGTTGGGTATAAGCGACAGCCTTTGAACCGAGCGGCTTACCTCTTACTGCTTCAATAAACAAGTTCACGAAATGTCCGCCGTCAAGCACGGGCACGGGTAGCAAGTTCACTATGCCAAGATTAATGCTAAGCAACGCCGCGAACTTTAACAGGGGAATGAAACCGTTTTCAGCGACCTGACCTGACATTTGCACGATTCCGATTGGTCCAGCAAGGTTTTCTGTTTGCTCCGGCTCCTTGAAGAGTTTCGCGATTGATTCGAGCATATAGACGGTTATTTCTTTGGTGTAGTCAATCGACAACGCGGCGGCTTCGGGGATTGTCTTTGATTCGTAGACGGTTTCACTTTGCACGCCGATTAATACGCGATTTTCTTGCTTGTTGAACGTCGGCGACAATGTGACTTCGGAGACTGTCTCGCCGCGTTTGTATTGGAGTGAAACGTTTTGCCCCTCTTTGATTTGCCTAAGCTTATCGGTGAAGTCCTTCCACGTCATGACCGATTGCCCGTCGACGCTCAAGATTCTGTCGCCATCTTTAAGTCCCGCCTTCTCAGCGGACATGCCTTGGATTATGCTACCGATTACAGGTTCAGTTGAAGGAACCGACATTCCGACCGTTGCGAAGATTGTAAAGAACAAGACAATCGGCAGAATAAAATTCATCGTCGAGCCAGCAAGGATTACTATCATACGCGACAGCACAGGTTTAGCGCAAAAGCCGCGGTCGCCCGCCGTGTTGTTATCGGGGTCCATGCCGGCAATATCATTGAAACCGCCGAGCGGTACCACGCGCAATGAGTAGACGGTTTCGCCATGTTTCTTGCTAATGAGTTTGGGACCAAAGCCGATTGCAAATTCGTCAACGCGCATTCCCGTCATCTTAGCCGTTATGAAGTGCCCGAACTCGTGGACGAGAACCAACAGCCCGAAAACGAAGACCGCCGCCGCTATCGTTAAAATCAAGTCAGGTTTCCTCCTCTATGAATTCTTCTGCTAACCTCCGCGCCTCAATGTCTTCCGCGATTAAATCTTCAAGCGTCGGATTATGCGTGACTAATCGGCTTGACATTGCATGATAGATTACGTCGTAAATGTTTAGGAACTTTATCCGCCCGCTTAGGAAGGCATTGACTGCAACCTCATTAGCCGCGTTGAAGGTACAAGGCAACGTTCCGCCCTCTTTGCCTGCCTCGTATGCAAACTTCAGCCCAAGGAAAGTTTCAACGTCCGGTTCCTCGAAGGTCAGCGAGTTTATTTCCCAGAAGTTTAGCGGCTTGACGGGCGAAGGCAACCTTTGCGGATAAGTCAGGGCGTATTGAATCGGCAGGCGCATATCGGGCGCGGCGAGCTGTGCGATTATCGAACCGTCATTGAACTCAACCATCGA
The DNA here is from genome assembly GCA_014764605.1 of Quinella sp. 1Q5. Taxonomy (GTDB): domain Bacteria; phylum Bacillota; class Negativicutes; order Selenomonadales; family Selenomonadaceae; genus Quinella. The sequence goes on along the minus strand of JACXWG010000031.1, from coordinate 3,352 downwards.
ATGAACAATGCTTTGCGGATGCACGACGACTTGAATTTGATTGTAGTCGACGCCGTAAAGGAATTTCGCCTCGATAACCTCAAGTCCCTTGTTTACGAGCGTGGCGGAATCAACGGTAATTTTTTTGCCCATGCTCCACGTCGGGTGCGCTAGGACATCTTTAATCGTGACGTTCAAAAGTTCGTCGCGTGTCTTGCCTCTGAAAGGTCCGCCCGAAGCCGTAAGCAGAAGTTTATTAATCGTGCGGGAGTCTTCACCTTGCAGACATTGGAAGAAAGCTCCGTGTTCGCTGTCGACGGGAAGAATCTTCACACCGCGAGCCTTAGCAAGTTTGGTAATGAGTTCGCCCGCAACAACCAGAGTTTCCTTATTGGCAAGCGCAATATTTTTTCCGCTGTTAATGGCTTTAATCGTCGGCTCCAAGCCCGCAAAGCCGCTCATAGCAGTCAAGACAATCTCCACGCCGTCGAAGTCAGCCGCGTCTATGAAGGCTTGACGCCCGCCAGCCAACTCGACGCCTTGAAACTTCCGCGCAGAGAACTTTTTATAAGCCGCCTCGTCAGCCAAGACTGCAAGTTTAGGTCGGAACTCCTCAACCTGCCGCGTAAAAAGTTCGACGTTTGAATTAGCCGCTAAGACTTCGACTGAAAATTCTTCGGGCAAATGACGGACGACATCAAGGGCTTGCGTGCCGATTGAACCTGTGGAACCGAGTATCGCAATTTTTTTCATCACGCTATCCCCGATATGATCACAAAGTAGTAAAAGGCGGGCGCAGTAAATAGTATGCTGTCAAAGCGGTCGAGTGCGCCGCCGTGCCCCGGCAAGAAGAATCCCGAATCTTTTATGCCCGCGAAACGTTTAAGCACCGACTCGACTAAATCGCCGAGCGTCGCGGCAATCGCAAGAACGAAACCCGCCACCACCATTTTAATCAGCGGCAACCCGAAAATAACCGTGCCGACGATAACCGCCGTTAATATCGTGCCGACGATTGAGCCGAAGAAACCTTCAACCGTTTTATTCGGGCTAATCGATGAGGCAAGCTTATGAGAACCAATCGCCGAGCCGACGAAGTAAGCAAAGGTATCACTCGCCCACGTGCACGCGAACAGCACCCAGACCAATGCGCAACCCGCGTCGACGTTCAGATTTAAGCTAAGGTCAAACGACGGCAAGAAGTCAAGAAATCCTCCGAGGTTGAGTCTATCAAAAATCGTTGCGTTGTTTGTAGCAAGTTCCTGGACTGTCGTTATCGACTCGCCTGGTTGCGGTTCATCAGTTAAGAAACGCAGGAAGATTAAATGCGCGAACGGCAACCCGATATACATTATTCCCGCCACAGATACACAAGCGTCAGTTGGACGCGTGCTCCCGCGCAGGATGACCGTCAGCAAAAAAATTAACATCATGCTCACAGTCAAGACGGCAAGAAGTTCTTCGACGTTGCCGAGCCACGCACAGCACAGAAGCAGTATCAAAGCCAACGCGCCGAAAATGTAAGTCGTGATGACGCCCGCCCTCCTGAACGCGCTGGAATATTCATGCCAAGCCAAAAGCGATAAAAATATCGCGAAGCCCGCGAACGGTGCGCCGCCATATTGAATCACGAACGCCGCGATTGCAATGCCTATAATCCCCGTGATAATTCTTAAAAGCAAGGCGTCACTTCCTCATTTAATTTAGTTGTTCAATGCGCCGAAGCGTCGAGAACGTTTGCCGAAGTCAATCAAGGCGTCGATGAACTCTTCGGGCGTGAACTCTGGCCACGGCGTATCGGTGAACCAAAACTCCGCATAAGCCGCTTGCCATAATAAAAAATTGCTGACACGCAAATCGCCGCTCGTCCTAATCATCAAGTCAACGGGCGGCTGACCTGCAGTATCCAGCTCCTCTTCAAAAAGTTTTGCGGAAATATCTTCAGGCGACAACTCTCCACGTTTCACGCGACATGCTAACTTTTGCGCGGCACGAATGATTTCATCTTGCCCGCCATAGTCCGCCGCCACATTGAACTTGACGCCCGTATTGTTTTTCATCAGCTCAACGGAATCGCGTATCAACTTTTGCAGGGAAGGCGCAAAATCTTCCGTGCGTCCCAAAAATTTTATGCGGACGTTATTGGCGTGCATTTCTAGTTTCTCGCGCTCCAGATACTCCGAGAACAGGTGCATTAAAAAATCAACCTCGCTGGGAGGTCGTTTCCAATTCTCTGTTGAAAAGGCGTAAACCGTCAAAGCCTCAAGCTTGAGATTGACTGCCGTCTTTAAAATTTTTTTGAGCGTCTTGACGCCGGCGGTATGTCCCGCGCTACGCAGAAGCCCGCGACAATTTGCCCAGCGTCCGTTGCCGTCCATTATGATTGCCACGTGCCGCGGCATTTTGTCTTTATCGACTCGCGCAAGCAAGTCGGCGTCGCTTTCCCACATAGCTTAAACTTCCATGACTTCCTTTTCTTTAGTTGACTTCGCGCTGTCGACGAGCTTAATATACTTGTCGAGGAGCTTTTGCATTTCCTCTTGAGCGTCTTTGCGGTCGTCTTCGGTTATCTGCTTGCCCTTTTCCAACTTCTTAATCGACTCGTTAGCGTCGCGGCGGATATTGCGCATGGCAACCTTAGCTTCTTCCGCTTTCTTGCTTACGACTTTGACAAGTTCCTTGCGGCGTTCCTGCGTCGGTTGGGGGATTTGCAAGCGTATAGTCGTTCCGTCGTTATTGGGCGTCAAGCCGAGGTCGCTCTTTTGAATGGCGCGTTCGATGTCCTTAAGCGAATTCCTGTCGTAAGGCTTAATCATAATCATGCGCGGTTCGGGAACAGTGACGTTGGCAATCTGATTGACGGGCGTCGAGGTGCCATAGTAATCAACCAGAACTTTATCGAGCAAGCTTGGGGCGGCGCGTCCTGCGCGAAGTGTGCCGTAATCTTTCTTCAATCCGTCAAGAGTTTTGCCGAGTCTGTCCTCTGACGATTTGATAACGTCCTTTGTCATTGTAAAGCCTCCTTAACCTACAGTCGTACCGATAGTTTCGCCGATAGCGGCGCGGTAAATGTTTTCGTGGTCGTCGATGTTGAAGACGACAAGCGGAATGTGATTATCCATGCAAAGGCTTGTAGCGGTCGAATCCATGACGTGCAAGCCGAGGTTCAATATATCAATGTAGCTTATCGAGTCGAACTTCTTAGCGTCGGGAAAACGATTCGGGTCGCAGTCGTAAACGCCGTCAGCTCCGCGCTTAGCCATCAAGATAACGTCGGCTTCAATCTCCGCCGCCCTAAGTGCCGCAGTCGTGTCCGTTGAGAAGTAAGGATTGCCAGTACCCGCACCGAAGATGACAACGCGTCCTTTCTCAA
>JACXWG010000080.1 GCA_014764605.1 Quinella sp. 1Q5 | reverse complement strand
CAGTTTCGTCGGGCGGAACGTTTTCTTTCTTAGCCGCGTACCAATGTAAGAGGAAAAGTGTTGTGAGCCGTTGTTGACCGTCAAGCGGCGTTAAGACTCCGTCCTTTAAGTCGCCGTAAACAAAATCTAGCTTGATTCCCTCTTCCGTCGTGACTGCTCTATATAGTGCATCTAAAAACCTGTTGCGCACACGCCGAATCTCTTCAATTTCTCTGCCCTGTGCATAATCGCGTTGAATGTTCGGGATAATAATTCGGTCAACGCCGCCTTGAAAAATATTTATAAACGTCTGCAATGATTCGGGCATGTTATCTCTCCTTAATCGGTTTCGTCAAAAATTTTTTCAGCACATTGTTAATAGCATCGAGATAGGCCCGTCTGTCCTCCGCTGACCAGAAGTGGACTTGATTCTTTTCGGACTTAGTATAGTACTTGAGGAACGCCATCTTAGTGCAAAAGGGAATAAACGCGCCCGCCATGTCGAGCTTGATTATTTCATTGCGTTTAACGTCGAAGACCGAATTACCAAGCGCAGAATTGTCAGCACACTTTATCAGGGCAAGATTAGCGATTGAATCAGCGAATTCATCGTTGAGACCTTCGGGCGAGAGCTTGTCGAGAATTCTTTTTCGCAAGGAAGAGAACTTTTCGTTCGTGATATTTTTCAACGCAAGCAACCTATCAATATCGGCAATTAGGCTCTTATCTTCGTCAGAGAAATTTTCTAGCGACTCTCTATGAAGTCTTAGCCATTCGCGCCACTGCTTTTGATTGCCTCTGTCCTGCGAATTGACCGCGTGAATGTGTTCCAAGCTCCACGAAACTTTTCCTCTGCCGCCGAACTTGTATTTATCAAACGGAAACCACTGCGATTTTTCTTCTAACTGCCTCACGGATTCGACATTAAACAACAAAAGCAATCTGCGAATCTTATCGGCGTCTTCGTTGTAATTCCAATCCGAATAATTTTCGTCGCCCCTTAAGCGAACACTCGCCTTGATGAGTTCATTGAGCCGCGCAGAAAATTCGCGCTTAGATTTGCCCTTAGCCTCAGCATAAATGTCAGCAAGACTTTTATAATCAGCGGCGATTAGATAACCGATTTTGTGATAGAAGTCGTGATTCTCGTGCCAATCTCTTAGCAACAAAAAATTCTGGACGATTTTTTGCCAAACCTCATTCAAGTCTTCGCCGCGTCGTTTCAGCTCATCGAAATAAAAAAAAGTCGCGTACTTGTCCTTATCATCAAATCTTTTGCCCGACATCAAATCCAAAACCAAATCTATGCGCGTCTGATATTTGCTTGTAGAATTGTTCGTTAAGAAGTACCACAGCGAATCATTATGCAAATCCTTTTCGAGGTTGTCCCACTGCAAAGCAATTTCATCTTGCCGCCGCTTGTCCATGTTTGGATTATCGCGGCTAAGGAACATGGCTTTGACTAGCTCGGCACTTGTCAAGGGAATCTTGCCGATATTAAGACGCGTGAACATTGCCGTTGCGTTTTCGGTCTCGTCGACTTCGTACCAAATGATTTTTACATTATCGGCGAACAAGGTTTTTAGCTTAGGCATCGTCACGGAAAGTTCACCATTCTCAGCAAACCAAGCCCTGATGTGATTATAGGCGTCGGCGATAAAGCAATAGTCAATGTTGTCGTTGCGCAAATCGGGATTGATATTAGCCAGAAAATGTTTTGAACCCTTGCGCGTTTCATAGTCCAAAGAAAATTTCGGTTCGCCAAAAAATCTGCCGCCTTCCTCGAACATGTATTTATAGATAAGAAAAATCGTCGTCAAGCGTTGCTGTCCGTCGATAAGCTCAAAGTTATTGCCGCTTAAATTTCTTACAACGATGGGTTGAAGACAATAGCCGCGTCGTTCAGGATACTTGCTCAGATTGTAAACGTCCTCAAGGAGCCGCCGCACTTCCGATTGCCCCCAACGATAGCCGCGCTGATATGCGGGCACAAAAAAGGTTCCCGTGATTTCATTAACAAGTTTCGTTTCGAGCTTAGACATAAAAGCACCTCAAACTTTCACGATTGGAGCCAGAGAGATTGATAACGTTCCATTTGTTGCAGGGCGAAATTCATCACAGCCGCCGCGACCTCAGTATTTTTGCGAATCGCCTCAATCAGCACGTCACGCGGAATCAGTAGCAGGTCAACTTGTTCCGTCAAGACTTCGGCGGAAAGTGTGAGCCGTTGCTTATCCAGAAGGTTTGCGGGATTGACGAAAGAATTTTTCCCGACGACATCAAGCGGATTATACCAACCGTCGCCAGTATCCACGTTGCGAACGAGCTTGCCAGCCACCACGAAGATAAAATCTTTCTTGAGCATATCGCCGGAAATCCTATCGCCCTCGTAGCGCGTGATAAGTTCCGCATTGCCCTCGAACAAGCCGATTGTCCCTTCGTAGCGTCCTTGCAAAATCGGTAACTGTGATAGGAAGTCGCGAATCCTTTTGCGCTCGTCAGTGGGCTTTTGATCGTCAGAAAGGATTTGGATTCGTTTGGCGAGGCTTTCACGGAACGCGGGATACTTTGCATTCCAATCCGTGAGCACTTGCTTAAGAACGGCTTCATAAATTGAGCAAAGACGTTCAACGCCCGACTTCATGAAGTGCCGCTCGTCATAAAGGAAGGTTATCGACAAGTTTTTTTCGGAGTAGCGGAAGTAAACGCCTAACTTCATGCCTTGAGCGTCCCAAGAATTACGATAAATGATTTTGCCTTGCGACGTGGCGGGCGTTTCGACGTAATTAAGTTCGCTAGATTGAAATTCTTTAAAGCTGAGGAAGTGCCCAAAGTATTTTCTGCCAGTCAAGCCCTCAAGGGTCGTCCAATCGACGCAACTATAAGGTTGAGAGATGACGAGTTGCCGAAATTGCCCGCGGACGATTTGTTCAACGGTCAAATTGTTGCTACTGGTCAGGCGAACGGGAATGACATTGAGCGACGAGCCGCCAGCAGAAATAATTTGGCAGAAGAGGCAATCACTGCGTCCGTTTTTGTTTTGAAGCATGAAACCCCACGCACTTTGCAAAATCGCCGTGAGCATGACGCGGTTAGATTGAGCGTGCCAGCGCAAATCGGAGAGAATATCGGCGGGAATGTTCATATGCAACGCCCTTTGACGATATGCGCCCAATCCGTCGCGTTCATAGGGCAATCTATCGGGCGGCGGAGCTTTGTCGAGGACTTTAGCCCAATAATCGCGGATTGCGTCCTGATTCTTCGGCGGCAAGTCGTCTTGAGGCTTCTCCGTCTTGAATTCGTCTGGAATTTCCAAGACATCGGCAAAAAACTTCTCGGCAACGAAATTCTCGGCGATTAACTGTGCAATCGTCACGAGAACGGCAAATTCACTTGGACTCGTCTTATAAACGGCGAATCTAATCAACGGGTCGTGCCTAAAGTCGCAATCGCGGCGCATATCGGCTTCCAAAATCTTCCTGAACTCGTCGTCAAGCTCATCGGCGTCTGATTGAGTAAGATTGCGGAAGATGACTTCGGGTTTGACGGTCGTGGCGGCGCGAATAACTTTAATCGTGCGCGTTCCGACGTTGCAGAAGTTTGCGCGGAGGTTTTCGTTGTGATTTATCAACCGAGCAACCGCCATATTGAATTTCATCGGGCTGACGGTGCCGCGAACCTTATAAAGAGTCTGAACGAAGAAATGCGGCGACACAAAGTTCTTTTCCGTGAAGAATTTTTTCTCTTGGGCGTTCAAATCCTTAATCGCTTCGAGTTTGCGAGGATTATAGCCGACGCCCTCCACCTGTCGACCGTAAACGCTTTCCAAAATATTTTTTTCAGCGGTCGTGAGTTCCAAAATCGTTTCCATTTCAATTCTCCTATGCAAAATGATTTTGCACATGATAACACACCCGCGAAGTATTTTCACGGTTGCTTTTAGAAAATTTTTTTGCTATCTTAGTTCAAAACGTCGAGGAGCGGATAATATGTTAAGAATTTTTTTAATCAGGCACGGCGAGACGGAATGGAACAAACAAAATCGCTTGCAAGGCAATTCAAACATTCATTTATCGCCCGAAGGCTATCATCAAGCGATAACTTTGGCTGACCACCCGCCTTTCCAGCACATCGACGCGATTTATTCAAGTGATTTGTCGCGGGCAATGGAAACGGCGGGAGTTATCGCGGAAAGATTCAATCTGGGCGTAAAATTGATGCCTGAGTTGCGCGAGACGAATTTTGGCGACTGGGAAGGGCGCGAGATAAGCGAATTAGCAATGGAATCGCCTAAAGCCTTCGGAAAGTTCTTCACAGACCCGGAAAGATGCCATCCGCCGCACGGAGAAACTTTTTTGGAGTGTCAAGCCCGCGTGATGATTGGAATTCGGGAAATCATCGCGAATCACGAAAATCAGAACGTCGTAGCGGTTTCACACGGCGCGGCGATTCGATTGATACTCGGCGCGGCTTTGGACATGCCGATTCACAAAATGTGGGCGATTGGGCAATTCAACATGGCGTTAAACATTTTGCGCGTCGACGACGGGGAATTTACAGTTGAACTGATGAACAGCACCGAACACTTGCGCCACCATTGAGGAGGGCACGTCATGTACTATTACTCGACCGTAGGCGATATTATCATGACGCACAGTGCCCTTGAGACCGATGAATATTCTATGCCGTGTGTGCGCGTCCACTTTGAACGACCGAATCAAAATAACGGCTTCGACTTCGCTGACGGCAGGATTCCGCACTTTACGTTTCAAAAGGCGTTCGGCTTCTCGGAAGACGAGCTTTTCAAACTGCGTGACTACATGCGGAACAATGCCTTCTTGATTTGGGAGTTCGCGCAAAAGGGCGGTGGCATGAATGCCTAAGGTCTTGCAAGATTTTTTAGGCTACGCGATTTACTTTTGGGCTAATGAGCAAGGCGAGCCTCCGCATGTTCACGTTTCAAAGGGCAGACAGACGGCGGGCGCGACAAAGTTTTGGATAAGGCGCGACGGCGTGGAATTGGCGCATAACGACGGACAAATCCCCGCTAAGGACTTGCGCAAGATTGAGGCATACCTTCTGGCGAATCAGGACAGTATCCTTGCCGCGTGGTTTAGGTTCTTCAACATGTAAGGAGGGCTTGGCATGAAAAAATTTATCGCGTTGGTCGTCGTGCTGTGCGCCGTGATGATTACGTCTTCGGCGTCGGCGGCTAAAGGGGTCGTCGTGTTTTATGGCGAACGTTCAAACAAGATTATCATCGAGACGGACAGCGGACACTACACTTGCGGCGAGGTTTCCGGCTTGCCATTTCGATTGAGGCGCGGCGATGAGGTTGCGGGCGAATTGGAAAGCACTGGTCGCCATGAGCTGTACAACATCACCGAGGACGAAAGCTTTTACGTTTGGATTAGCGATTATTGGCTGAACAAGGAACGGGCTTTTGATTGGCTCGAACGAAATTCTTAGGGAGGCGTTTGTCGTGAAAAAATTTATTGCGCTTGTTGTCCTGCTATGCACAGTGATGATTTCGTTTCCCGCGTCGGCAGAAATAAAAATTGTTCCGCTCTGTGAGCAAGATGTCCCTACGCTGACGCAGAAATTGCAGGAAATCCCTGGCGTAAAAATTTGGGGTATAAAAAAATTTAGTGGTTGTTACATAGGGTATTTTGGCAACGATGATAAAAATCGACTGGATTTCCTACTGGAAAATGACGACTCGATTAAAGCTTTGTTTATCGAATCAAAATTCGGCAATGAGGATCCTATCTTTGAGCAGATGTGGAAGCTGGCTGGCGGGACTTTGGTTATCGCAGGAGTAACGCTGGAAGACGTTGCTAACCTTATACAAGACATAGGGTCTGATATGCAAAAAGCCCTATCGAAGGATTCACGCCTTAAAGAATATAAAAAGAGTTTTTCTGTTTACCGTGCGCAAAACAATGAAAAAATTGTGGTGAACTTTTCTGCTAAGGAGCTCACCTCTAATTTCGGTGAGTTCAAAATTATCATTTTTGCACATGAGTGATTCTGAGTCACCGCGACTTATAAATTTTGAGGAGGCAAAGTAATTGGTAAAGGTAAGTGTAATCGGAGCGACGGGCTACGCGGGGGCAGAGTTACTCGCGATACTCAATCGGCACCCGCAAGCTCAACTGGCGCATATAACGTCCGAAAGTCATACGGGCAAGAAAATCTCGGAACTGTATCCGCACCTTCGCGGCATATGCGACTTGACGTTGGAATCACTCGCGGACATTGAGGCAATCGGCAAGGACAGCGACTTTATCTTTATAGCCCTGCCGCACGGACACGCAATGGACGTTGGATTAAAGCTTGAGGCGTTGCCCGTCAGGATTATCGACTTGGGCGCGGATTATCGGTTCAGCGATACAGACATTTACGAGGCGTGGTACAACGTGCCGCACAAGCACAAGGACGCTAAGAGGGTTTACGGGCTGGCGGAGATTTACCGCAACGAAATCCGCGACGCAAAGATTATCGGCAATGCTGGCTGTTTCACGACGGCTTCAATCCTCGCGTTGGCTCCTCTGGTCAAGCATCATCTAATCGACAGCAACTCAATCATCGTGGACGCGGCGTCGGGTGTATCGGGCGCGGGCAGAGGTCTTAAGCTCGGCAATCACTTCCCTGAACTCTACGACAACTTCAAGGCTTACAACGTCGCTCATCATCGTCACACGCCGGAGATTGAACAGGCTCTTAAAGACCTAAGCGGAGAAGAGACAGTTATTAACTTTACGCCGCACTTAGTGCCAATGTCCCGCGGAATTCTGGCGACGTGCTACGCGACGATTAAAGAGAACATTTCAGCGGAGATGATTGACGCCGCGTTTCAGAAGATGTTCGGCGCAGAAAAATTTATCCGACTGCTCGGACGCGGCGCATACCCTGAAACTAAATTCGTTCGCGGCTCCAATTACTGCGACCTAGGCTGGCACATTGACGAGCGGACGCAACGTGTTATAATTCTCTCCGCGATTGACAACCTAGTTAAGGGCGCGGCGGGGCAAGCCGTCCAGAACTTCAACATAGCGGCGGGCTTCTATGAAGGCGTTGCCCTAGACGTTGTACCACTCTATCCCTAAGGAGGCAAAAATATGTTCAGCGATAAACACAAGGCGGCGGGCGTCTGCTATCCGCAAGGTTTCACGGCGGCGGGTGTTCGTGCAGGTATCAAGAAGAATGGCAATCTCGACGTGGCTGTTATCTACACGCAAAAGGAAGCGGCGGTTGCGGGTGTTTTCACGAAGAATTTAGTTGCGGCGGCTCCGGTTCATTTAAGCAAGATAGTAGTCAACACGGGCACAGCTCATGCGGTCGTTGCCAATGCGGGTTGTGCTAATGCTTGCACGGGCGAACAGGGAATCCGCGACGCCGAGGCAATGGCGACCATTGCCGCTAACGAACTCGGTTGCCGTCAAGATGATGTTATCGTCGCGTCAACAGGGCTTATCGGTTCCAATCTGCCAATGGACAAAATGGAAGCGGGCATTAAAGACGCCGTTAAGCAACTCTCTCGCGAAGGTTCCGTTAATGCTGGCAACGCAATCATCACGACGGACACTTATTCCAAGGCTTGCGCGACTGAAGTTACGATTGGCGGCGTGGAAGTTCGCTTCGGAGCAATCGCTAAGGGTTCGGGCATGATTCGACCCGACATGGCAACGATGCTTTGCTTTATCACCACCGACGCCGATATTGACCAGAAACTTTTACAGGAGGCTTTGCGCGACGCTACAGAGGTTAGCTTTAATTGCATGACGGTTGATGGCGACATGAGCACCAATGATTCAGTCGTCGTCTTGGCGAATGGCGCGGCGGGCAATAAAAAAATCGTCGACAAGAGCGCGGACTACCAGACCTTCTACGAGACGCTGAAGACGATTTGCATTGAGCTTGCCAAACGCATTGCCGCTGATGGCGAGGGCGCGTCTAAGTTCCTGACGATTAACGTAACGGGCGCAGAGAGCTTCGCGGACGCCAAAAAGGTCGGAATGAGCGTTGCCAACTCTCCATTAGTTAAAACTGCCTTCTTCGGGCAAGATGCCAACCCAGGCAGGACGATTTGTGCCATAGGTTATTCGGGCGTGCACGTCGTCCCGGAAAAGATTACTATCAAGTTCGGCGGGCTGACCGTCTACGATAAAGGTCTCGTGACGAAGTTTGACTCGGACGAAATGCGCAAAGTCTTAACAGAGCACGACATCACCGTTGATATTGAACTTGGGCTAGGCTCCGCGCAAGCGACTGTTTATACTTGTGACTACACGTTCGCTTATATCAAGCTGAACGCAGATTACACGACGTAATAATAATTGTTATAGTTCAGAGGGCTTAAGCAATGGCTAAGAAGATTATCGGCATTTACATGATTACC
>JACXWG010000030.1 GCA_014764605.1 Quinella sp. 1Q5 | reverse complement strand
GAGCCGAGCGAACGCGTCCGCCAGACCGATTGAGGTTGTAGTTTTGCCTTCGCCGGCGGGAGTAGGAGTTATCGCCGTCACGAGAATCAATTTGCCGTCAGGATTTTTTTCGATACGTTTCCACACGTCAGCGGAAATTTTTGCCTTGAACTTCCCGTAAAATTCCAAATCGTCTTCGGTCAATCCGAGCTTAGCCGCCGCCGAAGTGATTTTTTCGACCTGCGCGGCTTGCGCAATTTCAACGTCACTTAACATTCTATCGCCTCCAAAAATTTTTCGGCTAAATTTTAATCGTCGACCGATAAATTGACAAGCACCGCCGCGCATGATATAAAATATAAAATTTTAGCAATGCGCTCTGAACGCCGATAAAATATTTAGAAAAATCTAAGGAGCGTGAGCAATATGGGAATTTGGGAAATCACAACAGTTGCGGCGGGCACTGGACGCAATGCCGCGCAGTCGTCATACAAGAGCACGTCGCCGATTGCCTCGGAATATTCCAAAATCCTCGCCGAAAAAATCGCCAACATTAAAACCGACGTTCGGCAAATGGAAACGGTTAAAGAGCAACTCGACGAGATTCGCGACCTGCACGAGGAATTGACCGGCGACGTTAAACTTGATGAGGATTCGGGCAACGCCAATCGCGACGAGGACAACGCAACGTCGACAATTACCTGCGTCGAAAAAATTAAGCGGTTCCTGCCCGACGGCTCGGTTATGGTAACGACTTACGAAAACGGGAAAATGACAGACCGCTTGACGCTAAAGCCGCATATGACGGTTGTCCCCGACTACACCGCGCCGCCCGAACCCGATGGCTCCGTTGCGACCGAATTAAAACCGACGCGCAGCCTCGAATTGCAAATGTTGCTGATGTTGTGACCGGCGCAAGTTGTGAGTTAAAGTTAAGGAGGTTTTCAACATGGATGTAAGCACAGTTTCAAGAGTTTCTCAAGGCTTGGCGCAATACGCGGCGCAAGCGAAGAACTCGGCAAACGCGAAGTCGTCCGCGCAAAATTTGGCGACGCAAAATCAATCGGAGTCCGTCAAAGTTGGCGAGGCATTCGAGCTTGACATTTCCGACGCCGCCAAAAAAGCTCAACAGACGCCCACGCAGACGGAAGATTTTTCAGTCGAGGACGAGAGCGCGAAGGCGACGAAAGGTCTTTCCGCCGACGAAGTTCAAGCTTTGGAAAACGATTTGGAAGCGCAACAGCAAACGTTCTTCAACGTGATGATTCAAGCCTTGACCGAATCGAACGACAAATTGCAGGCGTGGCTTGACGACGGCGTAGGAATTCTGAATTTCGGCGGCGTGCAGATTGACGCGGCGCGTTTTGCCCTGCCGGAAGTTGCGACCAATCCCGAAGACGCAGCAAAAGCGATTGCGCCGGGCGGAGCCTGGTCTGTCGACGCGGTATCGACGCGCATTTTCGACCTCGCAACGGCGATTGCCGGCAACGACCCCGAAAAACTTTCGCAAATGCGGGCTGCCGTCGAAGAGGGCTTCAAGCAAGCCGGTCTAGTCTGGAAGGACGCCACCGGACAAGATAACATGCCAGCAATTTCCAAAGAGACCTACAACGAGATTATGAGCCGCTTCGACGCTCGCGCCAACGAACTCAATGGAACTTCAGTAGTCGAATAAACTTTAAGCGGCGAAAATGCCGACCGAAATCAAAAAGGCTGCCTTGCGTGAAAACGTTCGGCAGTCTTTTCGTTTACAAAGCAAAACGCCGCCTTTCGACGACGTTTGTATTTTCGATATGGTGGGCAGGGATGGATTCGAACCATCGTACTCAGTGAGAACGGATTTACAGTCCGTCGCCTTTAACCACTCGGCCACCTACCCGCTTAGGCACATGCAACCAACATGCACCTTCATCGTCCCTAAATACCCTAGAGGGACTTGAACCGTTATTGAGAACTTACAGAGCTTTGAGCTAATGTCTCATTCCTGCTTCAATGCGTCCGCTTTTGCCGAGGCTACTTGCGTTTGGTATGACGCTCCACAGGCTTAACTTCCCCGCTAACGAACGGGTAAATTTTTTCAAAATGGCGACCCTGGAGGGATTCGAACCCCCGACCCTTTGATTCGTAGTCAAATACTCTAATCCAACTGAGCTACAGAGTCATATATTTTAAGTTGGTGGACCCACTAGGACTTGAACCTAGGACCGACCGGTTATGAGCCGGTTGCTCTAACCAACTGAGCTACGGGTCCAACCGGTTTCCAACTTGCTATCAAAAAAATTGGAGCGGACAACGAGGCTCGAACTCGCTACCTCAACCTTGGCAAGGTTGCGCTCTACCAGATGAGCTATGTCCGCATTTGGAGCGGAAAACGAGGCTCGAACTCGCGACCCCAACCTTGGCAAGGTTGTGCTCTACCACTGAGCTACTTCCGCTTGTCTTAACCTTCAAGCTTAAGCTTGAAGGTTAACACAGGGCGCATTATAAAGGCTATTCGATTTTTTGTCAAGAAGAATTTTCACACCTGCGCGGCGGCTTTGTATTCATTGCCGAAAATTTGACAGGATATATCGAATTAAATATAATTTGCCGCATGAATTGTTTTATCATTTAACTTTGTGATCTTGCAGGAGGGAAATCGTTAATGGATCTATCGCAACTATTGACTGACGTAAATGACTTCGTATGGGGTCCGATAATGCTGGCGTTCCTCGTCGGCACGGGCATTTTTTTAACAATTCGGCTCAAGTTCTTGCCGTGGATTAATCTCTGGTACGCAATCAAGATGATTATGCTACACAAGGCGGACAACAAAGGCGACCTTTCCCCGTTCCAATCGTTGATGACGGCACTTAGCGCGACGGTCGGCACGGGTAATATCGTCGGCGTGGCAACGGCTATGGTTCTTGGTGGACCGGGCGCAATCGTTTGGATGTGGATAAGTGCGGCGTTCGGACTGTCGACTAAGTATGGCGAATCCGTCCTTGCCGTCAAATATCGTGAAACTAATTCCGTCGGCGAGATGGCGGGCGGTCCTATGTACGCGATGAAAAATGGCATTGGCGGTTCGTTCGGAAAGATTATGGCGACGCTTTTTGCACTCTTCGCGGTCTGTGCGTCGTTTGGTATCGGCAACATGACGCAGGCAAACTCAATCAGCTCTGCTTTCCAATCAAGTTTCGGTTGGTCGAGTGAGATAACCGGCGCAATTCTGGTTGTCTGTTCATTGGCGGTCTTGATGCGCGGCGTTCACTCAATCGGAAAAGTTTCAAGCTTCATCGTGCCGAGTATGGCGTTTTTCTATATCCTGTTCACTGTGATAATTATCATCGTCAACTTTGAGAACGTGCCGGGTGGCTTGGCGATTATGATTCAAATGGCGTTCTCAACGGAGGCTGTTGCTGGCGGCGTCGGCGGTTCAATCGTCGCTAGCATGTTGACGGCAATGCGTTGGGGCGTTGCTCGCGGCGTCTTCTCCAATGAAGCGGGCTTAGGTTCTGCTCCTATCGCGGCGGCGGCGGCAAGAACTGACCATGCGTCCCGGCAAGGCTACGTCAACATGACGGGTACTTTCTTCGATACGATGATTATCTGTTTCCTGACTGGTTTGGTTATCGCAAGCTCTGGCGTGCTCGGCAGTGTCGACCCTGAGACCGGCAAGCTCGTATCGGGCGCACCGCTTACAATTTTGGCGTTCAGCACGGTTTACGGCGAAGGCGCAAAGTATATCGTCTCGGTTGCTCTGGCTCTGTTTGCTTACTCGACGATTCTCGGCTGGGAATACTACGGCGAAAAGTCCCTTGAATACCTCGTGAGCAATCGCAAGGTCATCTACGCTTACAGGTTCGCTTTCAGCTGCATAACCTTCATCGGGGCGACGCAAACCCTTGACGTTGTTTGGAACTTCTCTGACACCATGAACGGCTTGATGGCTATCCCGAACCTTATCTGCCTAGTGATTCTAAGCAAGGACATTGCTAACGAGTGTTTTGACTACCAGAAGAATTTTATTGCTCAAGGCAAGTAACACAAGATAAAAAGTTTTCCACGGTCTTTGCGGCTGTGGAAAAATTTTTTTGCCCGTTGTACAATGGCGGAAAAGTTTCGGAAGGAGAGAACACATTGGCTAAGCACAAGACAAAGAAAACAGACAAGGTAAAAATATCCGCGTGCTACATCGTCAAGGATGCCGCAGAGGATTTGCGCCGCTCGCTTGAAAGTGTTAAAGGTTATGTCGACGAGATTATTGTTGTCGATACCGGCTCGGCTGATTCGACTGTTGAAGTTGCAGAGGCATTCGGCGCAAGAATCTTACACGAGCCATGGCAAGACGACTTCGCCACGCCCCGCAATGTTGCCCTGTGCGAGGCAAGCGGTGATTGGATTGTTTTCCTGGATGCCGACGAATACTTTATAGACGACACTGCTAAAAATCTTAAACGTATCATAAAGTCCGCGAAAGCTCCTGGGCTACTCGTCAAGTGGGTCAACATCGACAAGGACGAAGGCAACGCCGTCATCAACACAAGCTATGTACTCAGGATTTTTAAGAAGGCGGCGGGCGTTCACTACGTCGGCAAGATTCATGAAGACGTTTGCATAGGTGACGAACCTTTGGAACGCGTCATGGCTCCCGCGAACCTTTTGACGCTTTATCACACGGGCTATTCCACATCGCTTAATAAAGCTAAGGCGGAGAGAAATTTAAAGTTTTTGCTTGCCGAGCTTGCCGCGACCGATAAGCCCGAAAGGATTTATTCGTACCTTGCTGACGCTTATTACGGTTTAAAGGATTGGTCAAACGTTGAAAAGTTTGCACGCCTTGACCTTGAGGCTAGGATTAATCCTTCCAATCGTCCCATGCGACTTTTGATTGAGTGTTTGGAGCGAGAGCCGGAGCGTTTCGAGGAGTGCTTTGAAGTTTCCAAGTTGGCAGTCGAACGTTATCCGAAGGTGCCGGAGTTTTCCGCTAAGCTTGCCGATTGTCTTGCTAAGAAAGAAGATTATCGCGGAGCAGTCGAAGAAATGCAACGGGCGATTGATAAGGCGAAGACTTACGGCGAACAGTTTGAGTCAAGCAACTTCGATGAGGATAAGATAAAGCTTGCGGAGCAATTCATTGAGGCTTGGCAGAAAAAAATCATTCTCACGCCAGAAGAGAAACGCCGCAAGCTTTCTAAGCTGACCAAAGAGCTAGATAACTATAAAAAGCTACACGATTACGAAAAAGTATTTCAAATCGCAGTCAAAATTTTTGCGTTGAAACCAGATAAGCCCGAAGTCGTCGAGAATATTGCTCAGCTTTGCATAACTTTAAAAAAGCCAAATGCCGCGGTGAAGGTGACGAATTATCTAGAAAAATTTTTCCCACCAACGGCTTATCGGCTAAGGTTGCGTGCTCGTAGTCTTGCTTTAAAGAGAAATTATCTTGAGGCAATAAAAGCCGCTGAACAGGCTTTGACTCTTGCCGACGGGGATCTTTCTGAGACTATGATACTTTATAGTTGTTTAGGGCAATTTTATTCTGACATTGGTAATGCAGAAAAAGCAATCGAGTATCTTAGACGAAGTGCCAAGTGCAAACTTCCCGCGCAGAAAAAATCTATAGAACTTACCCATCTGGAAAGGCTTCGTTGCGCTGACTATAGCAACATGCTTTTCATGATGTACAATCTTAACTTCAGTCAAGAAGAAATCTTCGAAGAAACTCGCGGCTTTAATGAACTATTAGTCAACATTCCCCGCTACAGTCACGATCGCAAGAAACATTCTCGGCACAAAAAAATTCGTGTTGGATACATCTCGCCAGACATTAGTCGCCACGTCGTCGCTTTTTTCAGCCTGCAACTTTTTAAAAGTTATGATAAGACTCGCTTTGAAGTCTTCATCTACGCAGATAACGAAGAAGATTTTTATACCGAGCAACTTAAAGCTAACGTCGATCACTTTACCAAAATTTTAGGGGAACCTTTTTTAAAAATTGCCGAGATGATATTGAAGGACGAGATTGATATTCTGGTTGACCTTGCGGGTCACACGGGTAGGAATTCTCTGCCAGTTTTAGCTTATAAGCCCGCGCCAATTCAACTTTCGGGTATTGGTTATCTGGGCTCGACGGGGCTTGATACGATTGATTATTTCTTGGCGGACAAGTTCACTGACCCAGAAGGCTTGAACGAAAAATATTTCACGGAGAAAATTTTGCGCCTCCAACATAGTCATTTTTGTTTCGTCTGGCATGAATTGCCCCGCCCAATAGCTCCCGCGCCTTGTACTAAAAATGGTTACGTGACGTTCGTTAGCTTTAACAACTTCAAGAAAGTAACTAATGAAATGCTTGGCCTCTGGAAAAAAATTTTGGATACCGTGCCCAATTCGCGCCTTTACTTAAAGAGTCCCGTCTTCAGTGAGTATGGGCTTAAACTGTCCAAAGAGAAAATTCAAGCAGCGGGCATTGACCTTGAACGCGTGGATTTCGAGGACGTCAGTAAAGACTACATAATAAAATATGAGCGGGCAGACATTGCGTTAGATACCTTCCCTTATCCTGGCGGCGGCACCACTTGCGATGCGTTACATATGGGCGTGCCTGTTATCACTCTAGTCGGCGAACGTCACAATTCCCGCTTTGGTTATTCTCTGCTTACTAATATGGGTTTGCAAGAGCTTTGCGCCTTCAGTGAGGATGAATATGTTCAAAAGGCTATCGACCTTGCAAACGATTGGGAACGTATTCGCGAATATCATCAGACGATTCAGCGGAGGATGGAAGATTCGCCCGTTATGAACGATACGATTTACATGGGCGATCTTGAGGCAGCTTACGAGAAAATTTTCAATGCGTGGATTAAAGGCGAGCCGCTACCTGACTTCCCGCAGGAGCCTGAACCCGTCACCGAGGAACTTGCCGATAAATATATCCAGCGAGCAGAAGAATATCTTCATTTAGAAAATAAAATCGGCGAGAGCGATTGCCCTAGCCGTTTTGACTTCAAACGCACGCTTTATTATTCTGAGCTAGCCGCGCAGTGTGAATCAAAGCGCGATGCCAAACTCCTCTTGACGATAGCTGACCGCCGTTACAAGTTAGATGACAATCTCGGCGCGTATGAAGCAATGCGCGAGGCTGTGGATTACATTTACTCGGCGGCGGGGGTTGCTAAGCATTACAGCAAATTCTTTATCTCGGAGTGTCACAGAAAGCTTGCAGGATTCGCGCAAGACAACGGCAGACACGTCGAAGCAATAGAACATTTTCAAAAGGCTTTTGAGCTTGCCGAGGACGAGAAGACTCAACTTGATCTCTATGACGCATTACTTTTGACCTTCCATTATCTGGACGTTGCGGCGGAGGATATGGCGGCGTATCATTTCGACTATCAAAACTTCTTCGCGGACGTCAAGCCCTTCACGACGTATCACAAACCGTACGAGCGGATTAAGATTGGTTATATCGGCGGCGACTTCAGACAACATGCCGCGTTTGCTGTCACGTTCGGTTTCATCTCTTGCCACGACCGCACTAAGTTTGAAATCACCTGCTATAGCAAGAATCAAAAGGACGACGACTACACGGAAATTTTCAGGCAGGCAGTAGAACACTTCGTTGACGTTAAAGATTTGTCTGCTGTCGAGTTAGCTAAGCGAATTCACGACGACGAGATTGACATTGCCTTTGACTTAGCGGGGCACACGGGCTATAACGGCTTGCCAGCTCTGGCGTATCGACCTGCACCCGTGCAAATCAGCGGGATTGGTTATATGTCTACGACGGGGCTAAAGGCTATTGATTACTTCTTAACGGACGAAATCCTTGACCCGCCTGGCGAGCACGATAAATATTTCGTCGAGAAGCTCCTGTACATGCCCGCGCAATTCAGCTACGCTCGCCGCGAAAATGTCCCGACGCCAGAAGGAGCCGCTTGCGTTAAAAATGGTTATGTGACGTTCGGGACGATTTGCCGCTACTCAAAGATTAGCGATGATATGCTTGCCATTTGGATTGAGATTCTTAACCGCGTGCCTACCGCCAAACTTTTAATGCGTGCGCAGGAGTTCATCAGCAATCGCACGCAAAATGAGCTTTACGACAAGATGAAAGGCCTCGGCTGTGACATGGACAGAGTTATTTTCTTTCCCGCACTGCCCGATTATTTTGAGGCGATAAGCGAGATTGACATCTTACTTGACGCTTATCCGTGGGTGGGCGGTACCACGACTTTGGACGCGCTTTATATGGGCGTGCCAGTTATCAGCTTCTACAGTGACCGTCATAGTACGCGCTTTGGCAAGAGTATCTTACACAGCGTCGGACTCAATGAGCTGGCGGTTAATGACGTGGCGGCTTACATCAATACGGCGGTCGGGCTTGCAAATGACTTTGATACGCTTGACGCTCTTCATAAAAACTTGCGCGATATGTTCGAGACCTCTGACGCCTTAGACCCCGTGAAGTATTGCCGCTTGCTTGAAAAGAAATTCGCGGAGATTTTAGGGCGTTGAAACGTTTCAATTTCTGCTTTACATTTCAATGGAAATTTTCTAAAATAGCGGCGTGAATTCAGCTTTAGAAAGATTGAGTGGGAGGGGATTGACTAATGTTAAAAAGTATCGCGGTAATGACCTCAGGCGGCGACAGCCCTGGCATGAATGCGGCGGCGCGTGCGGTCGTGAGAACTGCGCTTTATGAAGGCGTGAAGGTTTTCGGAATTAATAACGGCTACAAGGGCATGCTCGCTGATGATATAGTTGAGTTGCAGAGACGTTCGGTCAGCGACTTGATTCAGCGCGGCGGCACGTTCTTGGGGACGGCTCGTTGCAAAGAGTTCAAGACGGAGGAAGGACGCCGCAAAGGTCTGGAGAATCTTCAAAAGCATGGCATTGAAGGCTTAGTCATAATCGGCGGCGACGGTTCTTTGACTGGCGGTTCACTTTTGAGCAAGATGGGCGGCATTCCGATTGTCGGCTTACCTGGCACGATTGACAATGATGTTTGGGGCACAGATTATACAATCGGTTGCGACACGGCGGCGAATACTGCGGTTGAGGCGATTAATAAGCTCCGCGACACGGCGTCGGCTCATCGTCGCATTATGGTTGTTGAGGTCATGGGGCACACGTCTGGTTGGCTCGCTATGGTTTCGGGCATTGCCTCTGGCGCGGAATATATCATCGTCCCCGAAGTCAAATACAATATCGACGAGATGTGCGAAGAGATTGTCGAGTCTTACAAGACTGGTCGCCGCTATAGTATCATCGTCGTGGCGGAGGGCGCATGCAGTGGCGTCGGCTTAAAGAACGTCGTCCAAGAAAAGACCGGCATTGATACCCGCGTTTCGATTCTCGGACACATTCAACGCGGCGGCTCCCCGACTGTCGAAGACCGCATGAAGGCTTCCCAGCTCGGCGAACGTGCTGCCTTGGCGATTATCTCTGGCGTGTCCAATGTCGTCTTCGGTTTTGATGAAGGCAAAGTCGTTTCGATTAACCTGTTTGATTCGGTCAATAACAAGAAGCCGCTCGACCCTGAACTTGTTCGTTTGGCGAGTGTGCTTGTCTGACATATGAATAACTTTTGGAAAGCGGCGGCGATTCTCTCAGGCGTTGGGATTTATATCGCCGCCGTAATTTTTATTTGTCTGTACTTGGGCGGGCTTGTCGATGATTACTTTGGGCTTGGCGGAAAAGGGCGACTCGTAGGAATTGTCTTGGGGTTTCCTGTCGCGGGCTATTCCGTTTATCGACAGCTTAAGCACAACGGATTTATATGAGGAGAGATTTTATGGCAGAACAAATTTTGGACTTCAAAACTTTTTCGCAGGTGACGGACGCCCGCTGGTATCCACGCTATCACCTCGCCGCGCCGTTCGGTTGGTGCAACGACCCTAACGGCATGTGCTTTTACAAGGGACAATATCACTTCTTCTATCAGCATTACCCTTACGCGCCGCAATGGGGGCCGATGCATTGGGGGCACGCCGTCAGCGACGATTTAGCCTATTGGAAACATTTGCCGATTGCTTTAAAGCCCGATGCGCCTTATGAAACGGGCGGCGGCTGTTTTTCGGGCAGTGCTATCGAAAAAGACGGCAAACTTTATCTCATGTACACTGGGCACTTGAGCGCGACGCCAGAGGAAGAAGCCGCGATTGGTTACGGGCATATCGAATTTCAATGCCTTGCTTCCTCGGAAGACGGCGTTCACTTTGAAAAGTCCGAAAAGAATCCGATTATCGAAGAAATTGACGTTGTGGACAAAGATGTTTCTATCCATGACATTCGCGACCCAAAAGTTTGGGAGCACAACGGAAAATATTATGCGGTACTCGGTTCGCGGACGCCCGATATGGCACATGGGCAAATTCTTTTGTTCGTATCGAAGGATTTAACCAAGTCTTGGAGATTCAAAGCCATTTCTGCGCGCAGTGAAGGCGACCTCGGCGGAATGTGGGAATGCCCGAACTTTGCAGAGATTGACGGGCAAGACGTGTTAGTTTTCTCGCCAATGGACTTGAGAACCGACGACGGAACCTTTTATCACGACAAAGCGGCGGGTGTCCTTATCGGCAAACTAAATTATAAGACTGGAATTTTTAAGCACGGCGACTTCCAATATCTCGATAAGGGCTTTGACTTTTACGCGCCGCAAGTCATGCAAACGCCTGACGGACGCACGATTATGATTGGCTGGCTTGATATGTGGAATGTTGACATGCACGAGGCTAAAGACGGTTGGGCAGGGCAAATGACTGTTCCGCGCGAACTTCACATTAAAAACGGAAAAATTATTTCGACGCCCGCCAAAGAACTTGAGAAGCTCCGCAAGTGGAAGCCGATAACTTTTGGAAACGTTGTAATTGACGAGGCGACGACTTTTGATGGCGTTGCGGGCGAGGCTTATGAACTGGTCTTGACCATTGACGCCGCGAAGTCTAAAAAGTTTTCAATCGCCTTGCGTGCCTCTGAACTCGAACAGACCGTTTTGACTTACAATTCAAGCGGCATATTCAAGCTTGACCGCACGAACGCCGGCGAAGTAATCAACGGCATAGCGTCTGTCCGTGAAATTCAGATTGAGCCTCAAGACAAACTCAAGCTCCATATTTTTATCGACCGTTCAAGCGTGGAAGTTTTCATCAATGACGGCGCGGAAGTTCTTTCGGCGAGGATTTATCCTAAGCGCACTTCCCAAAAAATTATTTTCACGCCAGAAGCTGAAACGCTCGTGATTGATTCGCTGGAGTATTACAAGCTCGATTTCGGCTTGCCGCACCCGCACATTAAAGACACGGTTGTTGACGTAGCCAAAGAGTTTCCGTTCCTTAAAAATTGACATCAGCTTAAAAATTTTTCAGCCTCGACAATGCGTCGGGGCTTTTTTGTGCTCAAAAAAAATCCCGTGCAGACAAAAATTTTTTAAAAAGCTTGACAATGGGGCATTGGGGGGGGGGGATAATAGGCGGGAAATTATTGTTTCCTTAGGTTTTTAGCTAGAAGGAGGTATGTAAGGCAAAAATTTCGTCTAAGGCATTTTGTTTTTAGTTAGGAGGGGTTTTTATGGCTAGGATTTACAACGTAACTGATGAAACTCTTATTTCTGGTACTGCTTACAACGATTTGATAACCAACAGCGGCTCGAACGTCTCAATCGACAGCGGCAAGGGCAAAGACACCATTAACAACGGCTACGGCAACGCCGGCTACTATGATGGAAGGCTATCCGCTTATGAATCACTTAAGGGCGGTTCCAACGTCTCGATTGTCGGCGGCACGGGCAACGATCACATTTACAACTTCGGCGACACGGTAACAATCGATGCTGGCGACGGCAATGATACCGTTTATAACGGCGACGATGTTGATACTACCAATGCTATCAAAGGCAGTTCAAACGTTTCGATTGTCGGCGGCACGGGCAACGATTACTTTCACAATACCGGCGACTCGGTGACAATCAACGGCGGCGACGATAATGACGACATTACAAATACAGGCTCCAATGTCTTAATCGGAACTGGCTCAGGCAGAAATACTGTTCGCAACGGCACTTATTATGATGACAATGGCGGCTCTAACGTCACGATTAAAGGCGGAGCGGGCAAGGATTCTCTCGTATCATGGTTCGGCGATTCTATTACTATCGACGGCGGCGATGGGAACGATTATCTTAAAAATTACAACGGGGAAAGTAAAAATGTTTCCATGTTCGGCGGAAAAGGGAACGACACCATTAAAAACCGCAGCTCGCAAGTTACAATCAACGGCGGCTCTGGCAACGACTCCATTGACAACGACGGCTCCAACGTCTCAATCAACGGCGGCTCTGGCAACGACTCCATTGACAACGACGGCTCCAACGTCTCAATCAACGGCGGCTCTGGCGACAATTCAATTTATAACGACAGCTCCAACGTCTCAATCAACGGCGGCTCTGGCAACGATACTATCGAAACCTATAGGTATTCTAATGCTTTGATTAAATATAATCCTAGCGACGGCAACGACCTTATCACGGGCTTTAATTCGGATTCAACATTGCAAATCGGCGATGGCACTGCCACTTACTCGAACAAAATAGTTGGCAATGACGTAATTGTCACTGTCGGCAAAGGAAAAATTACTTTAGCTGGCGCGGCGGAGTATGGTTGGAGCAATGAACGTATTAACGGCAAAAAAACCGTGACTTACTTGAGCGAGAACGACGACGAGTATAACCCCATTGACGGAGATACCATTGCTGCACTTGCGGGCAACGATAAAATTTATAACAGAGGAGCTTCGAGCGTTTCAGTACACGGCGGCGCGGGCGATGATTTCATTGAAAGCGAAAATGTATGGGATTATCAAACGAATACGGAGAAGTTATCCGAGAATATCACACTCAGAGGCGGAGACGGCAACGATACGATTGATATCGGTTCTGGCTCCTTAATAACGGTTGACGGCGGCACTGGTAAAGATTACATTCACAACGGAGCAAATAACGTTTCAATCAACGGTGGCGCAGACCATGATACTATCGAAAACGGCGGCAACAACGTCACGATTGCTGGCGGCAAAGGCAATGATTACGTAAACACCTGGGGCAATGTCGCGGCTTATGTTTACAGTGACGGCGACGACACGATTAACAACTTGAATGTATTTTCCAAGATAGTTATCGGCAAGTTGAAAGTTACTTCTCTAAGCAAAGGCGACAACGGCACGGCAACAATTTATCTCAACAACGGCGGCTCGATTTTCCTGACAAATTATTGGCTCGACCTCAATACGAATTCTATCCCGACAGTTTCCTCAATGTCGAAAGTTCCTTCACTAAACGTCATTAATAACGAAACGAGCAACTCGACTATCAAGGGCACCAACGGCAAAGATGTTATCTACAGTTCTGGCGCATGGAATAATGACCATCATCAGGGCATTGGCAAAGTTACGATTAACGCACGCGGCGGAGACGATTATATCGAAATTGCAGGCTCCGAACTCTCAATCGTCGGCGGCGAAGGTAACGACATTGTCCAGGCCGATAATATTTCACGCTCTACGATAAGAGGCGGTAACGGCAAAGATTCAATCAACGTTTATAACAGTGATTCGGGTTCAAACGTGTCAATCGATGGCGGCGCGGGCAACGATACCATTTACAGTCCCACAAACAATTCAACCCTGCGCGGCGGCGAAGGCAATGACACTATTGATAGCTACGGCTTCGGAGTTCTCTTCCAATACACAGACGGCGACGGCAAAGATAAAATTTACGGCTTCAATGAAACTTCGACGTTGAGTATTTTCGATAGTTCCTATTCGACAAAGAGAAGTGGCGATAATATTATCCTCACCGTTGGAAAGGGCAAAATTTTTTTGATGGGCGCGGCATATTTATCTAACGTGAACATAACAAAGGGTTTGACTTTGGATAACGCTTCCGCCGCTAAAGTAACGCTTGCCAGTGACGTTAAAGATGCTAATGCCTCCACACGCACGAAGAACATAAAAATCACTGGCAACGCTTTGGACAATTCAATCGTCGGCGGCTCCAAAAATGATACGATTACCGGCGGCAACGGTGAAGATTATATCTCAGGCGGCGCAGGCAACGATAAACTTTACGGCGGCAAGGGTAACGATACTCTTTGGGGTAGTAAAGGTAACGACTCTCTTTGGGGCAACGCTGGAAACGATACTTTTATTTACAACTACGGTGAAGGCAAGGACGTTATCTTTGGATTCGACAACAACGACACCTTGACGCTTGACAGGCTCGACTTTACGCTCTCTTATAAAAATCAATCCGTTACTCTCACGTTTGATAATGGTTCGATAACGTTTAAAGACTACACAGCGACGACCTTCCACATTAACGACGACACGTATAAAATCAGCGGCTCTAAGTTCAGAAAGCAATAAACTCTTTGTGGAAATAAAAAAAGCCCTTCCAAAATTGGAGGGGCTTAATTTTTTGCTTTAAATTCTGATGACGCCGACAATCTGAATCTCAACCGATTGGTCAATCTCGGCGTGCGAAACAATCGTAAGACCTTGCACCGAACGTTCAATGAGTTTGCGGAAGTATAGACGCACGGCGGGGCTTGTAAGCACGACGGCGGGATAACCTTGATTCGCGAGCTTCTCGACTTCGTTCGTGACGGAATTAACCATACGCCGCATAGAATCTGGGTCAAGGCTGACGTAAGAGCCGTGGTCGGTGCGTTGAACGCCGCTGACAATCCGATTTTCCAACGCGGGGTCAAGCGTAATGCAAGGCAACGTATTTCCGTTCTGAACAACCTGATGCGTAATCTGTCTTGCCATAGCGTGGCGCACGTACTCTGTTAAAATTTCGGGGTCTTTGGTGGCGCGTGCGTAATCGGCAAGCACTTCCATAATCGTTGACATGTCGCGGATTGAAACTCGTTCGTTTAGCAAGTTCGCCAAGACCTTTTGAATTTCGCCAATGCCGAGCAGTTCGGGTACAACTTCGTCGACGAGTCCTTGATTGCTTTTCGCGAGGTTGTCGACGAGGTTTTGAGTTTCTTGACGTCCGAGAATTTCCGAGGCGTGTTGCTTGATAATCTCCGTTAAGTGCGTTGCAAGCACTGATACCGCGTCTACGACCGTATAGCCGCTAAGCTCTGCCTGTTCGCGTTGGGCTTCAGGAATCCACAACGCTGGCAGTCCGAATGCAGGCTCAACAGTTTCAATGCCAGGGATTTCTTCAAAAACCGTGCCGGAGTTCATCGCTAGGAAGTGGTCAAGCATGAGTTCGCCGCGTGCAATCTCCATGCCCTTTAGCTTGATGATGTACGCGTTCGGCTTAATCTGGATGTTATCGCGGATACGAATCGTCGGAACGACTAAGCCGAGTTCAAGGGCACATTGCCGCCGAATCATTACGATACGGTCAAGCAAGTCGCCGCCCTGCCCCGTGTCGACAAGCGGAATCAGCGAGTAACCAATTTCAAGCTCCATTGGGTCGACCTGCAATAGCGAGATGATATTTTCGGGGCGAGTCGCCTCCGTTTTCTCCTTAGCTTGCTGTTGCTCCTCTTTGACTTCTTCGGGCACAACGCTTTTCTTATGCAAGCTGTAGCCAATGAACGCACAAACCAACGCCAGCGATGCGAACGGGATACCGGGCAGACCAGGGACGATTGACAGCATGAGCAGGACGCCCGCATTGATAAAGAAGATACGCTCGTTATTGAACAGCTGCTTAACGATGTCATTGCCGAGGTTGCCTTCAGAGGCGGCGCGGGTGACGATTATACCAGTTGCCGTGGAGATTAACAGCGCAGGGATTTGGCTAACGAGACCTTCACCGACGGTCAACAGCGTGTAAGTTTGCAGAGCGGTTACGGCGTCCATGTCCTTTTGCGCCATGCCGATTACGAAACCGCCGCCGATATTAATCAGCATGATGATAATTGCGGCAATCGCATCGCCCTTGACGAACTTAGACGCACCGTCCATAGCCCCGAAGAAGTCCGCCTCACGTTGAATCTTTTCACGGCGAACTTTAGCCTCCGCGTCAGTTATCGCGCCCTGATTCAAGTCCGCGTCGATTGACATTTGCTTACCGGGCATTGCGTCCAATGTGAAACGGGCTGAAACTTCCGCGACGCGTTCCGAGCCTTTGGTTATGACGATAAAGTTGATGATAACCAAGATTATAAACATGATGAAGCCGACGACGGGATTGCCGCCGACGACGAAATTTCCGAACGCCGTAATGACTTCGCCCGCGTAGCCGTTAATCAAGATAAGCCGCGTCGAGGAGATGTTAAGAGCCAATCGGAAAAGAGTTGTCACGAGTAGCAACGACGGGAAGACGGATAAATCAAGTGCCTCTTCGTTGTAAATCGCGCTCATGATGACGACAAGGGCGATTGTGATGTTCAAACAGATAAGCAAGTCCAAAAGCGCAGTCGGCAACGGGATAATCATCATGATGACGATCATAACGAGCGTCACGGCGATTATAACGTCGCTGTACCTTTGGATAATTGAGCCTAGTGTTCGTGGTTCGCTTTCTAAAATATCTGCGGGTGCGGGCATGAGTTACCTCCTTAGTTTCATAGTGTAAGCTCTTGCGCAATTCTACTTGATTATCCGATATAAATCAAACGTTTTGTTGCCGTAGATGTGCGAGTACTTTTTATTGTCCTTGAGCATTGCGGCAAGCTTAGGATAATAGTCGCTTTCGGTGAGCAAAACATAATCCGCCGATTGCAAAGACTCTTCCGAATCTTCCCAAAGGAAATAGCTGTAAACGTTCGTGTTCAGATACAGCACGCGCGGCTTGAAAAAGAAAACAACTTTGTCGTCAGAAACGTTCTGCTTGATGAACTCGTAAGTCGCGACGGCGTCGGCAGTGTATGCTTGATTGCTGTTCCAACCGCTTGCCTGCAGAAAAATTATCATACATGCGCTAAAGAGCAAACTAACTGACACAACGGAGACAGCCAGCAATTTTCTCAGTTTTGGGAAACGGAAACTCCCCACTGCCTTGAACATGAAGTAGACGACGAATGGCACGATAGCAAAAACATATCGTAAGCCCGGTCGCTCATGGAATACAAAGATTATTGCAAAGGTTATCGCCACGTAGAAGACAATAAAGCGGCTCTCTGAAAAATTTTTAACTGCGCCAAAAATCGACAGCGCAACGATAAAAATTCCTGTAAGCGGGTATAAGACGTTGTCTGGATCGATGAAGTACATTGACTTCAAATCGACAAGGAAGAGCGTCCCGAACGTGTGCATGTAGTAAATCATTTGACCAAGTATATCGGTCGGCTTGAAAGAGAACGATGCCAGATAGCCCACGTTGTCTTGAATTGCGATTTGCGGAAGGCACAGCGAAAAAATTGCACTCAACAACCCGTAAGTGATGTAAGGCACGGTGTGCGGCAAAATCTTTTTCACGGAGAAATTTTTTACCACGGAGAGAAAGTCTTCAACAATCAACGCTAACAACAACGCAATCCCCAAAGCTCTGGTGTTCGCCGCAAAAAAAATCGCCGCTCCAGCTAACACGCCGTACAGCTTGAAATTTTTTGTCAACGCTCTTTTATACACAAAGAAGATCGCCAGCATCGACAAGAACAGATACGGAAACTCCGATAACACATTGTCGATAAAAAAAATGTAGTTGGCGTTGAACATCATAACTGCAACGAGGACGATCGCCGTCACAGAATTTTCTTTCATGCGCAACAGCAAAAAAAGCGTTATCCAAGCCGCCGCCATGCAAAATACCGAGATTAGCTTAAACGCGTACAGGTTTAGTCCAAACAGCGAGTAAACCGGCAAAATTAATAGCGACGTGCCCCAAGGGTACATGAGCGGCGAAAATCCTGGTGACGAATGCGCAATTATAAACGACTGCTTCTCTAGCCAAGGATCAATTTCGCCAGTCAATATCGCACGAGCCTGAGCAATATACAAACTGAAGTCTCCGCCCCAGTTGCTACCCGTGTGCAATAGAAAGATTGCCACGAAGAACATAAACGCAAAGCAAAAGAGCAAGAACGCTCCAGTATGCAACTTTCCAAGAAATTTTTCGGCGTTGTCGACTTTGCGGCGGAAGCGGTTGCTTTTAAAATAAGCCACAATCGGCAAAAAGTAGATGATCAGCTGACACAGGCTCAAAACTTTTTCCACGGCACAAGACAACTCCTTTGTTAAGCGGCTTTACGGTGTTTGATTCTGTAAACGTAAGCAAGAATCTCCGCGACGGCTTGATAGAGTTCAGCGGGGACTACGCCGCCCACGTCGACTGCCTCGAAGAGTGCACGCGCTACGGGTTTGTTCTCGACGATGATTATATGGTTTTCGCGGGCAATCTGTTTGATACGCTCTGCGACGAGGTCTTGACCTTTCGCCACGACTAAGGGGGCAATCATTCCCTTTTTATACTGCAAGGCAATCGCCAAATGCGTCGGGTTCGTGATGATAACGTCAGCCTTCGGGACTTCGCTCATCATGCGTTGCATTGCCATTTGACGTTGCTTTTGTTTAATCTTACCTTTGATTTGCGGGTCGCCTTCCATCTGTTTATATTCGTCCTTGACTTCCTGCTTGCTCATCATCAAATCCTGTGTAGTCTGCCAGCGTTGATAAGCGTAGTCCGCCGCCGCCATTAACATTATCACGCCGATAACCTGAAATGCCATAGTAAAGATTACGTCCGCCGCCGTCGCCAACGAGTGTGGCAGGTCGAAGAAGATAAATTGCGGCAGAAGCGGTATCTGGTCTTTGAGGTAAAGGAAGAGGAAATAACCAATGACGATGATTTTAAAAAGCGACTTGGCAAGCTCGACGAGTGAACGCTTAGAGAAGATGCGCCCGAAACCGTTAATGGGGTTGAGGTTCTCAAGCTTAGGCTCCAATTTCTCCGTCGACACCATTAAGCCGACTTGGAAGCAGTTAATGCCGAGTCCGACGATTAAGATTGAGAACATAACGGGCATAACGGTCTTAGCCAAAAGAATCATGATTCCTATAAACAGCTCGGAAATTGCCTCGGTCGACATGCTACTTGATAAGTGCGAGTAAAGATAAACCGTGTACTCGGCGATGTTGCCGTAAATGAACTCCCATAGGATACGCAAGATAAGGAACCCGATTAGGAGGACGAATGCCGTATTAAGCTCTTGGCTCTTGGCGACTTGACCTTTTTTGCGTGCGTCCTGTCGTTTCTTTGAAGTCGGCTCTTCAGTCTTCTCGCCGTCGAAGCGTTGCAGGTCGAATACGAAATTTTTTAAGTCATCGTCAGGGGGCAAGGGCTTTAAGGGCGATAGAAATATTTGCATACATTTCATTAAAGACCACGTCCAAGAAAAGAATATAGAACGGCAGAATCATCGATAACATACCGGAGCCAATCGTGAGCTGCAACGGAATACCGACGACGAAAATATTCATCTGCGGCATCGTGCGGGCTAGGATACCCATTCCGACGTTTGTAAGCAGGATTGCGAACGTTACGGGCATTGCGATTTTCATTCCGTTCATAAAGATGCCAGCCGTCAAATCGTTAATGAGCTGTGGTAGCGATGTATTCCAGACCATTGAATCAAGCGGGATAATGCGGAAACTCTCAGCCAACGCGGAAATGATTACGTGGTGCCCGTTCGTTATGACAAAGTAAATTATCGTCAGGTTGTAAAGGAAACTACCAATCATACCTTGTTGCTGTTGAGTCGTCGGGTCCATCATGTTCACGACGGCGAAACCAACTTGCATGTCCATAACCTTACCTGCCATATTTACTGCGGAAAGGACAATGTAACCGACAAGACCGATAAGCCAGCCGACGAACAATTCCTTAACGACCGTGAAGGCAAACAACAGAGTTGTCGCGGGAACCTCAACGACATACAGCTTGACGACGACCGGGAAAAGCAATACCGCAAGCACGACCGCCGCAGTAGCTCGTATCTTGTAGGAGATATTCAGACTGCCAAGGAACGGCGAAATAAAAAAAATGCCGCTCGTTCGCGTCAGCACAAGTAAGAAAGCCGCTACTTGCCCTTGAACTATGTCGAATAAGTCAATCTCTGTCAAACCTTCGACCCCCCGACATCAGCCGATACGCGACGGCAAGCCTATGAATATTCCCGAAAAGAATTCAACCATAATCCGAAGCATCCACGGACCGAAGATTAGAATTGCCACGAAGACCGCGATAATCTTCGGGATAAAAGCAAGCGTCTGTTCTTGAATTGAAGTTGTCGCCTGAAAGACGCTGACCATTAAACCGACCGTCAGCCCTAAGCCGAGCATAGGCGCACACACCAGCAAGACGACCATTAACGCTTCTTGCCCCAGCTGAATAACTAAATCTCCCGACATGTCGCACCTCTAAAAGATTTCATTCAAAGCTAAGCCTTTTCATTTCAAACTGTACAATCTCATTTTGCTTGATAAAGAGCGGAATCTTTTTGAAGTTCTCCAAAAGATACTCCCGCTCAATATCTACGTAATATCTGTTTATGGCTAATTCAAAAGCAAAAACATAATCATTTTTCAGCAACAAATCTTCCCATTGGTCGTGGCAAGGTATGCTCGTTCCAGGAAGAGTTGCCTCTATGGCGAAAACCCACGGACGAAACTTGCGCCAATCTTTTATGCCTTCCAAAACTTGCCGCTCGTAACCTTCTACGTCAATTTTGCAGAAGTGCACGTCGTTACCTGTGGGGGGGTATCTATCGTAAACTTCCGAGAGCGTCAGAACATTTTTCCGTATTTTTTTCTCCTCAGGTATATTACTGGCGGCGACATCTTCCAAAAAAGTTGACATCTCGTTGCCGTCAAACAGTTCCATTTTTCCGCGCTTCTTTCCCAAGCCAACACACAAATTAATATCACGAGGACGCATTTCTGCCAAAAGCGCACATTTATAGGGCAAAGGTTCAATGTTAATGCCATGCCAGCCCCTATCGTAAAAAAACTTTGTGACGCTAAGGGTTGTGGGGTCATTAGCCCCGACGTCGACATAAAAACCCTTGTCAACATCTTTTAATGCGCAATAAAGAACCAAGTCTTCCAAAAATTGCGCGTAAGATTCAAACCTCATTTTGTACCTCCGCTAACGGAAACTTACAATTATCGACTGAATCAGCAAATGCCAACCGTCAATCATCACGAACAGCAGGATTTTAAACGGCAAGGAAATCATGACCGGCGGCAACATCATCATACCCATTGACATAAGCGTTGTCGCGACAATCATATCAATGACGATGAACGGCACGTACAGCATAAAGCCGATTTGGAACGCGGTTTTTAGTTCGCTGATGATGAACGCGGGAATCAATACGAACGTCGACACGTCCTCTTGAGTTTCGGGGCGTTCGGCTTCGGATAGGTTCACGAACAGTGCCAAATCCGATTCTCGCGTTTGACGGAACATGAACTCGCGTACCGGTTCGAGGACGTTGGTTATCGCTTCTTCCTGCGTGATTTGTCCTGCTAAGTAGGGTTGCAAGCCGTTGTCGTTCGCCTGTGACCAGTAAGGAGCCATGATATAAAACGTCATGAACATTGCCAGCGAAACTATAACTTGATTTGGCGGGACGTTTTGAGTTGCCAGCGCGTTTCTTAGAAAGCCGATGATAACGACGATTCTTATAAAGGACGTTGTCATCATCAAAATTCCCGGTGCGATTGTCGCCAGCGTCAAGACCGCTATGACTTGCAAGGTTGAGGCGACTTGTTCGGGAGTCTCCGCCGTGCCGACTTCGACATTGACGCTTGGGATAATCGGTGCCGCCTCCGCAAAGTTCATCATGAGCAAGCCGACCGCGCTGATTAAAATGAATCTTATCAATGTTTACGACCTCTTTTTGAACAGCGGGATTTTCCTAACCAAATCCGACAGCGTGCCGAATTCTTGCGAGAATAAGTCGCCCGTGTTCAGGGATTGCGCGTGCAAGTGTTCGATTAGTTCTTTGTCGGTTATCTCGCCGAGCAGATTTATATTGTGGTCAGTCACGCCTAACAAAAATACCCTGCCGCCCATTTCAACGGTGCAGACAGAGCGATTAGGTCCGAGTGGTAAATTTTCCAGAACTCTACCGCCTGAAGCCGACATACGCGCCGCGTTATATCGTCCACCGATAAATCTTGCGGCGAAGTAAGCCATAACCAACACGACGGCGAACACGGCGAACAGACTGATAAGATAAGCGAGAGTCGACCACCACGAGACTCCGGTGGGTCTGGGGTCGATTTCTTCGTAACCTTCCAAATACCCACCGGCAGCCTCTGCGGAGCCGCCAAGATAAATCAAACTAACGAGCACTAGCGCAGTCGGGAGATAAACCTTTATCTTGTCAGCCATCAGCCGACGGCTTTTCGCACTGCTTCAAGCACGCGGTCTTGTTGGAAGGGTTTAACGATAAAGTCGCGTGCGCCCGCTTGAATTGCCTCTATAACCATCGCCTGCTGTCCCATTGCACTGCACATGACGATTTTTGCCTTCGGGTCGATTTTTTTAATCGCCTTGACTGCGGAGATTCCGTCCATTTCGGGCATCGTGATGTCCATCGTCACCAAATCGGGGCGTAGTTCGGTAAACTTCTCGACTGCCTTAAGTCCGTTTTCGGCTTCGCCGACGACTTCATAGCCGTTCTTGGAAAGAATATCCTTGACCATCATTCTCATGAAAGCCGCGTCGTCGACGACTAAAACTCGTACTGCCATAATCCATCTCTCCCGTTTAATTTTTAGTTTTAAAGTCACAACACTCATTACTTTCGGTTGCCAATTATAACTGATACTTTTTTAATCGGCAAGCTTTTATCACGTCAAATGGGCGGCGCGCTCGGCGGGCGTGGCAATCTCCGTTATCCTCACGCCGAAGTTCTCATCGATAACGACGACTTCGCCCTTTGCTAGGAAGTGTCCGTTCACTTGTATTTCGACGGGTTCGCCCGCCAATTTATCAAGCTCGACGATTGAACCCGTTGCCAAGTCGAGAATCTCTTTGATTGTCTTTTTCGTCCGTCCGAGTTCGACTGTCACCTGCAACGGCACGTCCAAAATCAATCCGATATTTGCCTCGTTGATTTGTACTGGCTCCGTGGAAAGGGGCGTGAATTGCGCGGGCGATACTGGCATATTTGTTACGACGTTTGGTTGCATTTGAGAACTCCCATATCCATAATTTTGCGGAGGGTACTGTTGCTGTTGTGGCGGCGGGTAATTTTGTTGTGGAGGCGGATAATTTTGCGGCGGAGGAGGCGGTGCCGCTTTTTGTGCGGGCGGCGGAGTCGGTGCCGCTGGCTGTGCTACTGGAGCGGGGGCGGGTTCTGGTTCATCATTGCCGCCCATTAGCGAATCAACCATTTCTTTGGCGACCTTGACTGTAAGAATCTGCATTATCTCGCTATCAATCAAGCCGTCAACTTCCATTCGGAACGCGGCACGCACCATCGGTTCAGTACTTTTATCTTTTGCTAAGTCTTCCTTGCCGAAGTCTACGAGATTTACCTTTGGCGGCGATATATCAATTTTCTTGTTAAACATCGTCGACAAGCTAGTAGCGACTGCGCCCATCATTTGATTCATAGCCTCGCCGACTGCGCTTAGGTGAATTTCGTTGAGTTCAGGGTCAGGATTTGTGCCGTCGCCGCCCATCATCAAATCAGCGATAACTGCCGCGTCCGTCGCCTGAATTGCAAAGACGTTGTTGCCGTCAATGCCGACGGTGTACGCGACCTCAACGACCAGATAAGGCAACGGGTAATGCTGTTGGATGACGTTCATCGGCGCGACGGTAACATTAGGCGTCGTGATACTTACCTTATGTCCTAGCAATGTTGATAGGGTCGTTGCCGCGCTACCCATTGAGATATTTCCGATTTCTCCGAGGGCGTCCTTTTCTATCGGCGATAAAAGCTCTTCGGAGTCGCCGCCGTCAAAAGAGGCATCGCCGCCCGAAGAATCACCACTTGAATCGCCGCCGGCTCCCGCCAACAACGCATCTATTTCAGCTTGAGACAAATCACTCATCGTCATCAGCCGCCTCCTCTCCTTTTTGTACGACTTGAGTTATCTGCACCGCCAGCTTTTTGCCGAAAGTGCCGGGTCTGCAAAGGAATTTCGCATTGGAACCAACCATGCAGGGGAAGTCTTCCTTAACCTTAGTATTGAGCTGAAGAACATCGCCGAAACCCAACGTGAGGAATTCGCGAATTGAAATCTGCACGCGCCCGACCTCGACGACGAACGGGACTTTTGTTTTGTTAAGTTTCTTACGAATGATTTCCGCGTAACCGCTCTTGTCGTCTTTGGCGGCGGAGGCGGCTACCCAAAACGTCGTCGTCAGCTTAGACATAATCGGTTCAAGCACGAGGTACGGAATACAAATGTTCATGAAGCCTTCGACCTCGCCGAGCTTGGTATTCATCGTGATGATAACGACCATATCGTTTGGCGGGACTATCTGCGTAAATTGCGGATTTGATTCCGTCGCCTCAAGGATAGGATTCATCGGCGTGACGTTCGACCAAGACTCCTTGAAACGTTCCATTGCCGAATTGACGAACCGACGCATAACCGCATCTTCAATTTCGGTTAGGACGCGAGACTTAATCGCCGTAGTGCCGTCGCCGCCAAACACGCGGTCAAGGTAAGCAAAGGCTATCTCCGTGCTAATCTCGAAGATTATGTTGCCCTTTAGCGGCGGAACCCCCAAGATTGTTATCACGCTCGGATTGACTAGCGATTGAACGAATTCCTGATAAGTCAGCTGTTCAACCGAAGCAACGTCCACATTTACAAGCGTCCTTAGGTGCGAACTCATGTAAGTATTCAGCAGACGTGCAAAGCTCTCGTGGAGCATGTACAGCGTCCGGATTTGGTCTTTGGAAAATTTATCGGGGCGTTTGAAGTCGTAAACTTTAATTTTCCTGGCAGGCTCTTCTTGCTTTAGCTGTTCCAAGTCGGTGGACTCGTCATTAGCGGCGGCAAGTAGGGCGTCTATCTGCTCTTGAGTTAAGACATCAACAGACAAGGTGTTCCCTCCTTACTGCAAGAGGAAACTGGTAATGTAAACGTCATAGACAGAGCCGCCGCCGAGTGCCGCGTTGAGTGCGTCTTTGAATTGCTTTTTGAACTCGTCTTGCTTATCGGCGTCGAAGTCCTCAAGGGAAGTCGCCCGCAGGAATTGAGTAGCAACATCATTAACTTTGACTTCGGCATCGGGCTGAAGGCTATTGGTCTCCTCGTTTATGACGGACTTTTTACCGGGATTGAACTCGACGATAATGCTAGCCTTGAGATATTTCCCGCTACGGGGTCCGCCGACATTAACTAGAATACCTTCCTTAGGGTCGCCGAG
>JACXWG010000079.1 GCA_014764605.1 Quinella sp. 1Q5 | reverse complement strand
TCCGATCTGGAGCCTGGCTGCCTGTTCAAAGTTCAAAGCCTCGGCGGCGGCGTTCATTTGCGCGGCAAGTTCGCGTTCAACTTGGGCAGTGCGTCCCTCCAAAAATTTTTCGGCGGCATTAACGAGGCGCAAATAATCTTCGCGGGGAACTTTCCCTGCACACGGCGCGAGGCATCGTTTGATATGAAACTCCAGACACGGACGCTTAGCAAAGGTCTTGCACGTCCTAAGCGGGAAAATTTTTCTGAGCAAGGCAAGCGTCTCCTTAACGGCAAGCCCGCTGGTATATGGGCCAAAGTATCGCGAGCCGTCGTGGACAATGCGCCGCGTCAAAATGATTCGCGGGAAGTCGTCGGCAGTCACACGCAGATAAGGATAGCTCTTGTCGTCCTTGAGGCTTATGTTGTAGCGTGGGCGATGTTGCTTAATCAGATTGCATTCGAGGATAAGAGCTTCGACCTCGCTGGCAGTGATAATCGTCTCGAAGTCGGCGACCTTAGCGACCATAGCTTTGACCTTCGCGCCGTGATTCTTGTTGGCTTGAAAGTATTGGCGGACACGATTCTTTAGCACGCGAGCCTTGCCGACGTAAATAATCTTGCCGCGTGCGTCGTGCATGAGGTAGACTCCAGGCGAATCGGGCAGGGTCTTTAGTTTGTCTTGAATGTTCATTGCAAGTCCTTCCTTGAAATGTTTTTGGGCGTATGATATAAATCTTATTGCTTGTCAATCATGGGAGGTAAGCTGATGATTAGAATTTATACGGACGGCTCGTGCTTGGGCAATCCTGGTGCGGGCGGCTGGGCGGCAGTCATCGTCGACGAACAGAATCACCGCGAAGAAATCTTTGGCGGCGCGGAGCACACGACAAACAATCGCATGGAGCTGACGGCGGCGATTCGTGCTTTGGAAAAAATTTCGGTGGGCGCAAGCGTCGAACTCTTCACGGACAGCAACTATCTTAAGAACGCCTTCACAAATGGTTGGCTCGTCAAGTGGAAGTCAAACGGCTGGAAGACTGCAACTAAAAGCCCCGTACTCAATAAAGACCTGTGGCAGGAGCTTGATAGGTTAATCTCAAGCCGCACGGTGAAATTTAATTGGGTCAAAGGTCACGCGGGCAATTACTTCAATGAACGATGCGACGAGCTTGCCCACTCGACAGCCCAGAAGTTTCAACGCGGCGTGCTCAAAGACCCTATAGAACGCGGCACCGAGACGACTCCCCTGACGACGGAAACTATTCGCCGAGGTCAGCTATCTTTGTTCGACTTATGAGCAATCAAAATACTCCCAACGTCTTGAATAAAAGTATCCAGCAGAATATCGTTAAGCAGGACAAGCCCGACGTGAACACCACGCAATTAGCCGCAAGCTCCGAATCGCCGCCCATCTGTTGAGCCATTGCAAACGATACGACTGCACACGGAGAGGCGAAGATTGCAATCAGCGTGACGAACTCAATACCCGTGAAGCCAAAGACATAAGCCGCCGTTGATAACATTATCGCGGGAACTAAAATTAATCGTCCGAAGACTGCGCCGAGGAGTTGTTTTCTATGTTCGTGGGTGGCACCGAGCCTGAACGATGCGCCTAAGATTATCAGTGCAACGGGAGTAGTCGCCGCTGAGATTTGTCCAATTGGTTTAAGGACGGGTTTAGGGACTTCGACGCCGAGGATTAGGAGCGTCGCGCCAGCAATGCCGCCGAGTATCATCGGGTTTTTGAAAATGTCTTTGAGTATCGGCAGGAGGGCGAACTTCCCGTTGCGGAACGTCTCAAGCGCGAACACTGCTAGGATATTGTACATCGGCACGATAACCGCAATCATCATCGTCGATACGGCAATGTTCTCGTCGCCGAAAATGTTCGCGACAATCGGCACGCCCATTAAGACGAAATTGCTCCGGAAGATTGCTTGCACGAGGACGCCGCGCCGCTTGTTATCCGGTTCGATTCGTGGGATAATCAGCATGAGCAGGAAAAAAATTATCAGCACGCCGCACGCCCCGAACAGCATCAGCTTAGGTCGAAAACTCGTTGCAAGTTCCGTGGTGTAAATCGAGTGAAACATCATGCAACAGAAGAACACGCGGAAGACCATTCGATTCATATGGTTGAGCTCTTCATTGGTCAACCACTTCTGAAACTTCACGAAGGCACCGATTGCCATTAAGCAGAACATCGGGACGACTGCGCTGACTGCTACGATAAAATTGCTGAACATAAACCTCAACTCCTCGACGCAATTTTATCACGCCGACTGTTAATCGCAAGGAGGAATCATCATGCAGAAAACTTTGGTACTTATCAAGCCCGACGCCTTTGGCAAGAATCATTCGGGCGACATCATCAAGCTTTACGAGGACGCGGGCTTTAAGGTCGTCGCGGCTAAGGTAATGCGTATGACACCCGAACTAGCCGCCAAACATTACGTCGAACACATCGGACGCCCCTACTACTCCGCGTTGGTTGAGTTTATGACGAGTGCGCCGCTTATGGCTCTGGTCTTAGCGGGCGACGACGTTATTAAAAGAGTTCGCGAGCTTAACGGCGCAACTAATCCCGCTGAAGCCTCCGAAGGCACCGTCCGCAAACTCTACGCCGAAGACAAAACTAAAAACGCCGTGCACGCCTCTGACAGTGAGGCTAGCGCGGCTCGTGAGATTCCAATTTTCTTTAGCGCGTGTGAGATGTTCGACTGATTAACAAACCTTTAGCTAGTATCAATCTTAAAAGACAGCTTCAATCGTTCCAATGACTTCGCCGCGATGATTTTTCAGCACCGGCGGGAAAATTTTATCGAGTTCGGCGGCTTCGTCCTTTGTAAGCAAGTCCAAATGCTTCAAAACCGCGATTGTCATTGGAGTAACCGCCGAATAGTCGCCGTCCTCAATTTTGAACGTGATTCCTAAGTCGCCGTCCTTAACCGCCAGACAATAAACTGCGTCCGAGCCGATTTTAGCGATAATTCGTCCGTTCGTGACTTCTGACACCGCTAAATCAATTCTGCCGTTGCCAGAGACCACTTGCGGATATTTACTCATTGCATTTCGGATTTTCGTCGCCGCAACCTCATATTCGCCCCAATCGCCGAGTTTTGGCGTCGAAAGTCTTGCATATGCCAGCGACATGTTATAAATCGGCAGATAAAATACCGGCACGCCGCAGCCGTCTATCCCAATCTCTAATTTTTCCTCCGAAATTCGCGCCGCCATCGCCACATGCTTAAAAATTACCTTCTGCGCTTCGTGGTCGGGGCGGATATACCCTTTGTAATCGATTCCGAGCATCATTGACAGCGCGATTATCTGCGAATGCTTGCCTGAACACGGATTATGCACCGGTAAAACCTTTTCGCCCGCCGCAATTATCTTTTTGAACGCTTTTCCGCTCATCGGACGCACAACGCCGCAATCCAAAACCGATTCATCAAGTCCGAGCTTTGATAATATCCCGCGAACTAATTTTACGTGATTTTCTTCGCCGCTGTGACTTGATACTAGCAATGCAAGTTCTTCTTCCGTTATGTTATAGCGTTCTAGTCCGCCGTTTTTCACGAATGGCAACGCTTGAAACGGTTTTGCCGCACTTCGCCAGAACATCGGCAGTTTTGCATTGCCAATCGCCGCTACGACCTCGCCTTTGCAGTTCACAGCCGCCATATCGCCACGATGAATGTTCTCTACGTGTCCTGCGCGGGTGTAATGCAGTACTATTTCGCTCATTTCGCTCACTCCTTTAAATTTTTTATCATTATAACGAAAAAATCCTCCGCCGCAAGGTTTTCAGCAGAGGATTATTTTTTTAGCATTACCATCCCAATTCTTTAGCTTTTTTGAAATCTGATTCCGCTTTTACATAGTTACCGAGTGCTTTATAAGCAATTCCGCGATAATGATATGCACCTGCATAATTTGGATTGAGTTTAATAGCTTCATCATAAAGCCTAATTGCTTCTGTATAACCTTTTTGGATAAATGCTTCCTCAAATTTCTTTTTAGCAAGAGCAATTTTATCTTTGCTTACAACTTGCGAAGTATTTTGCTGATTATTTGTGTGTTGGCTTTTCAATTCGGCGATTTGGCGTTTAAGGTCTTCGATTTCCTTGCGGAGAGATTCATTTTGGATTTTGAGCTCGTTTCTTTCCTTAAAAAACTGAATGATATAGTTCATAACGTCGTTATCGTCGATTTGAGCAAGAACAGTGGCGCGAATCAAAACTTTATCGTCCGAATCGATGAAATTATACTTAACGTCGGTGATAGTACAAATTTCGCTAGCGATAGATAAAACTTCATCGTCAGGCAGGGTCAAATACCTATCTTTCCAGAAGCCGTAGACGTAATCGGCGATTTTCTGCTGAACTTTTTGTATAGCGAGGTCTTTGGCGCGAAGTTTGACATTTTTAAAGGTATCGGAATCATTTACTGGGCAATCAGCGACGCCGTCATAAATTTTAATGGAATCAGGTTTGGAAGAAGCATTTTCATTAGTCGGCGTGTCAATATCATCGTCAGCAGGCAACCCAGGCACGTATTTTGAGCTTGCAGGTCGATTCATAGTCATCACTCCTTAAATTTTTTTCAAAATTATAACACGACGGCTTGAAATAGAAAATACACGCTGAAAAAACTTTTTTGACCCTTGAAAGTGATTTTAGAGCTTTGAACGGGCTTTGAAAGCCAATTTGAGCTTTGAAACTGATTTCTGAGGCTTGAAAACTATTTTGGAGCTTCAAAAAGGGTTTCGGGTCGTTTAACCCTCTTTTGAGGGGCGATTTTAGGTGCAAATGGAAAAATCCAGAATATCGGATTTTTCAAAATGGCAAATGGCGTCATTACGCGAAATAACAAAAAAAGCCCCTTCTGAGGGCTTGAGAGGGGGTGGAAAATCCAGAATACAGGATTTTTATCCGAAATACCGGATTTTTCAGTTGGGCAAAAAAATCCCGCCTCGTCGACGGGATTAAATTTTTAAGCCGGAAGAATCTTTGCAAGCGTTTCCATCATCTTTGGCACGTCGATTGGCTTAGCGATATGTCCGTTCATGCCGGCATCAAGTGCATTCTTCACGTCTTCGCTAAAGGCGTTGGCAGTCATGGCGATTATCGGGACGCTAGCAAGTCTTTTGTTGTCGAGTTTGCGAATTTCCCGCGCCGCCTCGTAGCCATTCATTATCGGCATTTGAATATCCATTAACACAGCGTCATAATAGCCTGCGGCACTCTCCGCGACCTTTTTAACTGCCTCGGAACCGTCGCTTGCCGTATCGACGATAAAACCTTCACTTTCAAGCAACATCTTAGCAATTTCGCGATTAACTTCAATATCATCGACGAGCAGGAGTTTTTTATTGGTGAAGTCGACGACCTGCGCGGCTTTCTCGTCAATAATTTCCTCTTGCATATCTTCGGCGAGTTCAAAAGTAATTTCGATGATAAATTCGGTACCTTCGCCCGGCGCGGTGATAACTTTAATCGTGCCGCCCATTAGGTCGACGATACTTTTTGTAATCGCCATGCCAAGCCCCGTTCCTTGAATTTTGCTGACGGTGGAAGTTCTTTCGCGTTCAAAAGCCTCAAAAACCTTCGCGGCGAATTCGGGCGTCATTCCAATGCCGCTATCCTTAACTCGCAGCTCATAATCGGCAAAAACGTCGCGAACTTCGCCGATTTGCTTAAGCGTCACGGAAATATTGCCGCCTTCGGGCGTGAACTTGTAAGCGTTGCTCAAAAGGTTCAGCAAGACGCGGTTAAGACGATTTTTATCACAGATAACGAACTTATCGCGGACGCCGGAGCTATCGACGCTGAAATTAATCTTCTTGCCTGCCATTTGCGTTGCGAACATGTCGTGAACCTCATCAAGAGCCGTAACAATGTTCATGCCGTCGAGTTCAAGCTCCATTTTGCCGGATTCAATGCGGCTCATCTCCAAAACGTCATTAATCAGGGCTAGTAAGTGCTGGCTGGAGGCGTCAATCTTCTTTAGGAAGTCGAACATTTTATCGGGAACGTCATCTTTGCAGGGTTTGTTCAAGTATAAGGGGCAAGCCTCGCAGATTTTATGCAAATCCTTCGCCAAGTTCAGATAACCAACGATTGCATTCATTGGAGTTCT
Source organism: Quinella sp. 1Q5 (assembly GCA_014764605.1). Classification (GTDB taxonomy): domain Bacteria; phylum Bacillota; class Negativicutes; order Selenomonadales; family Selenomonadaceae; genus Quinella. The sequence goes on along the minus strand of JACXWG010000079.1, from coordinate 2,477 downwards.
AATATCGTGGCTCATGTTCGATAAAAACGTTGATTTAGCCTTATTAGCTTCCTCGGCGCGTTCTTTTTCCGCGATTAGTTCCGCTTGACGTTTTTTTAGTTCTTCGCCCTGCAATTTTATCGTATCGTAATGCTCTTGTAGCTGTTGAGTGTAAGCTTCCTGCGAACTGACGTAGCGCATTTGCATGACGGTGTATCCGATTAGCAAAATCACCAAAAGTGCCGACGAAATAATCAATGCGATAAGCCACGGACGACTTGTAATCATTTCTTCAAGCGTGATGTTCTCGTAGCGATTTATAATCCATTTTTTTGTTAAAGCGTCGAGTCGTCCTTCCTGTTGCATTTGAATTAGGACGGCATTGACGCGCACGCGCAGTTGAGTATCCTCTGGGTGCATTGCAAGCGTTCCGTAGACGTGTTGAACGGCATAACTTGCGAAAACGCCATCAATACCGAGTTTATCGACGAAACCGCCGCCAACTTGTATTGGACAGATTGCAAATTCGTATTCACCGCTCTTTAGTCCGTCAAAAATCTTTTTATAGGAGTGCACGTAGGAAATTTCATCGTCGAGACCGAGACCGGGCATTTTGTGCAAGGAAGCAACGCGCCTTCCGTAAAGTTCAGCGACTGACGAAATATTTTTCCGCCCGTAAACGACATATTGCTTTTCAGTCGTCGGAAGCGTGGCGATTATGTTCGGATTGTTGATAATCAGGTCGCTTTCCATGTTCATGATAATATCCGCGCCGCCGCTGAGGAAAATTTTGTTAGCGTCGTTCCAATCCATAAGCGTCAAGTCAAGATTCATCTGCAAACGGTTAGCAATCTCGTTAATCAGCTCCACATCGTAGCCTTGATAGCTGCCATTCTCGTCAACGTAGGAATAAGGCGAGTAATCGACGTCGGTGACAACGTGCAAAGTCTTTTTGAAGGTATTTCGAGGTTGAACTTCGACTTTTGGCACGTCGCGGAAGATGCCAGAGAGGTTAAAATAGATTCCCGCGAAGATTATGATTAAAATTATGGGAAGGGCGATTGCCGCCTTCACGAGAGTATTTTTTTTAGGTGCCTGCGTTTTCATAGCGTTTTTCCTCTCAAGCATTACCAAACTTATTAATCCTCTTAAATTTATTGGCGGAAGAAATCATTTCGCGGGCGTTATCGATTGAAATTGTGGATTCTTCGCCCGAAGCCATGCGAGCAATCTCTTTTACGCGTTCGGATTCGTCAAGGCGCGTGATTTTGGTTATCGTGCGTCCATTCAGCTCCGATTTTGAAATTTGCAAATGAATATCCGCCATGCCCGCGATTTGTGCCAAATGAGTGACGCATAAGACTTGCCGACCGCTTGAAACCTTTGCGATTGCCTCCGCGACTGTTTTTGCCGTGACTCCGCCTAATCCCGTGTCGATTTCGTCGAATACCATAGTTGCCGCCGAATTATCGCGCCCAGCCGTCACGGTTTTTATCGCCAAAGCGATTCTCGACAGTTCGCCGCCGCTTACGACCTTTGACAGCGATAATTTTTCCTCTCCGACGTTCGCGCAAAAGAGAATGTCTGCTTTATCGCCGCCGTTTAATGAAAATTTATCTGCTGATTCGATTACGATTTCAAATTGCGCGTGTTCCATGCCCAGCCGCCTAATTTCCGCCTCAATCGCCTTGCTTAGGGTCTTCGCCGCCGCTTTTCGCAGTTGCAGAAGGTTTTCCGCGTGTGATTTGGTTTGTTGGTTAAGCTCCGCGATAGTTTTTTGCAATTCTTCAACGTCCGAATCAAAATTTTCCGCCGCCGCAATGTCAGCACGTATTGAATCAAGCCGTTTTAGGATTTCATTGACCGACGCGCCGTATTTTTGCTTGAGATTATAAATAACGTCCGCTCGCTCCTGAATTTCGTCCAGTCGTTCGGGCGCGAAGTCCAAACTTGAGCCATAATCGCGAATTTCTTCATAAGCCTCGCGCAAATTAATCCTTGCGTCCTCCAAAAGCTTGCGTGCCGAGTTCAACTTGTCGTCATAGCGTGTCACGTCGTCCAAATGCTTTTCCACACGAGCCAACGCCGTCAAAACATCGTAATCGCCGTCATTTAGTATCATCGCGGACTGTTTAACGTGTTCGGTAATCTTTTCGGCGTGTGAAAGCTTTTTTATCTCCGCGTCAAGCGTTTCATCTTCGTTAGGCTTAAGTCGTGCCGCAGATATTTCTTTTTCCTGCCAACGCAAGAACTCCAGCCGTTGCAAATTGTCATTTCGCGCCGATTTTTTATCTGCAAGCTCACGAATCTTTGAATTAAGCGCACGATACAGCCGCTGATACTCCTTTAGCTCGGAAAAAATCTGTTCGTCGTCGATTAGCCGATAAATATTGTCCTCGCGAAGGATTTCTAAGCTTTTATTCTGCCCGTGAACGTCAATTAAGCTCGCGCAAAGTTTTTTCAGCTGTGCAAGGGTTATTGGCTTGCCGTTAGCAGTG
>JACXWG010000029.1 GCA_014764605.1 Quinella sp. 1Q5 | reverse complement strand
TTTTCAGCTACCCGATAATCAAAGAGGGCGGCGGCATATTCGATTACACGCCGATGACATGGGCAATGTCTGTTGTAAATTTTTTTGACGCTTATAACCTGCGCTACGAAGGCTACAATACGCTTTTCATCTGGATAATTTTAGGCGGCGCGGTCTTGGGGCTGTTCTTGTGGATTGTCTATTTCTTCGTCGGTATAATAAATTCAAACGCTTCAACCCAAGAGAAAAAAGATTACTCCGTTCTTATCACGATAGCATTTAGCGTGTTGCTCATGTTTACGCAATGAAATCACTCAAGCAAAATCGTTTCACCGAGGCTGTGCAAAAGCTCGTTCGTCTGCATGACGGATAGTCCTTGTTCGACAGCCGAGATTATCACGGCGTCCCAGCTATTTCGCGGATATAGGGCACCATGTCCAGCATACCGCAACAAATACTGTACCTCGTCCAAACTTAAGCCCATCGCGATTGCTAATGTCAAAAGCTTAATGCGCGAAGGGTTTTTCTTTTTGCCCGAAAAGATATGATAAGCGTATTCCCGATTCAAGCCCGAACACTCGATGACTTCCTGCTTAGTTAGGTTCTTATCGGCTAGGATTTTTTCCAAGTATTCGCTAAGCGGCAAAGTAAATTCTTCGCGGTTATTCGTTCGCCAGCCCTGAAGGTTCTTTTCCTCTTTAAGCTCCGTGAATAGTTCGCCCGTGCTCTTTCCGAATTTGAACAAGACAACTCACCTCGACCAAAAATTTTCTCAATGATATAATGCCGACAAGATTTTTACAAGGAGGCGGCGGCATGGATTCCCTTGAACGATATTTGGGCGACACTTACGAGCTTGTCGACACGCTGAAGAGTTCCGAGCAAGGATTCGTTGCCGTCGTCTACGACAAGCGGGCAAAGCGGCTTTGCACCATGAAGCAACGCGCTTGGAATTCCTTGCCGATTTACAAGACGCTAAAGGAACTGAATTCGCCGCACGTCCCGCAAATTTATCGGCTCATTGAACGAGACGGCAAATTAATCGTAGTCGAGGAGCACATTGACGGGCAGACGCTTGAGGAGTTCTTGATTTATCGACAGCTCGACGAGAGCTTAGCGGAAAAAATTCTGCTACAGCTGTGCGATAGTCTTAGCATACTTCACGAACGAAATATCATTCACCGCGACCTCAAACCGTCAAACATCATGCTCACGGAGGAAAAAGTCGTTAAGCTGATTGATTTCGGCATTGCCCGCTTTTTTAAGCCAGAGAGTACAGCGGATACGGAGCTAATGGGCACGCGGGGTTATGCGCCGCCGGAACAGTTTGGACTTTTTGACTTCGGGCAGACGGATAGACGCAGTGACATCTACGCGCTCGGCATGACGATAAAAAATTTGCTCGGCGAGGATTACGACGGACGCTTTAAAAAAGTTTTAGACAAGTGCATAGCTTTGGAGCCGGCGCAACGTTTCCAATCCGTCGAGGAGCTACGGCGGGCAGTTCTAGCAAGTAAACGTTCGTCAAAGCCGTGGCAAGTTATCGCCGCCGCAATCGTCGGAGCTACGATATTTTTTTTGCCACGAACCTTAGAACATCATCAGCCGCCTAAGTCCGAAGAAAATATTTCCGCGTCCGTCGAAGTGCTTCAGCCTGAAGAAAACACTTCCGCGCCTATCGAACAGCCTAAGCCCGAAAAAAAAATTTTTGAGTTGCCGACGCTCCCGCAAACTAACTTGCCCGAAATAAATTTGCCGACGCTAACGCCACTACCAGAGACGAAGCCTCCGCCCGTTCAGCAGGAGGAAAAGCCTTCGGGCGAAGTCGAGTTGAAACTTTTCATTAACGGCGAACTAACTGGCAAGGAGCATACGTTTTATCTTTACGGCTGGCAGTCGTGGTCGCGGGATAAGTTCGGGCAGTTCCTTTTCCCTAGCGATTGGCAAGCACGCCTCCGCATTGAGAATCACAGCGGCAAGGATTTAATCAATCCGAGCGTCGCGGTAAACATTGGCAAGGACAAAAAAAAATTCGACGTGCCCGCCCTTGCAAACGGTCAGTCGTTCGATTTGGAAATTCCCCTTGGCAATCAGCTTGCCTCGCCCGCAAAGGGTAGCGGTCATCTCCAGATTATTTTAAAGGCTCAAGGCGTCCCAGACATTTTCCTTAACAAGACTTTCCGCCTTGTGCAATGAAGCGTTCTAAGTCGTCAAATGCCCTTTTTGCTAGTTTTTCCTTACGAAACTTTTTGGGCGTGCGACCTTCAAGCGGCGGCAACAGTCCGAAAGTTACGTTCATGGGCTGAAAGTCTTTCGTGACGGCTGTCGTTATGTAATTGGCTAAGGCTCCGTGGCAAGTCGTCGGCGGGAAGGTCAGCGGCTCCAAACCCTTTGCAAGGCGTGCCGCATTGACGCCAGCAATCAGCCCCGACGCCGCAGACTCGACATAACCTTCAACGCCCGTGATTTGTCCCGCGAAGAATATCTTAGGCGCGTTCTTTAATTGGAACGTCGGCAACAAGACCTTCGGCGAGTTAATGTAAGTGTTCCTGTGCATGACGCCGAAGCGCACGAACTCCGCCGCCTCAAGCCCTGGAATCATTCGGAAAACGCGCCGTTGCTCGTCCCAAGTCAAATGCGTTTGGAAGCCGACTAAGTTATAAAGCGTCGCTTCTCGATTGTCCTGCCGAAGCTGAACGACCGCATAAGGCGTCGAACCAGTCCTATCAGTCAAGCCGACGGGCTTAAGCGGACCAAAGCGCAAAGTATCTTCGCCGCGTGCCGCTAAGACTTCCACGGGCAAGCAACCTTCAAAGAAAATTTCCGCCTCGAAGTCGTGCGGCTTAGTCTTCTCGGCGGCAATCAGTTCAGCGCGGAAGGCAAGATATTCATCGCGGGTCATCGGGCAGTTAATGTAGGAATCATCGTTGCCCTTGCCGTATCGCGACGCCTTGAATGCCTTAGCGAAGTCAACTGAATCCACAGTGACAATCGGAGCCGCCGCGTCGTAAAAGTAGAAATCATCGCCGCCCGTAAGTCGTTTAATCTCTTCGGCAAGCTTACCTTCCGTCAAAGGTCCGCTGGCGATAATAATTATGCCGTCCAAGGCGTCAAGGCTCATGACTTCCTCCTCAACGAACGGAACGACGCTTTTAACTTTGGAGGTGACGAGCCGCCCGAATTCATCACGGTCAACAGCCAACGCCCCACCCGCAGGAATTTTAGCCGCGTCCGCCGCAGACATTATAACCGATTCGAGCCGCCGCATTTCCTCTTTGAGCACGCCGACTGCATTAGCTAAACCCGCCGCCCGAAGAGAATTACTGCAGACGAGTTCGGCAAAGCTTCCGGTCTTGTGCGCGGGAGTTTTTTTAGTCGGGCGCATCTCGTGCAAGACGACTTCGACGCCGCGTTTAGCAATCTGCCACGCCGCCTCTGAACCAGCAAGCCCTGCTCCGATAACATGAACCGTCACGACTTCGCCTCCAAAGCTTTGCGTTCCCTACGTTCCTTGCGAACTTCGGCACGTCGTTTTATATCCGCTAAGATTTTATTCATCGGGTGATTCGCTCGCGTCGGACAATTCTCGTTGCCGCAATAAAACATCGGCGCACGGTCTTTGAACTTGTGCACAAACATTGTCGACCCGCACTCTTTGCAAGTCATCGCCTGCGGCTCGTCCCACGTCTTGAAGCCGCACGCCTCACAGCAATAAACAATCAAGCCGCGTTGCAAGGAACGCTTCGCCAGACGCCCGCCGCACTTCGGACATTTCTTATCAAGCGGCTCAAGCAAAGGCTTCGTGTTCTTGCACTCCGGATAACCCGAACAAGCTAAGAACATACCGTAGCGACCGTGCTTGATTAACATTTTGCGTCCGCACTTCTCGCAAACTTCATCGGACTCAACGACAGGTTCTTCCTTTGGCTTAGCGTCCTCGCCGAGCGTAGCCATTGCCTTATCGTAGGCGGCATTAAATTTCGTGCAATAGTTTTCAATCGCGGAGAGCTTTGGCGTCTTCCCGTCCGCGACCTCGTGAATCTGCGCGGTGACATCGTTATAAGCCTTAGCATTGAATACATCGTCGAAGAATCCGTTAAGGGCGTCAAGGACACGTTGCCCAAGCGCAGTGACTTTGTAGGTCGAATCCTCCGCCGTGATATACTTGCGTTTAATCAAGCTGGCAATGCCGCCTGCGTAATACTCCGCCCAATCCACGCCGAGTTTATCGAACTTAGCCATCAACGCCGCGTCGTTCGTCGTGCCGTCAAGTTCAATCCGAGTAGTTGAAGCTTTCGCTGTGAGCCGCGAGTAAATCAAGCTATATAAGCGGAACTGATAATCAGTCAAATATTGCTTAACGGCTTCGGGGTTGCGGCGTTCGCTCGTCAAGGCAATTTCTATTCCGTGCGGATAGGTTATCAGCCCCGCGCAACCATCCTTATCGAAGTTCATTCCCTCATAGAGTTGACCGGCTATAAACCGTGTTCGCCCCGCCGAGAAGTTCAGCTCCTTAACGGCGAGTGCCTGTAGTGTCGTCGACGTTAAGTCTTTCTTTATCGTCAATGACTTCTGCGCGGGCTTTTCTTCTGCGATTAGCTTTAAAAGCATGGCACGGAACCTGCCGACCTTCACGCCGCGCCAAATCACTCGCGAAAGATATTCCCCGACTTTGTGGCTGACGTACTTATCAATCAGTTGCTTAGCTTGGAAGGCGTCCACTAACTTGTCGTCAATCGGTCGCGCCGCCTCAAACGCCGCCTTATAACTCTGCTTAGTCAACTCGTCCAACGTGATTCGGCAATGGCTTAGCGGATTGATTCCGAAGACCTCGCAATACTGCCGCGCTAAGAATTCGCCTTGCCAATCGGGATTCGTCGCGATAAATATCTTGCGGGCGTTCAATGTCTCGCGCTTGAGTTCGGCTAGCAACTTCCCCTTGCCGCGTACCGTAATATAATCGGGCTGATAGCTCGCCTCGTCAACGCCAATTCGACTCTTAGGCAAGTCCTTTAAAAAACCGTCCGTCGATAGCACCGAATAATTCCGCCCGACGAATTTTCTAAGCGTCTTTGCCTTCGCTGGGCTCTCGACGAGTATCAGCGACTTTAAAACTTTTTCTGCCACTTGTTTAACCTCCAATCTTGCGTTTGTATCGTCCAGCGTCCTCTTCGACGCAACCATTCATCTCAAGCTCAAGCAAAATACTCGGCAACTCGCTAGGGTTTATATCGTCAAGCTTATCAATAATCTCCTCGTCCGTGATGTATCTGTCAAAGGGGATCATCTCAAATACCTTAGCCGCAACACCCTCCAAAGTAATTTTCGGCTCTGGCTTATCAATGGCTTTCTCCGCTGTGGCAAGGTTGTATTCGTTCAAAATGTCTTGCGCACCCTTAATCAACGTCGCGCCGTCTCGAATCAATTCGTTGCAACCGCGGCTCATCTTTGCATAGACTTGCCCAGGCACGGCGAACACGTCCCGTCCATAGTTGCCGGCATAAGTGCTAGTGATTAGTGCGCCGCTTTTGAAGTCAGCCTCCACGACAATAACGCCCTTGCTTAGTCCCGCGATAATCCTGTTGCGCGTAGGGAAGGTTCCGGGATTGGGTTTAAGGTTCGGCGGGAATTCACTGAGGACGACGCCGCGTTCAGCAATCTCCTCGAAAAGCTTCTTGTTCTCGCGTGGGAAGATATAATTTATCCCGCAACCCAAGACAGCAACCGTCCGTCCCGCCTTTAAGGCTCCGCGATGTGCAAAGCTATCAATGCCACGAGCCGCGCCGCTTACGACCGTTAGACCTGCCGCCGCAAGCTGTTCGCCGAGTTCCAAGGCAACGCTTTGTCCGTAGGCTGTGTTATGCCGCGAACCGACGATACCAATCCTGAATGCGTTGGGCTGAAGTGTTCCCCGATAATAAAAAAACATCGGCGGCGTATCTATCTCCTTGAGAATTGGCGGATAGTCTTCATCGTTGATACAGCACAACTTTATTTTCTGCCGCTCACAATAGCCAACTAGTTTATCAGGCGCGTCGGGGTGTCCTTGACGGAATGTGATAAAGGCTCCGATAGAATTCTTGCGAACGCCGGAATTTATAAGCTCGTCCACAGGAGCCGACCACGCCGCCTTTGCACTGCCGAAGACTTTTACCAAATGGGCAATGCTCTTGTTTCCGAAACCTTCCGCGCCACCCATCGCCGCCATATAATATTTTTCCACAACTGCCGCCCTCCCGCGCCGTATAATATCTTGCAACTTTTTCGACGTCAAGTGACAAAGAAAATCCTGCGTGATATACTTGCCCGAAAAAAATCAGGTGAGCTCGTGAAAAAGAAATACTTTTATTTTCAACCGCAGTACGTTAAACAGTTCAAATGCGACGGCTCCAAGTGCTCGGCGCATTGTTGCAGGGGCTGGAATATTTTCATCGACAAAGACACTTACAAGCAGTATTCAAAGCTCGGTTCGCAGGAAATCACTTCGCACTTGCAATTCAACGCCGACAAGGGCGAGTACCTAATCAGGCTCGGCGGCAAGGCTTGTCCCTTCCTCAACGAAAATCATTTGTGCCGCATTCAGCTTGAGCACGGCGAAAAGTTTTTATCCCAAACGTGCGCGACTTATCCTAGGGTTACAAGTGCTTTCGGGAAATTCTTTGAACGGTCATTGACGCTAAGTTGTCCCGTGGCGGCGGAGCTGATTCTATTCAATTCAAAGCCAATGCCTTTTGAATTCATCGAAGTCCCAGAAAAGGTTCACTCGCCTAGCGGAAAAGTCTTCTTGCAATCAATCCAAGCAACCGACGAGCTAAGGGCGCACATAATCGAGATACAAGTTGCGATGATTTCAATCCTGCAGGAACGAACGCTTTCAATCGACCAACGGTTAATCGTCCTAGACTTTTTCGTCGATAGGCTAGAAGAAATCTTTTCCGACTTCAACGCGGCGGCTCTTACGAAACTAATCGCCGCTTACGAGTCGAAAAAGTTTCTGGCAGAGCAAATTCCGTTGATGTTGCAAAGTATCTCCTTCGACGCGGATAAGTTCGTTCGGCTGATGTCGGAGCTTTTAAAGAAGTTTGCTGACGAAGAGACCTTGCCAAAGGATAAAGAAATTATTCAGACCGCCGCCGAGACGCTTCGACCTCTTCCAGACAAAAAAAGTTTTCTTGCTGAGCATTCGACCTTCCTTGAAAATTATCTCGTCAACGAGCTGATACTAAATATTTTCCCGTGGCGATTCGAGGGGCGGCTTATGCAGAACTTCGCCGCGTTCGTTGCCGAATACAAACTCTTTGAGCTGATGATTTTCTCCGCGACGCTCAAGGGTTCGGATAAGAAAGCTTTGATTGAGTTAGTCGGCTGGTTCACGACACGCTTTGACCATGCGGGTGACTATAGGCAAATGATCTTTGAACATTTCAACGGCATGGACGACCCCTTTGACCTAATGGAGAGTCTGCTTGAAGCTGGTGACTAAAAAAATTATCCCGACGTCTGCCGGGATTTTTTATTGCGAGCAAGTTTTACTTGTGCTTGAGCATCAGTTCTTCGTAGTGTTCGATTTTGTAATCAAGACGTTCAATCGTTGTGCGCAAATGCTCCGCCTGCTTTTGGAGCCGTGCGCGTTGTTCGATTAAAATTTCTTTGCGCCGTTCAAGTCCGGTGTTCGCCTGCATTAGCGAGACATACTCAATCAACGCCTCGATTTGAACGCCGGCACTGCGCATACACTTGATAAACGACACCCAACCGCACGCCACCTCGTCGTAGTCGCGGATTCCATTTTTCTTGCGCGGCACCGGCGGAATCAATCCTATGCGTTCATAATATCTAAGCGTGTCCGTCGTTATCTCGTACTTCTCACTGACTTCGCCAATCGTCATCGAGCATTCCTCCGACCAAAAATTTTCTGTAGCAAGTCTATCAGCTTAAGTCTGCTTTAAGTCAAGTTAAATCGTCGAGAAAAAATCTTTAGCGGTCGTATTCTCCACAATCTCCACGTCGAAAGACTTCAACTCGGCTTTGAGATACTCGGTGAGCACGTGAACAATCGGAAACTCTGTAGCGAAGTGTCCCGCGTCTACGACGTGAATTTTGTTTTCGACGGCGGCTTGAGCCTCATGATATTTAACATCGCCCGTAACGAACGCTTGCGCCCCGAAGAACTTCGCCTTTTGGATAATGTCCGCGCCCGCTCCGCCGCACAAGCCGACTTTGCTTATCATAAAGTCTCCCGCGTCGACGAGCCGGACGTTATCAGCGTTCAGAACCTTTTTGACGTGGCGGGCGAAGGCAAGAGCCGTCATCGGCGTTTCGAGAGTTCCGAGCCGCCCCAATGAAAATTCTTCGTCGCCGAACATCTTAACATCGACTAGACCAATCAGCTTAGCCAATACATCATTGACGCCACCCGACGCCGTATCTAGGTTCGTGTGCGCCGCGAAGACTGCCAGATTATTTTTTATCAAGCGGGCAAGCTTTCTTCCATGCGGCAAGTCAAAGCGGACATTTTTTATCGCGTGGAAGATAAGCGGGTGGTGAGCGACGATTAATTGCGCGTCTACTTCGATAGCCTGCGTGATAGTCTCGTCTAGTACGTCTAAGCAAACGAAAACTTTTTGTACTTCGGCGGACGGCTCGCCGACCAAAAGTCCGGGGTTGTCCCACTCCTCAGCCAAGCGACGCGGTGCCAATCGATTAACGGCGTCCGCAACAATTTGAACGGTGCATTTCTTCATCTAATCTCCTCCAGTAATCTCAACACGTCGTCGAAAGTCTCAGCTTTGTTCGGGTAGGAAATTTTCGGGCGGTCAATCATGACGACGGGCAAGTCTAAGAATTTCGCCGCCTCAAGTTTAGTGTCTGCGCCGCCGATTTGACCGCTATTCTTCGTGACGATAACTTCTGCGTCTGCGTGCCTGAACAGTTCAACGTTAAGGGCGGTCGAGAAGGGTCCTTGCATGGCGACGATTTGTTTGGGCGTCAAGCCGAGCCGCTCACATTGCGTCAAAACTTCGGCGGTTGGAATAAGCCTAACAGTTAAGTTGCAATCCTTAAGCCGGTCAACGAAGATTTTTAAGCTCCGGCTACCCGTCGTCAGGTAAATGTTTTTGCCGAGTTCGGAGGCTTTAACCGCTGCCGTCTCGTAGCTGTCGACGTGGAAAATTTTTTCGTAGTCAAAGGCGACCTCTGCCCGCTCGTATCGAACGTAGAGAATCTGCGCGGACTTCGTAGCGGCGATTGCATTGGCTGAAATATTTTGGGCGTAGGGATGGCTGGCGTCGACGAGGCAAGAGAATCCTTCCGCCCGAAGAATCTTTTCCAACTCGTTACGGTCAAGCGGCTTGTCATTAATCGCAACGCCCGCGCAGGTCTCCAAGAGCTTGCGCCCGTAATCGCTCACAACCGAAGCCGTCACGTCAAAATTTTTCTCCGACAAGAGCTCCGCGAGCTTTCGACCGTCCGCCGTCCCCGCTATTAAAAAAATCTTTTTACTCATGCCGGCGATTGTAATTCTTTTTGCGCTACTTGTCGATACCTGCTATAATCGGCGCGAAAAAAATTTTATGGAGGACAACATGAAGATTCTAGCACGTCAACTGACTCTTGACCTATACAACTGCGACACGAGCCGGCTTAGCAATGTCGACGAGATAAACGCCACGTTAGTAAACGTCATCGGGGAGGAGCCGAGCCTGACTGCCGACTTTATCGACGAGGAGCACTTCTCGATTATCGGAGCCTTCGACGAAGGTCATGTGGCTTTGCACGTCTACAAAGAGTTGCGATACGTCGCGGCAGATATTTTCACTTGCTCTGATACCGACGACACCGAAGAGCTTGCCAAAGTCATTCGCAACTTCTTCCGCCCAGATAAGATAAAGTCGACTTCCCTCAAGCGCGGAGACTTCGGACTTGAACGCGATATGAAACCTAAGATAAAAATACGCGTCGCCCCTTTGCGCAAGGTGAAGAACGCCGGAGCCAAAGTCGTAAAAAAATTGGTGCGGAGGGGTAAGTAATGACATTTACTCACGTTGCCGAGCTTTATCGCTCTGTCGGCAAGTCGAAGAAGTGCACGTTCATATTTTGCGCTGACCACGGCGTCGCCAAGGAAAATGTCAGTGCATACCCACAAGCCACGACCGCTGATATGGTTCGCAACTATCTTGTTGAGGACGGAGCCGCCGCTAATGCCTTTGCTAAGTTCGCTTACTCTGAACTTTACGTCGTTGATGTGGGCGTGGATGCGGACATTGCAAACTTGCCGGGGCTTGTCGATAGAAAAATTTCTCGCGGCACTAAGAACATTGCCGAGGAACCCGCGATGCCTTTTGAACAGGCAATGCAATCCGTGCGTATAGGCAAGACGCTAGCGGAGGAAGCAATCGCGGCGGGCTGTAATTGTTTCCTTATCGGCGAAATGGGAATCGGCAACACAACCGCCGCCGCTGCTATGACTGCCGCTTATCTGAACCTGCCGCCCGAAAAAGTCACGGGGCGCGGCTCTAACATTGACGACGATAAGTTTGCTCACAAGGTCGAAATCGTCCGCCGTGCTCTTGAAGTCAACAAGCCCAATCGCAATAGTCTGCTTGACGTGCTGGCGAAGGTTGGTGGCTACGAGTTCGGGGCTATGGCGGGAGTGATTATCGCGGCGTATCATCATCAATGCGTTGTCATGCTTGACGGTTTCAATACAGCCGTTGCCGCGCTCGTTGCCGAAGAACTTTTGCCGCAGTCGACGGAATGTCTTATCGCCTCTCACGTCGGGCGCGAAGTCGGGCATAAAAAGATTCTTGAGCACCTCCACCTTAAGCCGCTATTCAATCTCGATTTGGCACTTGGCGAGGCAATCGGTTCGTCAATCGCTGCTAGGATTCTCGATAACTTGGTTTATATCTTCGTGTGTGGCCCCGATGCTGACTTTGAAGGCGAACTTGTACAGGAGGAGAGCGAGTTTGAACTTTTCAAGAAGCAACTGGGGCTTGACGGCGTAGAAGGGCTTGACTCAATCGAAGACGTGCAAGAGCTTTTTGGCGATGAAATTCAGATTGAGGAGATACCGCTTGACTTCCATGTAAGCGAACACCGCATGGAAAGTATCGAGTTGCCGTTCAGCACGCAGACGCTAAACATTCCCCGCGCTTATCCTATGGCGGTTCATGTTATGGGCGCGGAGGGCGATGAAGTTATTGCCGCGACGGACAGGACGTTTAACTTTTATCTGCGGACGATGCCACGTCTCCACGATAGACCGATGACTAATTGCCGCGACATTCTCGACAGCTTGACCAAGCCCAAAGGTAGCCTCGGACATCTGGAAGAAATTGCCATTCAAGTTGCGGGCATTGCCAACGAAGACCAACCGACTAACAAGCTACGTCATGCCGCCCTTGCCTTTACTAACTTCGAGAATTGCCCGTCGATTGTCGACCCCGATAACTACGACCCGAAGGCTAAAGGGGCACGTCGCGATATTTCTATGGACTTCAGCGCGACAACTCGAACGTTCGGTATGAAAATTTTCTTAGGCGTCGTCAATCCCGATGAAAATCTTAACGTCGCGTTCAACTTCGGACGTAACCTTGCCGAGGAAATCACCTTCGATACGCCGATTATCGCCCTAACTGCCCTTAGCAATCTTTTGGAAGAGAAACTCCACGCCACCTTTGCCGAAGCCCTTTTGACTAAGAAAGGCAAGCTCCGCTTTAAGCCCGAAAACTTTTTGCAACACGTCCCGAAGGCTTATCAATGCATGACAAGCGCGATTATCGGGGCACTCGTGGCGGCGGCGCATAACTCGACACTTATCGTCGTCGATAGGGGCGCGGCGGACATCATTGCCCGCTACCTTGAAAAGATTTGTCCCGAAGTCAGACCGTTTATCCTGCACGCCGACCAGTTGATTACCTACCAAAATGACGACGGAGCACCGACGGGCTTTGACGGCGAGGCGGCTTGCATTGGCGTAGAGATTGTCGAGGCGGCGTTGACTGCCCTTAACGAAATGAAATCCTTCGAGGAGACCGGCGTTAAGAAGGCGATACGATGAACCTAGAGCAACGGATAGAAACGTTCGGCGCGGAAAAAATTTTTATCGCGGTGTTTATCTTCTTCGGAGTGATGATTTGTTTCATGCGCCCGCCTTATCAGCTTATGGACGAGATAAACCATCTTCCGCGAGCCTGGCAAATCTCCGAAGGCGTCTTCCTTAGCCCGACGATGACCATAAGAGAATTCGCAAGCCTTGGAGACCTTCGCGCTAGGAAAATCTTCTGCTTAGACGGAGCACCCGCCGACGCTTGGAACGATAAAGTTTACGTCGCTGAAGTTCCCGTGTCATTCTTGCCCGACGACTTCATCACCGACCCAAACAGTAGACACTACGTCCACGCCTTCGCGGTTGCTGACATTCAAGCCTTCCTGTCGACGCCGTTAAATGCTGACGAGCAAGAGTCGATTCAAATTCCGAACACGGGCGTTTATCCTCCGCTAACTTATCTGCCGCAAGCCGTCGCTACGTTTATCGGGCGAGCTTTGAACTTGAACGCGGGAATAATCTTCTACCTCATGGGCTTAAGCGGATTGTTCTTCGTGGCGGCGTGCGTCTGGTGGTCGATGAAGTTCTTGCCCGAAGCCAAGCCGCTGATTTTCTTGCTAGCGATGATGCCAATGTTCATAGTCGAGGCGGCATCTACTTCAGCGGACGCGGTGACTTTCGGCGTGTGCTTATTGGGGGCGGCGTGGCTGTTGTCGCTTAGGAACTCGACGGCAAGATTATCCCGCGGCGAACTCGTCGGGCTGGTAGTCTTATCGATAATGCTTGCCTGTTCCAAGTCGGTTTACGGGACGATACTGCTACTTTACTTATTGATACCGCGTGAACGGTTCAGCCGCTTTTGGGCATTGGGCGCGGCTCTTCTCCTGCTGAACTTGTTCCTGTTGTCCGCGTGGTCGTGGCTGTCGGTTGAGTTGTCGGACGCCGCACTTTACACGAGCTATTACATAGGTTTCACGGAGACTAACACGGCGGCGCAAAAAATTTTCGTCATGAAGCATCCGCTGGCATTTATTGCGGCGATGATGAATTCGTTTGCAGAACAGTGGGTGGGTTATATTGCTCACTTTATTGGCATCTGGGGTTTCCTGTGGAATGTGACTTTACCGCCGTGGTTTTACGTCTCATACGGGCTGATAATAATCTTCTTTGCGCTGTCAAATGGTTTAAACCTCAAGCTCGGCGAACGTGCGTTGTTAATTTTCGCCGCTACCGTCTCAGCGATTGCGTTTTTCTTGTTCGATTACTTAATCTGGTCGGCAGTCGGCTCTGAAGTTGTCGACGGCGTGCAAGGGAGATACTTTATCCCGATTGCCTTGATGATGTTCGGTGCTTTATCAGTCTTGCCGCCCATGCGTCACAAAAACTCAATCGCGTTGGCGGCGGGCGTCTTCAGCGGCATTGTAATGTTATGGACGAATTATCTTGCGTTCTATTGATTGGAGGTTTTAAAAATGAAAATTGTTGTACTGGACGGCTACACACTAAACCCCGGCGACTTGAGCTGGGAGGGCTTTAAAGCTCTGGGCGATTGCAAAGTTTACGACCGCACGAGCTTGACGGACGAGGCGGAGATTATCTCTCGGATTGGCGACGCGCAGATTGTCATCACGAACAAGACGCCGCTGACTAGACGAATCCTCGACGCCTGCAACGTGAAGTATATCGGCGTGCTCGCCACGGGCTATAACGTCGTGGACATTCAAGCGGCTAAGGAAAAGAATATCCCCGTAACGAACATTCCCACCTACGGCACGCAGTCGGTTGCGCAATTCGCGTTCGCCCTGCTGTTGGAGATTTGTCATCACGTGGCTCATCACTCTCAAGCCGTGCATGACGGGCGTTGGGCAAGCAGTCCAGACTTCTGCTTCTGGGATTATCCGCTGATTGAACTTGCCGGCAAGACAATGGGCATTATCGGCTACGGTCGAATCGGTCAGGCGACGGGTAAGCTTGCTCAGGCGTTCGGCATGAAGGTTATCGCGTTCGACTCAATGCGCGAAGTCGGAACCAAACTCGGCGACTGTACCTTTGTCGAGCTTGACGAACTCTTTAAAGCCTCGGACGTTATCGCGTTGCATTGTCCGCTGTTCCCGTCGACGGAAGGCATTATCTGCAAAGAGAATATCGCCAAGATGAAGGACGGGGTAATAATCATCAACAACAGCCGCGGCGGTCTCGTCGTCGAAGAGGATTTGCGGGCGGCTCTCGATAGCGGAAAAGTTTTGGCGGCGGGCGTCGACGTTGTGAGCACGGAACCGATTAAAGCCGATAATCCCTTACTCGGTGCTAAGAACTGTTTTATCACGCCGCATATCTCTTGGGCACCGAAGGAATCCCGCGAACGTCTGATGAACATCGCCGTGGACAATCTCAAAGCGTGGCTTGCCGGTCAGCCCGTCAACGTCGTCAATCAATGACATGCGGCGGATAATTTTTCTGTTCCTGTTCGACGCGTTGATAAGCGGGGCGGTGGCGGCGTGGCTGTACTTCACGCGGGGAATCGACGCGGCATTGATGACGGGGCTTTCAATCTTCGTAGCGTTCTCTCCAGTGTGCTTAGCCTTAGCGTCGTTGCCCGTCTACCTTGTGCGAAGGAAGATTTCAAAACTCGGCGTGAAGACCAATAAGCCCGAAGCCCTGAAGACTTTAACGGACATTGGAGTTGTTGCCTTGCCTTATAATCGAGTCTTGACGGGCGGCGAGTACTACATAACCGACTTGGTGCCCGAAGGCTTGAACCAACCAACGCTTTTAGCAATGGCGGCTGGCACCGAAACGGACGCGGAGAATCTTTTGGGGCGAACGATTTACGACACGGCGGCGGCTAGGGGCTTGCGATTACAACAGTCCAAAGACTTTACGGAGCGGGCTGGTTGCGGCGTCGAGGCGACAGTTAGAGGAACGATTATGCGCGTGGGAAATCCCGCCTGGCTTGAAAGTCTCGGCGTGTCGATAAGCGCGAAACTTCGCACGAAGATTGACCAACTGCTAGTTAAAGGTAAGACGACGCTTTTAGTAAGCACAGGTCGAATAGCACGCGGCGTCATTGCTCTGAAGGACGAGGTAAGCGACGAGGCGATTAAGTTCCTGCACGCGTTGAAAGCGGAGAAGATTGAAACGCTCTTGTTGACGGCTCAGCCAAAGAAGATGACGAGTTGGATAACAAAGAACTTTGCGCTTGACAACATACGCACGAACTTGACGCCCGAAGGCAAAGCTCGCGAAGTTCAAATCTTCCGCGCCAAAGGAAAAATCGTAGCGGTAATCGGCAACGACCTGCACGACTTGCCCGCCCTTAGAAGTGCCGACGTATCGTTTTTGTTAGCGGGCGGCTCGTTGGTTCCTTCGGACGAGGTCAAGCTTGATTTTGAAATCCCGACGCTTGAAAGTCTCTTGGCAATCCGAAAAGCCGCCGTGAATGTCGCCCGCGTCTTGAAGGTCAATCGATGGCTCGCGTTGCTGTCGTGGGTCGTGTTAGTGCCGCCGGCGATAATGTCCGCGTTGGAGTCGCCGCCGATACCTTTCCACCCATTAGCGGCGGTCGCGGGCGTGGCAGTCCTCAGCGTAATAATCTTAGTCAACTCATTGCAAACTAGATAAGGAGGTTCGACATTGAAATACATTAGCACACGTTCAAAGATAAAACCGATAAGTTCCGCGGAAGCAATCCTCCGAGGTCTTGCGGCGGACGGCGGACTATTCGTGCCAGAGAAAATCCCTAAGGTCACACTCGAAGAACTCGACGGCTTTAGGGGCAAAACTTACGAGCAACTATCCGCGTGGCTCCTCGGAAAGTATCTAACGGACTACACGGAAGACGAGCTAGGCGAATGCGCGGAGCTTGCTTATAACTGGTTCGACGTGACAGCGCGGGTACCAGTCGCAATCCTAATTCAAGACATGAAAAACCCCGTCGCGCCCGTCGGCAATATGGAGCTGTGGCACGGACCTACCTCCGCCTTTAAGGACGTTGCCTTGCAGATGTTGCCGCACCTTATGCGCATGGCTCTAAAAAAGGTCGACGAGACGAAGACGATATTAATCCTTGTGGCGACCTCTGGTGATACGGGCAAGGCGGCTTTGGCGGGTTTCGCGGACGTGCCGCAAACTAAAATCATGGTCTTCTATCCCGACGGCGGCGTAAGCAAGATTCAACGACTGCAGATGATCACGCAAGCCGGCTCCAATGTCAATGTCACGGCGGTTAAAGGGAATTTCGACGATGCGCAGAACGGCGTTAAGAAAATCTTCGGCGATAAGACAATCCGTAAAGAACTCGACAAGCTAGGAGTAAAGCTCAGCTCCGCGAACTCGATTAACTGGGGGCGGCTTGTCCCGCAAATCGTCTATTACTTCGCCGGTTATCTCGAACTAGTCAAAGCTGAACAAATTAAGCTCGGCGACCAAATTATTATCAGCGTGCCCACTGGCAACTTTGGAAACATTCTCGCCGCCTACTACGCCTTGCGTATGGGTCTGCCCGTCAAAAAATTAATCTGCGCGTCGAACATAAACAACGTCCTCACGGAATTTTTCGCGACTGGCGTTTACAACCGCAACCGAAAGTTTTTCAAGACGATAACGCCTTCGATGGATATTCTTATCTCAAGCAATCTCGAACGACTGCTTTATCACGAGACTGGCGGCGACTTCAGGCAGGTTAGCAAATATATGGCGGAGCTTAACTCTAACGGTCGCTACGTCATCGACAAAGATTTAAAGGCGCGACTCGATAAAATCTTCCACGCCGAATACGTCACCGAGGACGAAACCAAACTTTTTATCCAACGCGTCTACGGTTCGTTTAAGTATCTGCTCGACACGCACAGCGCGGTTTCAATAGCCGCCCTAAGCAAGTACCGCAACAAGACCAAAGACTTAACACCCGTCCTTAGTGCCTCGACTGCCAGCCCCTACAAGTTTACAAGCTCAGTATTGGAAGCTCTGGAGCTACCAATTGACGGACTTGACGACTTCGCGCAAATCAATCTACTCAATAAAAAGACGAGTTCTAAGGTTCCAAAGAATCTCGCCGTATTGAACACCGCGCAGGTTTTGCACAACAACGTTTGCGACAAAGACGAGATGCCTCAACGCGTCTTGGACTTCGCCGCTCAATAAACAAACACCCCGATAGCCAATCAGCCGTCGGGGATTTTTTTATAAGCTCAAGCTCTGTTGATAAAAATCAAATGCGTTGTCGTGCAAGCTGTTGCAATACACATCGTCGAAATCAAACACGGTTCGCAATTTCTTTGGAAGGATAAAGCCGTCGCGAACGAAAGAATCAACTAAGGCATCGACGAAATCTTTATCAATCGGGACGCGCAGAATTATATCGCTGAAATTTTTCAAGACGTCGCAACAAAAATCTTTAATGCCTTCGTTAATCTCCAAAATGTCCGCGAAATGAATTTGTCCCGCCTCTGGCTCGCCGAAGGTAGGCTTGCCTAAATCGTCGAAGTATTGAAGCTGAGCATCGGGGGCAGTCAAAATACTCTCGAACAACAGATGATACTTATATACAGCGGATTTAGTTGTCTGATAGTCATCATTATCAGTAAAACAGCCGCGCATCCTGTCTGGAGCCTCCGAGCCAAAACGATTGGTCGCAGTCGTCGCGAAGTAGTAGCCCGTGAAAGTTTTCTTCGTGAGTCGTTGCAGATGATATTGAATTGTGCCCGAATAGCCCATGTCAACCAAGCCAACCTTATCGAACTCGCCGCCAAGGTTGTCGACATATTTTTTGTAATTTTTTTGCTCGGTCGAGGCGTGCGATAAAATTTCTTCGGCGTGCTCTTCGATAGCTTTCTTAACTAGGTCGAACGATTCATTGGGCAGAGAGATTTTTGTATCGTCACCCAAGTTCAGTCCGAAGCGTGCGTTGAAGAATTGCTTGAGCGTGCCGTTGAAATTAAGCTTTATGATGTCTTCCGTTTGAGAAAGATTGCTGACGGAGGCGACTGTCACAGCCCGACGCGAGGCATAAAAATAATCGCAGGGCAAAGGCTCCACGTTTAAAAGTTTCGTCACGAGTTTATAAAGCGGTTGGAGAAAATATCCGTCTCGTGCAAGGAAAAGCAATCGACGTATTTCGTCTTCCCGCGTCTTTTGAATCAGCCACAGAATATAAGTTAGTAGTGGCGTGCCGAAGAACCAATAACCGAACTCGCGGAAATTTTTCATAACGAGCTTGCCAGGGCGTTCGCTCATCTCGGAGTTAAGAATGAATGGGCTTTGAAATTTTTTTGCAAGCAGGATGCCGAGGAGGATTCCCGCATAAAGTGACTTCTTGCCGTCGAGACGCTCTGCCAACATTTTTCCAAAAGGAGTGAGCGTGAAAAGATTGAACGCGTTCATCAAGTGATACGTGGAAAATTTTCTGTCGCTTGGGATTTGAATATCGCTCGTCTCGTTGTCGCCAAGATGAATCAAATTTCCTGGCGCATTGAATCCGTCATGCATGAAACGCTCCCAGATTGCCGCCGTATCTTTGCGCAAACCCGTTTCGCAGGAAATTAAAAGTTTGTCGTAACCAATGACGCCACATTTTTTGAGGAGCCGTTCAAGGTCGGGCGTCTGCAGGTACATATCCGAGACAAGCCAAATTTTTTTATGGTAACAGTCACGAAGTTCATTAAACCAACCGACAACTTCGGCGCGTGGCAAGATTAGTTCAACCTCGGTGGCAACTTCAAGCTCACGAATCTTTTTGCAAGTCGTGTCGTCAAGATTGGTAAGCGCGGCAAAACTTTTATAAATTTCGTCGAGTGTCACGTCGCCGCCCTTAGTTTGACGTGCATCTTGCTCCGCCGCAATCCTCATCTTCGGGAAGTCAAAACTTTTGCCAAGTAAGTCTTCAACCTTAAGCTGAATAATTTCATTGACGTTGTAAGGCTCGGCAACGGTGCGCATCAACAGCGTATCAAAAATATCAAATGTCACGACTTGTCCGTTGCTCGCCACGTAGGAAACATCTTTGACGCTGTGATTGAGATACTGCCAAATATTTTTCATGCCGACGTTTATGGAATAAGTTTCATTGTCAGGATTGTATTCGTAGAAGTCCATGTCCTCTGCGGCGACTACGAGTGCAACTGACCGCTCGAAAGCGTGAGCGATTGTTCCGTCATTTTGCTTGCGTTCAGGCGGGAAATCTTCAAACGTCAAGCCCAGCTCCAGAAACTTTTTTAACGACTTGCCCCGTGCCCAAAACATCGTACCCAACGGAAAATCAAAATAAACAGTCTTCGGAGGCGCGACGTTGAGCCGGTGTAAAAGGAATTGTCCAATCTCTCTGTTTGAAAGCCACGTGAACGCAAAATAAGGAATATTCGGCGGCGGCTGAGGATAAATCAAACCGAGTTGCTTGTTATCGTCGAATGCCTTAAAAATTTTCCGCAAGAGTTTTGGCTTGCCTAACAACGCATCAAAAAGATAATTGCGCCAATTCTGTTGCTCTGCACCAGTGTACAAAGACTTCTTGGAATGAATATGCGCCACGAAATCATACTTGGACAGAAGGTCACCAAAGCCGACTAGGAACGGGGCTACATCCCGTCCACGATTCGGCACAACACGTACAATACATTTCTCCACGTTGGAAAATTTTTTAAATGTGTCACGAACTTTTTCCTCCGCCGCCGCGTCCACGATAGAAATCAATGCGTCGAACTTATAGGGCATGTTCGAGCAGTACGCCGCCATCTCGTCGAGCAGGTCAAGATAAAAAATGTGCGCTTGAATTGCAATCTTGCCAGGCTGAGTTTCCAGTTCGTCGCCAAAAAGATTTTCCTTCCACTGAATAAAGTTTGCTCTATTCTTCGACGTCGCGCCCATTAACAGACGTGAGGACTGCCAATTTTTATAACGCTGTGTATTTTTCAGAAAGGGCGCAAACGTCGTATAGAATTTGTCCTTGAGCATTTCTTTTCTTTCTGCGCTAAATGGTAAGGCGCGATAGAAAAAATGAGCCAACGAAAGAATTTTCTCCTTGTTGCCGAGTTGCAACCAATTTTCAAACGAATGGAGTTTTTTGCCTAGCTTCCACGAATTGAGATTTAAAATTGAATCGTTTAGCTGTGTGAGTCGTTGATTTTCTGCTAGAAGCTCCTTGTTGCGTTCGGAAAGCTCTTTTATGCTACGGGAGAGAATGTCGAGATAATTTTTTTCTGTCTCGCCGAAAATCTCGAAGGTCACATGCCCAGATAGATTTTTTACATGGAAAACAATTTGCGGATCCTCCGTCCAGAATCTGCGGAAACCACTGATGATTTCGTTGGAGTTGTCGGAGGAAATCTCTTGCTCCAAGCCGTTAATCAGCGTGCGGTTTATCTTGACAGAAATAAAATTCGTGTCCGGGTCGAAGCGCAGAGTTTTAATCGGGCGTTCCAAGTCGAATTCTATTCGTCCGTAAAATTTTCTTGAGGCGTCAACGTTGATAATTTTTTTAGCGGCAAAGATATAGTCGTCTTCCTCAATGACAAAAATTTCCGTGTGGAGCATAGAATTTTTCTTGGCGAGATTAAACACGTCAAAGGAGCCGCTTTCACGTAGAAAAATTTTTTCGTCATAACCGTAGAGTCTTTTAATCTGCGCGGCATTGGCGGGGTTGTTCAATAAATTTTTTAAGAACTCCAAACCTGCCAGTTGAACAGCGCAGGCGGCGATGCCTTCACGCTCCAGATAAAGTTTTGCCAAGGCGAAACGGCGATTAATCTGCCCGTCGACCAAAAATTTTTTAGCTTCAGGAAAAACCTGCAGAAAAAATTTATCGTCCGTGAAATTGTTAGCGACCTCTTGCGCAATGAAAAAATATTCTAATTCTCCGCGAACCATTTTATCAAAAGTCGTCGCTGAAAAGTTTTCCTGTCGCAAACGTCGCAATCGAAATTTCGTCAAGCGTTCGGGCAAGATAAAAAGTTCCTCGTGAAAACAAAGCCGAATCCACATCAGATAATCTGGCAACTGCCAAAAACCGTGTGCGTCGAGCAAATTATATTTTTCGTAAACTTCGCGGCGGAGCATTGCACTGGGGTGACAAAGACAGTTCGTGTTATAAAAAAAATAATTCAACCACTCTGTGCGCGTGCGATTTGGTTGCTCGAAAACTCTTTTGTAAAAGTCGTCGTCGTCAAGATCGTAGAAAGCTCCTCTTTCGTCGATAAACTCAACCCACGTAAAGCAAGCGGCGAAGTCTTCATTGGCGTCCAGGAAGGCAACTTGCTTTTCTAACTTGTCGGGCGTCCACAGGTCATCGGAATGATGAATAGCGATATATTTTCCCCGCGCAGATTTGATAGCCTCATTCACGGCAAGGACGGGTCCGCGATTCTCCTTATAGAGGAAAATTTTTATGCGCGAGTCGTCGAAGGCTTTGATAATGTCTTGGCTGTTGTCTTGCGAGCCGTCGTCGACGATTAATAGTTCAAAGTCCGTGAACGTTTGATTGAGGACGCTATCAATCGCCGCCGCCACGTACGCCGCATGATTATAACTCGTCAATATCACACTAACTTTAGGCAATCACATCACCTCCGACAAATCGGCAATGCAACCAGCCCAACTCAAGCCGACGCCGTAGCCCGCAAGCATGACACGTTTTAAACTTTGTGCGCCGATTTCTTTAACGACCTGTTCAATGGCAAGCGGCACGCTACCAGAAACCAGATTGCCCGTCGCGGATATGTCGTTGTGGAAGGGAACATCATTCAAGCCCGCCTTGTCTCTAAGGTAAGTCATCATGAACTTGTTCGCTTGATGAAAGATGCAATAATCCAAATCGGCACGCGTAAGATTGGCGGAAGTCAACACGGCGTCGACGAGCGGCGGCACTTCACGCAACGTGAAATAAGTTATCGCCATGCCGTCCATAAAAATTTCGTAGTTGGAACGGTAGTTGCCGTTGTCGTCCGTGGAAAAGACTTCGGGATTATCGCGGGGCATATGGCGACTGCCGCCGACCGGGATAATCAGCTTGTCATAGCGCGAGCCGTCCGAGCCGAAGACGAACGCCCAAAGACTTTCCTTGTCGCCGCCGTCAATCCAAGTAGCCGTAGCCCCGTCGCCGAACAAAGGACGCGTCGCCTTGTCCTTGACGTTGATATATTTCGTGTAGACGCTTGAGGTTATGAACAGAATCTTTTTCGCAAGCCCAGTCTCAATCAGCCCCTTAGCGACTGCAAGCCCATAGACGTAGCCCGAACAGCCCAACGCAATGTCCATGGTGCCGACGGACTTCTTTAAGCCTAAGCGGTGTTGCAGGTGTCCTGACGTGTGCGGCCCTAAGTGGTCGGGGTGTTGGGTGCACAGCAGGATAAAATCTGTCTCGTGGCGGTCAATGTCGTGTTCGGCAAAAAGTTTCTCGGCGGCTTTAAAAGCCAAATCTCCCGCCGCCTCGTCCTTATCGCAGATATGTCGACACTGCACGCCCAGTTTTTTTATGAAGCGGGCATCTACCAGCTCCGAATTGTTTTCTATCGTCGCGGGCAAGTATGAACTTATCGCCCGTATCCTTGCAAACATTTCCTCAGCTCCTAAAGCTCTTGAGTATCGCGCAAATTTTTCTAACGTCGTCTTCGGTCAGCTCGCCATACATCGGAAGGCTTAAGACCTGTTTAGCAATGACATTGGCGACTGGCAGATTAGCCGGGCTTGACGAACTCAACTGACGATAGCAAGTGAACTCACTGCACAGCGGATGAAAATATTTGCGCGTGTAAACGTTGAAGTTCTTAAACGCCCCGTAGACATAATCCCGCGACCGCCCGAAAACTTCTTCATCAATGCGAACGACGTAATACTGATAGTTCAGCTTAACATCGTCGGCGACCTTCGGCATGAGCTTTAAGCCTTCGACCTCGGCAAGTTCCTCGTTATAGACCTCGTGCAGTCGTTTACGCTTTAGCCGTTCGCCCTCGACGTAGTTTAGCATGATTCGTCCAATCGCCGCCCGCACCTCGTCGAGCTTGCCATTGATGCCGGGCATGACGACTTCTTCCTCGTTCTTTATGCCGAAGTTCTTTAGCAGGTCAATCCGTTGCTTAGTGTTCTCGTCGTGCATGACAAGTGCGCCGCCCTCGACCGTGTGATAAAGTTTCGTGGCGTGGAAGCTCAGCATTGAAATATCGCCGAACGTCCCAATGCCCCGCCCGCCAATCTCAACGCCAAACGTATGCGCCGCGTCATAGACAACCCGCAAGCCGTAGCGGTCAGCGACCTCCTGAATCTTTTCCACGTCACACGGTATCCCGAAGACATGCACAGGCAGGATAGCCGTTGTCTTGGGCGTTATCATCGACTCAATCTTATCGGCGTCAAGGTTCATCGTCTCGGCGTCCACGTCGCAGAATATCGGCTCAATGTTATTCCAACTCAAGACATGCGGTGTTGCGGCGAACGTAAAAGGCGTCGTGATGACTTGCCCACTTAGCCGCAAGCTTTGACAGGCGACCATTAATGCTATCGTCCCGTTATTGAACAGCGATAGATACGGCACCTTAAGGAACGCTTTAAGCTCCTGTTCAAGCATCGTGTGTTGAGGTCCGTTGTTAGTGAGCCACTTTGCCGCCCAAATATCTTTAAGCTTCTCCGTGACTTCTTCAATCGTCGGGAAAACTGGTCGCGTCACGAAAATCATCTTATCAAACGGTTCAATCATCTTGCTTAGCCTCCTCTTTCTTCTTGCGTATCTTATCAGCCGTCTGCGGGTCAATCTTCTCCAGATAATTCAGCGGAACGGTTCGCGGATTTCTCTTTGTCAGCTCGTAGACTTTACGATAACTCAACTCGGCTTTATCGGCTTGCCCGCTCTCGTCGAAGATGTCGCCCTGCAACTTGTAAGCAATCGGATTCTTATCGTCAATCGTCAAGGCGCGGTCAATGTCCGCCAAAGCAAGTTCAAGCTCGCCGCGCATGTGTCGAACGTCCGCCCGATTGAGGAAATTGTAAAGGTTCTCCGGGTCTTTATCAACAGCTGCGTCCGCGTCGACAAGTGCGCCGTCATAGTCGCCGACAATCGCTTTAGCCCGTCCGCGAATCCCTAGGCACTCCGCCACGTCGTCTTGATTCTTAGCACTAAGGGCGCGTTCAATCTGCTTAAGCGCAAGTTCGCCTTGCCCGTGGTCGTTGTAGGTGTCGGCATTGATTCGCAGTTGCATGGCGGCTTTAGCTTTGGCGTTGTCGGCGGCGTCCTTTATCTTAGCCCAAGCAAGCTTGCGCGCCTCGTCCGCCTCGTGAATCCTCTGACGTATGCGCGGGCTTTCAAAGTAGTAAGCCTTCTTGACCGCCGTTTGAATCTTATCGCCAAGATTATACATGAGCGACAACTCCCTAAGCTCCCGATAAGCAAAGTCATCGTTCAGGAAGTCCGTTTGATTGCCGACGCGTCGAAAGTTCCAATCGTCAATCGAATCGTAATCATGGAACGCCCGTGACAAGCCGCCCGCGAAGTAGTAAGCATTAGCCGCCGCGCTGTTGGAGTCGTCGCCCACGTTCATTGAGTAGAAGACTTCCAAGCCGTCAATCGTGACTTGATAGGCGCGGTCAATCTTGCGAACCTTGACATGCCCGCCGCCGTAGTTAGTCATCAGCTCCGCCAACTTAGCTTCGCGCTTATCGGTGTCGGGGTGGTCGCTGAAGGTTTGGTCATCGGGCTTGTCGTGGGCGTCGAACTCCAAGATGTTGGTCGTCTCGTATCGCACGTAATAGCCAAGCCGATTCATAGCCGCCGCGCCGCCGCCGGGATTAAAGCCTGCACTTGTCATGAGGTAGAAGCCGCCCTCGTCCGCAGCGTATTCGGCTGGCACGTTGATATTCTTAGCAATCGAGTAATCGACCATCGCTGAAAACTTGCTCCAGTCAATGTTCGAGCCGTTGTCAGCGTTCATACCAATCATCATTGCGCCGAGCTGTTGGGCGACGGCTTGCGCGTAACTCTTCGCGGAATGTTGTTCAAGTCCGTGCGTCATATACTGCGACTGCTTGCCTATAGCTAACTTCATAAATTATAATCGTCTTGAAGTATTTTTAGGAGGCGTTTGTTATGAAACTCACGCGCAGAAATTTCGTTAAGCTCGCGAGCATTACGGGGCTTGTCGGATTAACAGGCGGCTTGGCGGGCTGTTCGGATAAAGTAGCAGTTACGCAAAACGTAGCAGAGGCTGATAAAATTCCTCCCGCCGAAAAAGCTACGGTTTATTTCAGCAAGCAGATTGACGCCGCACACCTCATTGAACTTTACAACAAAATCAATTCGCAAATCACTGGCAAAGTTGCTATCAAGCTCCACACGGGCGAACCAAACGGTCCCAACATTTTGCCGCGCGACATGGTTAAAGCCTTTCAAGCGCAAATTCCCAACTCGACGATTATCGAGGCGAATGTTGCTTACGGCGGGGCGCGTTCGACGACCGAACGTCACAGGAAAACGCTAAAGACCAACGGCTGGACTTTTTGTCCCGTCGACATAATCGACGAGGACGGCGACGTTGATTTTCCGGTAAACGGCGGCTTCCACCTAAAAAAGGTTGCAATGGGCGCACACCTCAACAATTACGATTCG
>JACXWG010000078.1 GCA_014764605.1 Quinella sp. 1Q5 | reverse complement strand
GCGGGGCGATAAAACACATGGGCGACAACTTAACGGGCGATGGCGAGGGCGATGACGAGCAAATCTTTGTTGACCTCGACGAAATCCCGAATCGCTACGATAAATTGATTTTCGTCGTGAATATTTACGACGCAGTGAGCCGCAAGCAGCATTTTGGCATGATTCACAACGCTTACATCAGAATAATCGACAATGACACCCGCGAAGAGCTTTGCCGGTTCAATTTGAGCGATGATTATACGGATATGCTGTCGATGATTGCCGGAGAGGTCTATCGCTATAAAGATGAGTGGAAATTTAACGCAATCGGCTCTGGAACGAAAGATACGGGCTTAAAAGAGCTGGCGCAGAGGTTTAAATAAGATGAGAAGATTTTTTGCGCTGATAATCGCGATTTTATTCTTAGTAACGGCTCCGGCGCAAGCAAATGACACTGGAATCGAAGTTGAAGACATTTCAGCGGAAAAATTTAATGTAACCATAGAAAAATTCTACGCGACGTTGCCAAAGGCTAAAGGCGAGTACAAAAGCCGCGTTCGACCGATTTTGATTGAAGGCGCGATGAATACTGAGACTGAAATTTTGATTCGTGCGCTGAAAAATCCCGTTGCTTATCGCGAGCTGAATTATCTGTTCGTGGCGGGCACGTACAAAGATTATCCGGTCGTAGTTGTGCGGACGGAAATTGGCGTTGCGAACTCGGCGGCGTCTACGGCTTTGGCTATTAGGAAGTTCAATCCCATAGCTGTCATCAATCAGGGCACGGCGGGCGGTCATGACTCCGCGTTGAAAATCGGCGACATAGTCATTGGCGAGCGCACTTTCGACCACACCGCGTTCAGGAGTGCTTATTCGGCGGCGGGCGCGGGCATTGACTTGACTAAGCAGGAGAATATCGGCACTTACGCCTACGACAAGGCAAGCGGTACTTTTCAAGCCTACACGGAATATTTCGCCGACCCGACCTTGCTTAATATCGCATTCAAAGTCGCCAACGCTCACAAAGAGTTTAACGCTGTATCGGGCGTCATAGGTACGGGCGATGCTTGGCTTGAATGCGTTGACTATGTGAACTTCCTGCACGAGACTTACGGCTCAAGTTGCGAGGAAATGGAGACGACTGCCGCCGCGTCGATTTGTCAAAGTGTGGGCGTGCCGTTCATAGGGATTCGCGTCCTTTCCGATAACGTAACCTACAGCCGCGAATACGTTCCCGAAACAGCGACAATCTGTCAAGACTTTGTTTTGCTTGTCGTGGAAGAATATATCCGCGACGTGCTAAAGAAATAATTTGGAGGTATCAAGTTGAAAATCACAGGTTTAACCGATGCGCAAGTTCAAGAGGCAAAAGCGAAGTTCGGAGACAACTCAATCACCGAACAGGCTCGCGAAGGTTTCTGGGACAAGCTCAAGGGCAATTTCGACGACCCGATAATTAAAATCTTAATCTTCGCGTTGGTGCTCAACGTGTTTTTTGCGTTCATGGGCAAGGCGGAATGGTACGAGTCAGTCGGCATAGCGATGGCGGTTCTGCTGGCTACGCTTGTATCGACCTTTTCCGAATACAAGAACGAGAGCGCATTCCAAAAGTTGCAGGGCGAAGCGTCGCTTATCAAGTGCAAGGTCTATCGCAATGGCGTCGTAACGGAAATTCCGATTAACGAAATAACGATGGGCGATTGCGTGCTACTTCAGACGGGCGATAAGATTCCGGCTGACGGCGTGATAATCGACGGCTCAATACAAGTCGACCAGTCCATACTAAACGGCGAGGCTAAGGAAGAGACTAAGACTCCTGCGCCCGATGAGGCGACCGATTCCGCCTCCGCCGAAAGTACCGACTTCCTAAACCCGCACAAAGTCTTTAGGGCGGCAGTCGTGGCGGGCGGTTCGGCGACTATGCGGACAGTCACACTCGGCGATAACACCGTTTACGGCAAGATTGCGGGCGAACTTCAAATCGACGAAGACCGCGATACCCCGCTTAAGATAAAGCTAACAGACCTTGCCGGGCAAATTTCCAAGTTCGGTTATATCGGCGGCGTGGCGATTGCCGTTGCGTTCATGTTCGAGCGTATCGTTATCCAAAACAATTTCGACGGCGCGTTAATGGCGGCGTTCTGCTCTGACTGGATGAACCTTCTTAACAGCCTAGTTGAAGCGGTTATGCTAGC
The DNA here is from genome assembly GCA_014764605.1 of Quinella sp. 1Q5. GTDB lineage: Bacteria > Bacillota > Negativicutes > Selenomonadales > Selenomonadaceae > Quinella. Next base: position 6,579 of record JACXWG010000078.1, on the reverse strand, counting down.
CGTGATAATTATCGTTATGGCTGTTCCCGAAGGTTTGCCGCTGATGATTGCTATCGTCTCGGCACAGAATATGGGCAAGATGCTTAAAGACAACGTCCTTGTCCGTAAAATCTCTGGCATCGAGACGGCGGGTAGTCTTAACCTTCTATTCAGCGACAAGACCGGCACGATAACTAAAGGCTTGCTTGAGGTCGTCACGTTCCTAGACGGCACCGCGACCTTTACTGACACCTTCGACAAGCTAAGCCAGAAGATTCAATCGCTCGTGTCATTGAGTGTTCGATTTAACAACGGAGCCGTCATCACGGGCGATAAGATTGTCGGCGGCAACATGACGGATAGGGCGTTGCTCGGCTTTTTAATCGGCAAGGACACTCCGCCCAATGTCAAGGTTGATGATACCGTACCTTTCGACAGCGCGAAGAAATATTCTATGGCGAAGGTCAGCGGCGATTACAACTTATGGCTGATAAAGGGTGCTCCTGAACGTTTGCTAGATAAATGCTCCTACTATTACGACGCCGACGGCAATCGTCAAAAGCTCGCCTCGACCACCGCAATTAACGATAAGATTGATGAGCTTGCTAACCGTGCGATAAGGACGCTTGCCCTTGTCACGTATGAAGGCGACGTTGTGGACGGCAACATACCCGACAGCGGCTTGACGTTCGTGGGCGTAACTGGCATTCGCGACGACGTAAGACCCGACGCCATTAAAGCTATCGAACAGGTTCACTCGGCTGGCGTGCAAGTCGTCATGATTACCGGCGACCGCAAGGAGACCGCGCAGGCGATTGCTAAGGAAGCGGGCTTAATTGAGATTGACGACGCCATTGTTATAACCAGTGCTGAACTCAACGCGATGAGCGACGACGAAGTTAAACAGAAGCTCCCTAAGTTCAGAGTTATTGCTCGCGCCTTACCAACGGATAAAAGTCGTCTGGTTCGCTTAGCGCAAGAATTAAACTTAGTCGTTGGCATGACTGGCGACGGCGTCAACGATTCGCCCGCCCTCAAGAAGGCTGACGTTGGCTTTGCTATGGGCGGCGGCACCGAAGTTGCTAAAGAAGCTAGCGAAATTGTTATCCTCGACGACAACTTTAAATCTATCGGTAAAGCAATTCTCTACGGACGCACAATCTTTAACTCAATCCGCAAGTTTATAATCTTCCAACTTACAATCAACGTTGGCGCGGTGTTAATTTCGTTCGTGTGTCCTCTGCTCGGATTGGAAAACCCGCTGTCGATAACGCAAATCCTCTGGGTCAACTTGGTCATGGATACACTTGCGGCTCTGGCATTCGGCGGCGAACCTGCTCTTGATAGATACATGGACGAGGCTCCCAAACGTCGCGACGAGAAAATTATCAACAGCTACATGTTCTCGGCGATTGGCACTGGTTCTTTATGGGGCTTCACTATGGGCTTGGTCTTCCTGCTTACGGACTTCAGCCGCGACCACTTCCGCGACATCAACCCCGAAGGCGTCAACTTCACTTTTGGCGGCGATAGCGTTTACGTCCTCACCGGCTACTTTGCGTTCTTTATCTTTATGGCTGTGTTTAATGCCTTCAACGCCCGCACCGACCGAGTAAATCTTCTAGACAACATCGGCGGCAATACTGGCTTCCTAAAAGTCATGGCTATGATTGTTGTTGTGCAAATCGCTATGACTTACCTTGGAGGCGCAATCCTTCGTTGCTACGGCTTGACTATGACGGAATGGGCTTTCGTCTTGGCTATGGCGTTTACGATTATCCCCGTTGATATTGTCCGCAAACTGATTGTCGGTGGTTCGACTTGATTAAAGTCTCGGTGATTATCCCGCTGTATAATGCGGAACGGTATATTGGCGAGTGCTTGGACAGTCTCTTAGCTCAGACGCTTAAGGATTTTGAAGTTATAATCGTCGACGACTGCTCAACCGATTCAAGCCTCGACATTGCCGACAGTTACCTTGCTCGGTTCAGTGGACGCTTGAAGATTATTTCTTTGCCGATGAATACGGGCAATGCTTCCATTCCGCGCAACGAGGGCTTGCGGTTTTCTCGCGGCGAATACGTTTTCTTCATGGACAACGACGACTTGCTCCTTGATAATGCTTTGGAAACTCTTTACGCCTATGCAGAGAAGTATCAAGCTGATGTGGTGTGCATGGAGCAAGGCTTCCTATTGGAGGACAAAGACTTTCATGAGGCGACGTGGAATAAACCAAACGTTCAGCTTAATGAGCCGACGCTTGAACCAGAAGACATTTCTGCTCGCGTGGAAAAATTCTTGAAGAAGCTTTACGGCTGGTCACCTTGGTCAAAATTTTTGCGACGGGATTTCCTCATTGCTAACAAGATAGATTTTCCGCTGATTAAAATCTCCGAGGACGTGCTTTGGACGTTCAAAGTCGTTTGCTTGGCGAAAACATTTCTGTGCGTGCCCAATCGCCTTTACGTTTATCGTTTACTTAAAAATTCTTGGTCGCATGTAACACGTTCGCCGCAAGACGAAATAAAATTTTGGCTTGCCCCGCTGAAGAGCGGCTTTGATTATCTGGAGGAGTTCATGGACGCGGAGGACTTCTTTGCACAAAATCCAAATTACCGCTTTGACGTTACGAAAATTTTTGTTAAAATGCAGATTGCTGGAATGCTTGACACATTCAAAAGTTTAAATCACTATGAACTCTACAAAATCATTCACGAGGAGTTCAAAGGCAAGCACGCCGCGTTGATTGCGAATCTGTTCATCGTGATGAATTTCTATCGTAATAAATCCTTGGAGGTGAAATGATGCAGCTCAGCAAGGGGCAGAAGATTCCGCTCAACGAAAATTTCTTGACGATAAAGTTTCAACGCCCCGACAGCGCACTTGAAATTGACACGGCGGCTTTCCTGACGGACGGTGGCGGCAAGGTTGCGGGCGACGAGGATTTTGTTTTCTACGGCAATGCCCGCCACAATTCCGGAGCAGTCACGCACAAGGACGACGACGCGATTGACATTGACCTTTCACGGATTCCCCGCCACGTCGAAAAAATCTCTTTGACAGCGACAATCTACGACGCCGATAAACGCAGGCAAAACTTCAGCATGATTCGCGGCGCGGCTTTGAAAATCTTCGGGGCTAGCGGAGAGGTTGCAACGTTCCCACTAGAAAATTTCACGGTCGAAACGGCGATTGTCCTTGGCGAAGTCTATCGCTATAAAGGCGCGTGGAAGTTCAATGCGACGGGCGCGGGCTTCAGCGGAGGGCTTGCCGCGCTGTGTAATAATTTCGGTATCGAAGTCAAAGACGTTCAACCGCCGCCACCACCCGAACCCGAACGCCCGAAGATTAACACGAGCCGCGAACGTTCAAAGAGTACGCGTCGGGAAAAAATTAAAATCCCGCCGCCACCCACTCGCGAAGAACCTCAGCCACCTAAGAAGGTCGAACTTCGCAAGGGTCAGAAGATTAGCCTCGTCAAGAAAGGTAGCACGCTCGGCGAAATCGTCATCAATCTTAATTGGAGTCAGCCGCAACAGAAGTCGGGCTTCTTCAGTCGGTTTACAAGTCAAGGCATTGATTTAGATCTTGCTTGCCTGTTTGAACTCAAGGACGGCAATATCGGAGCCGTTCAAGCTTTAGGCAATCACTTCGGCAGTTTGGATTATCCACCTTACATTGCCCTTGACGGCGACGACAGGACGGGAGAGGTTGCATCTGGTGAGACGATTCGCGTAAACGGTAAATTCGCTGATAAGATTCGACGCATCCTGATTTATACGTTTATCTACAGGGGCGCGGCGAACTGGGAAGAAGCTAAAGGCGTGGTCACGGTGAATTGTCCTGGCAGTCCTGAACTTGTCGTGCGCATGGACGAATACGGCTCGCGTAAGCACACTTGCGCCATTGCCTTGCTTGAAAATGTCGGCGGGACGTTTAGCGTTGAAAAGGTCGTGGAGTTCTTCGACGACTCGGAAAAAATGGACAAGGCTTTCGATTGGGGCTTGCGCTGGACAGTCGGAAGTAAAGATTAAATAAACTTTGGAGGGATTATTATGGCAATCAGTTTGCAGAAGGGGCAGAAGGTCGACCTCACGAAGGGCAATCCTAGCTTGAAGAGGCTTTTAATCGGCTTGGGTTGGGATACGAACAAATACGATGGCGGAGCTGACTTCGACTTGGACGCGGCAGCTTTCCTGCTCGGCGATAATGGCAAAGTCACTTCGGACGAAGATTTTGTCTTCTACAACAACCTCAAGCACAAGAGCGGCGCAGTTGAACACATGGGCGACAACCTCACTGGCGAGGGTGAAGGCGACGACGAGGAGATTAAAGTTGACCTCAGCAAAGTTCCTCCTCAAATCACTAAGATTGACTTCACCGTCACGATTTACGATGCGGAGGCTCGCCGTCAAACATTCGGGCAAGTCAGCAATGCTTATATCCGCGTCGTTGATGATGAGACGGGCAAAGAACTTATCCGCTATGACCTCGGCGAAGATTTCTCGGTTGAAACGGCTGTCGTTGTCGGCGAAATCTATCGCAATAGAGGCGAGTGGAAGTTCAACGCGATTGGCTCTGGTTGGAAGGGCGGCTTGGCGGCTCTAGGCAGGGATTACGGCGTCAACGTGTGATTAAGCAAAAATTTTTTGGCGGAGGCTCTCGGCTATAGTCGGGAGTCTTTTTTGTTGGTATAATTGGCACGTTAAAGGAGGTGGAAGTTTTGAAAATCATGATGTCGGCAGGCGAGGCTTCGGGCGATGTTCACGGGGCATCTTTGGCTCGTGAGATAAAAAAATTTTCCCCCTCAACGGAATTATTCGGGCTAGGCGGAAATCTCATGGCGGCGGCGGGCGTTCGGCTCGTGCGAAACTTCAAAGATTATAACGTCATGGGCGTCGTTGAAGTTATTAAGAACCTCCGCAATATTTTTCAGCTCCTCGACGATTTAACGGAGATTGCCCGCGCTGAACGTCCTGATTTGCTCGTGCTGATTGATTATCCCGATTTTAATTGGCGGCTCGCTAAGCGCGTAAAGAAGTTCGGCGTAAAAATCCTGTCATATATCCCACCGTCGGCTTGGGCATGGCGAAAAGGTCGTGCAAAGGACTGCGCCGCAATCGCGGACGTGTTCATTGCAATCTTTCCGTTTGAACTTCCCGTTTATGAGGCGGCGGGCGCGAAAATTTTTTTCTTAGGCAATCCACTCGTCGATACCGTCAAGCCGTCAATGTCAAAGGACGAGGCTAGAAAATTTTTCGGCGTAAAGGATTCAGAACAAGTGATTTTGCTAATGCCCGGCTCAAGAAGACAGGAAATTAAACTTTTATTGCCGCCAATGCTTGAAGCCGTGAAACTTCTACCGAATAAACGATTTTTTTTGCCCGTTGCTGAAGGTGTCGCAAATCTAATCGATGTAAAAGGCTTAAATATTCAGCTGGTCGAATCTTCGCGGCGGTATGACTTAATGCAAATCGCAAATGCGGCAATCGCAACTTCAGGGACGGTTGTTTTGGAAGCGGCACTTTTGAATTTGCCGTGCGTTGTACTTTATAAAATGGCACCACTGAATTTTTTAATCGGCAAGCTCTTAGTCGATATAAAATACTTCAGCCTGCCGAATATCCTAGCTGATGAAGAAATTTTGCCCGAACTCCTTCAAAATGACGTTACACCCGAAAAAATTTCCTACGAGTTGCAAAGAATACTAGCTAATCGGTCTGAAATCGTAGAGAGATTGCAATCGGCTTGTAAAAGACTGGGCGAACCAGGCGCGGCGGCTCGCGTAGCAAAAAAAATATTGGAGACTGCAAATGAAGAATTATAAGAGACTTTTAGCATATATTAAACCGTACTTAGGGCGATTTGGACTTGCAATCGTCTGCATAATCTGCGCATCGGGAGCAAATTTATACTTGCCGTGGATAATTAAGGACATGATTGACAAAGTTTTAGCTGAACGCGATATGGCAATGCTGAATTTTATTTCGGTTAGTATCGTGGTTGTATTTGCGATTCGCGGGATTTTTTACTATGGACAATCGTATTTAGTGTCGTACATCGGTCAAAGAGTGGTCGTAGACGTGCGCGAGGTCATGTTTAGGAAATTTCAGCGAATGCCAATGGCGTATTTCGATAAACACCAAACCGGCGAGACCATGAGTTATTTAACAAACGATGTCGGGGCGATTCAGTCGGCATTAGTGGATAATTTGATAGAAATGTTCACGGAAGGCGCGATTTTAATCGGTTCAATCGCGATGATGTTCTATTTGGACTGGAAATTGACGCTTTTAACGCTTATAACGGTGCCATTAGTCGGAATTTCAATGCGAATCTTTGGTAAGAAAATAAAATCGACGAGCCGAATAATTCAAGAGAAATTAGCAGATATAACGTCACTTTTGCAGGAAAGTATATCGTCAATCCGCGTTGTAAAGTCATTTGTCCGCGAAAAATACGAGATTGACCGCTTTAAAGTAGAAAATGAGCTAAATTTCAAGGCGACGATAGATAATGTAAAAATAACGAGCCTTTTAACGCCGACAGTAGAATTTTTAGCGGCAGTCGCAGTAACTTTTATCGTATGGTTCGGCGGCT
>JACXWG010000028.1 GCA_014764605.1 Quinella sp. 1Q5 | reverse complement strand
TAAAATTAAAAGAACAATGTAAAAGTTTATTTACTGAAATTTTCTCGAAAAAAATTTTTAGTGATGATTTCAGAAAACATAGGTTCCTTAGCGTCAAGTGATTCTTCAACAGTCGCAGGTTCTTTAACGTCTAGGGATTCTTCTTCAGACGTCGCAGGTTCTTTAACGTCAAGTGATTCTTCAGCAGTCGCAGGTTCCTTAACGTCAAGTGATTCGTCAAGTGTTGAAGGTTCCTTAGCGTCTAGGGATTTATCTTCAGACGTCGCAGATTCTTTAACGTCTAGGGATTCGTCTTCAGACGTCGCAGGTTCTTTAGGTGAAAAATTTTTTGCGTCCAGTGAAGTGCTCTCGTCGCCCCACTCAAATTTATCAATCGTCGTGGTCTTAGACTTTCTCTTTTCCTCTTCGTAAGCTGCTTTAACCTCTTCGTCAAAGCGTTTCTCTTCGGCGAGCTGTCTGTTCAATAAGAATTTGTTCGCTAAGGTAAGAAGCACTGCCGCCACCGAAATCATAAGCCCAAGTTGCAAGAGGAATTCTCGACCGATTGAAGGTGTCATAGACGTCGTCGCGAGCGTTACCATGAACGACAGCACCGCCACCGCAAAAAGCGTTGTATAATAGATTCGCAAGCCTAATCGATTTGCCAGCGCGTGCACCACTAGGACGCTGACTATCACGACGCTCGGCACTATCAGAAAGAATGCCAATCTCATCCCTCCACAAAAAATTTTATTAATCAGCGTTGATTTCGACGCCTCGTTTAAAATTCCTTTAAAAAAGTTTTTGTGCTATAATCGGCACGAAAAAAATTTTTGGGAGGATTCGTGTGCATCAGTTTCTGTTTTACGTCGGCGATTTCCCAATTCGTTCCTATGGCGTGGTGCTGAGTCTGTCAATCTTCTTGGCTACGGGCGTAGGTTACTTCATGGCTAAGGTTGACGGGCGCGGCTATGAAAAGTTTATCGTCGACATTGGGTTAATCGGCGGCTTCTTCGGCTTGCTCGGTGCTCGGCTCTGGGATGTCTTCTTCTTCGACTGGAGCTACTATCAAAATCATCTCAGCGAGATTCTAAACGTTTGGCAAGGTGGCATGGCTGTTCAGGGCGGAATAATCCTAGGCGTGACGGCGGGCGCACTCTACGCTAAGACTAAAGGACTGGACGTGATTCATCTTGCCGACCTTATGGCTCCGGCGATTGTCCTTGGTCAAGCGTTAGGGCGGTGTGCTAATCTCCTAAACGGCGACGCCTTCGGGGCTCCGACGGGCACAGGCTACGGAATCATTTACCCCGACACCACCCTTGCCTATCGCACTTACGGCAATCAACCGCTCTTCCCCGCTGAGGTCTGGGAGTGTCAACTTGACGTCGTGATTTTTGCCCTGCTGTTAATCTTCCGTTGCACCAACTATGTTAAGGGGCAGTGCTTCACACTGTATGTTATGCTCTATGCCGCCGCGAGGTTCGCTCTGGAATTCCTCCGCGGCGATTATACCAGTCAAGTTATCGGCGTCTTGAAGTCAGCGCAAGTTACTAGCGTCGTCGCCTTTACGATTACCGCTGGAATTTTTATCTATCTGAGTTGGAGACGAAGACGCAATTAACACTTCTCAAGATAAACGAACGTCAAAGTTTCTGTCGCAGGTTTAACGGCAAAAATTTTATAACCCAACCGCTCATACAGAGAAATATTTCGGCGGCTCTTGTTGCTCGTGAAAAGTTCGTATCGCTTGTTCGGGCAAAGCTTCTCAACTTCAAGCAGTAATTTCGTACCGATGCCTTGTCCTTGAAAAGCGGGATTGACAATCAATTTGCCGATATAAACCGTGTCGCTTTCCAAAAGGTATCGCACGGAACCGACGATTGCGCCCGTGTCGTCAGTCGTCTTGAGGAAAATTTTTCTGTCGTATTCGGCTTGCAAGTCAGATAAAGTTTGTTTAAGCGGCGGAATATCAGGATTGCCGAGAAGTTTTGCCTCACTTTGATAAGCTAAATGTTGCAAGGAAAGAATATCGCGCAAATCATCTTTGTCGGCTCGTAAGATTTTCATTTCAACATCACCCTATAAATTTTTTGAGGAGGAATTGTTATGGCTGAACTGCCGGAAAATATTGTAGAGACTCTTGAGCGTTATCGCAACCCACCAAACAAATTACGTTCCTTGCAAGAGATTAATGCCCGCTACAAGCTCACGCTTGAGAACTACAAGAAGATTTGCCTCACGTCGGGCGACGTTCGCGACCAAAAGATTGCTACGCACGCCGAAATAAAAATCCTCGGCTGGGTCTTGGGTAAGCCCGATAAGGACGTTATCAAAGACATTGCTGAGAATTCTAATCGTGTCATCTTCCCGCCGCAATGAGAGAACTTAAAGAACTTCAAAGGCTCTTGGACGCGCAGAAGGCGGACTTCCAAAAATTTTCGCGGAAGTTTTATTTCATAGCCGCCGCCGTGTGTATGTCGCTGGCATTCGCTGTCGTGCTTTATCCGAAGTCCGGCACGCCGCCTAGTTGGCACGATGAAATTGTTCCGTCGAACGCGCTAAGCTACATAAAGGACGGCGAACTCATTGCCCTGCCCAACGGCGATTATCCGCTTGCTATGCCACCTGACGGAACTTTTGTAAGCGGAGTCGCGCCAATGCTCCTCGTGCAAGTCAACAGCACTTATTATCCGCTAAACATCGTTGACGATTCAATCATTCCACGACGCGGAAAACTTTTGCCACTTAAGATTTTGTTCGGTTTCACGTCTAAACACGCCGAAAACACGCTCCCTTACAAAGAAAAAACCGGCGATGATCCTGTCGCCGATTATCGGAGGAAAGCTTTTTATTATCTGCGTGTCAAGGATGGCTTTGGAAAAGTGCAACGCGGCTTCGAGATTAAGTTTTAGTCTTCGGGCTCCAGTTCGTCGTCACTGGGCGGCGGTTCGGGGTCTTCTTCTTTAGGTGGATTGTTATCCTGCGGCTCGTCGGGTCTGGGCATGACTGTATCTCGAAACTTTGACCAGAAATCCAAATATTGTTGCTCAATGTCCGTGTCCAGCGGGCAAATTTTTTCTATGGGGCAAGCTCTTTCATGGCAGAGGCTTGCGGCTTCGGCGGTCGATAGGTCAACGAGAAACATTACGCTGACAACTGCCGTTGCCAATATTAGATTTTTCGTCAACCTTCTCATGCGAATTCATTCCTTATCTATGCGGTGCCTGAGGCGGTCCGAAATTTTTTCTACGTCCTCCGCGATTGTCGTAAGTGTGCTTTGGGACGTGCGGAAGGTAATGGGGCTTTGGGCGGGCTGGCACTCGCGGCGGATAAGTTTTTCTAGGATTGCTCGCGAAAGGCACAAACGGTTGGCGCAAGCGGGGCGGCGTGATAAATCTTCTAGCGACGAAAACTTTTCCCGAATCAAGATGCCAGTCCGCCGCTTCAACATTGCCCGCGAAAAAAAATAATATCATCAGTGCGGAAAAGAAAACCTTCAACCATTGCGCCTCCTTATAAACAGGAAAAACGGAAAGCGAGCACGGGCTTACTTTCCATCCTTCCGCTAAGTTCCTTCAAGCCAGCTCCCTTACTAGGAAAACTGACAGCAAGCCGCCAACGAGTTCATGCGGAACATCAAGGGCGACTCCGATTAATGCTAATACTAACGGCATCTGAATCCCCTCCCTTGAATTCCCTAAGTCTTGGGCAATTCTACAAACTTTTTCCGCCGTTGTCATTAGGGAAGAATTAAAATTTGTTCTAAGGCAACGCCCGCTATGGCGCGGAATTTTCAGCTTGCCCATTTTATAAAGCTCCTGTACAATACAAGCGTCAATTAATCAAAAGGAGTGATTCTTATGAAGGTTCGGAAGGCTGTTATACCTGCGGCAGGATTGGGTACGAGGTTTTTGCCCGCGACGAAATCTCAACCCAAAGAGATGTTGCCGATTGTCGACAAACCGACGATTCAATACATAATCGAGGAGGCGGCGGCGGCGGGCGTCGAAGATATTATCGTCGTGACGGGTCGCAATAAACGTTCGATTGAAGACCACTTCGACCGCTCAATTGAATTGGAAATGGAGCTTGAACGCAAGGATAAGGAAGATATGCTCCGCATGGTGCGTGACATTCCGGAGATAGCCAACATTCACTTTATCCGCCAGAAACAGCCGCTTGGCTTAGGACACGCCGTCTTGACTGCCAGCCATTTTATCGGCGACGAACCCTTTGCCGTCCTGCTAGGTGATGATGTTGTCGTTTCCAAAAAGCCCGTCCTCCAACAGATGGTCGAGGTCTTTGACGAGTACAAGACTTCAATTCTTGGCGTGCAAGAGGTCTCCGAAGATGTCGTTCACAAGTACGGCATTGTTGATTGTAAGCACGTTGAAGGCGGCGTTTATAAGGTCAAGGACTTAGTCGAGAAACCAAAGCTTGAAGAGGCACCGAGCCGCATTGCAATCCTTGGGCGATACATTTTAACGCCAACGATTTTTTCCTACCTTGAGACGCAGGAGCCTGGCGCGGGCGGTGAAATTCAATTAACGGACGGTCTTAAACGTCTGGCACGCAACGAGGCAATGTACGCTTACATATTCAAGGGGCACCGCTACGACGTGGGCACTAAGCTGGGTTTCCTTCAGGCTAATATCGAATTCGCCTTGCGCAATCCCGAAGTAGCCGACGACTTGAAGAATTACCTTGCCGCCCTGCATGAGAATATGGAGACTATGCTTGACTATGATTAATCTAATGCCAAACACAAATCGCGGCGGACAGGTCGACACGTCAACTTATTCCTTCGACGCGACGGAACCGATTCGCAAGTTACACACGTCGCTTGACGCTTACAACGAGACGCCGCTTATCGAACTTAAGAACTTTAAGGGCCTTCGTTCTATCTTTGTTAAGGACGAGTCGCAACGATTAGGGCTAAAGGCATTCAAGGGTCTCGGCGGCGTCTGGGCGATTTACAAAGTCATCAGTCGCGAACTCGGCTTGAGCAATCCGACGCTTGAAGAAATCTTCCAACACCGCGACGAGCTCTCCACGATGACTTTCATAACGACGACTGACGGCAATCACGGTAAAGGCGTTTCGTGGGCGGCGGGCTTGTTCGGTTGCAAGTCGTATGTCTTCATGCCGCGTGGCACTGTCGAGGTTCGGGCACAGGCAATTCGCGACGCTGGCTCGGCGACTGTCGAGATAACCGATATGACCTACGATGACTGCGTTAAGTTCACGGCGCGGCTTGCTAAGGAAAAGCATTGGTATTTGATTCAAGATACGTCGTGGACGGGCTACGAGGACATTCCCGCGCAAATTATGCTTGGCTATTCGACTCTGGCTTACGAGGCGTTGCGGCAGATGAATTATCAACGACCGACTCATATTTTTTTGCAAGCGGGCGTAGGTTCAATGGCGAGCGCGATTGCGGCTGTGTTCGCTGAAGTCTTCAATGACAATCCGCCGCGAATAACAATCGTTGAGCCGGCGGAAGTCGCTTGCTTTTATGAGACGATGCGCATTGGTGATGGATTGATTCATTCGGCGACGGGCAACGGGCAAACGATGATGGCGGGCTTGAATTGTGCGACGCCCTGTGAGCTTGCGTGGAAGATTCTAAGACGATACGCCGCCGACGCCGCGACGATTACTGATGACGTTGCCGCCGATGCCATGAGAACTTTAGCCGAGTATGGAATAATTTCGGGCGAATCGGGCTGTGCTGGCTTTGCTTTGGCTAATGCCGCGCTTGATTCTGCTGAACTTCGCCGCGAACTTGAGATTGATTCGGACGCAATTATTTTTGTCATAAACACGGAAGGCGATACTGACCCCGACAACTACAAAAAGATTTTACGATAAGAAGGAGGCAGTACCATGAAGGCTTTAAAACTTTTACTGCTCTTGCCGATAATCGCGCTAATGGTCGGTTGCGGCGGCGGCGAAAAGTCTGCGGGCAACAACGCGATACGCTTGGGCACGGGCGGTACGGGCGGCATGTATTACGCTTACGGAACCGAGCTAGCAAAGCTGATTCAAACCGCGGATAACAAGTACGCTCTCGACGTTAAGACTACCGCAGGCTCCGCCGCTAACCTTCGGCTTCTGCGCGAAAAGTTCTTGGATTTGGCAATCGTTCAAAGCGACACTCTCTCCAATGCCGTAAATGGTCGTGGAATATTCGCGGCGGCGGGTCCTGGCATCGGCTATGCGGCGGTCGCGGGTCTTTATACCGAGGCTTGTCAAGTCATCGTCGCTAAGGACTCTGGCATAAACGAGATAAACGACTTGGTCGGCAAAAAAATCTCCGTCGGCGAACGTGAATCCGGCGTCCTTCAAAATGCCGAGCAAATTCTCATGTCGCACGGTCTGACCTTCGAGATGATGGAAATTAATTACATGTCCTTCACGGACGCGGCGGCGGCTCTCGAACGCGGGAATATCGACGCCTTCTTTATCACGGCGGGTGCTCCCACGGCGTCTATCGCGGATTTGGCGACTAGGAAAGAAATCAAACTCCTTTCAATCGCTCCCGACGTTCAGAATAACATGATGAAGCTTTACAAGGGCTACACCCGTTGCACTATCCCCGCCAACACCTATGCAGGGCAAACGGAAGAAGTTCAAACCATCGGCGTTAAGGCTGTCTTAGTTGCAAGCACTGATTTAAAAGATGATACTGTTTCCTTCCTAACAGAGTTCGTCCTAAAGAACGCAAAGAACCTTCCGCACAACACGTCTAACGCCGATTTGAACGTTGAATACGCCGTCGAAGATATTCCATCTAGTTTCCATGCCGGCGCGGCGAAATATTACGAGACTCAAGGCGTGAAGGTCAACATTTACAGTGGCGTATCCAGTGAATCAGTTAAAGCCAGTCAGGATTGAGCTTGGGAGGTGATTTTATGTTCACGATTGAATTCAACATGTATCAGACGCTAGCGGTTGCGGTCGTCATGCTTTACGTCGGCACGCTGTTAAAGAGGCGTATTCAATTCCTTGAGACGTTTTGTATCCCGTCGCCGGTCGTCGGCGGTCTGCTCTTTGCAATCGTAAGCTGTATTTGCTACACGTCGGGGATTGTCGGCTTTGCCTTCGACGAGACTTTGAAGACCGTTTGCATGGTCGCCTTCTTTACGTCGGTCGGCTTTCAAGCCAATATCAAAGTTCTTAAAAGCGGCGGGACGGCTCTGCTAATCTTCCTCGGCTGTGTGTGCGCGTTAATCTTTGCGCAGAACTTCTTAGCCGTCACGTTATCGGGGATTTTAAACGTGAGTCCGTTTATCGGGCTGTGCACTGCTTCAATCTCTATGGTCGGTGGTCACGGCACGGCAGGCGCGTTCGGTCCTGTGCTTGAGGATTTGGGATTAGTCGGGGCAACAACCCTTTGCACTGCCGCCGCGACGTTCGGACTAGTTGCCGGCTCTTTAATGGGCGGGCCGCTCGGTCGTCGACTTATTCTCGGCAAGGACTTATTGAAAACCGCCGTTAAGGCTGACGATACTCCGCTTGTTGAAGAAGAAAAGAAGCATGAACGTTCCGTGAGCATGTACGCGCCCGCCGCTTATCAACTGGCAATCGCAATGGGCTTGGGCACCGTCGTTTCAATGCTGTTATCAAAGACGGGCATGACCTTCCCGATTTATATCGGCGCAATGATTGTAGCGGCGATTATGCGAAACTGGAGCGAATTCACCGGCGCATTCACAGTTCATATCGGCGAGATAAACGACATCGGCGGCATATGCTTATCGCTGTTCCTGGGCATCGCAATGATTACGTTAAAGCTTTGGCAGTTGGCGGAGCTTGCCTTGCCATTAGTCGTGTTGCTAGTCGGGCAGACAACGTTGATGTTCCTGTTCGCGTATTTCGTGATTTTCAACGTGCTCGGTCGTGACTATGACGCGGCGATACTCTCGGCAGGTTCTTGCGGCTTCGGCATGGGCGCGACTCCCAACGCTATGGCAAACATGCAAGTTCTTACTGCTAAGTTCGCGCCGTCCGTCAAAGCTTATATCCTCGTCCCGATTGTCGGTTCCATGTTCGCAGACTTCATCAACAGCTTAACGATTACATTCTTTATTAACTTCATTTGAGGAGACGATTACATTGTTTGATAGAGGCATGAGCAATGAGCAATTCAACTCGCACCTTGAGACGCTCGCGAAACTGATTGAGGCGTCAGCTAAGTCAGTCGAAGACGCCGCCAAGATTGTTCGCGATGCTAAGCTTGACACGTCTAAGGAAGAACATATCACTACCACGCTGAACTTCGCGGCGGAGAATCTCGCTTTACCTGAAGTGCACGTCGAGGAAAAGATTATGGAGAAGATTGAAGAGCACAAAGACTTCTAAAGCTCCTTCCGCAATAAAAAATCCCTCGCTGATTGCGGGGGATAATTTTTATGCTTTGACCTTGCCGACAAGCTCGCGGATATTTTTCAGCCCGTGAACTTGAAGGTATTGTTCCAAGTCGTCGGCTATCTTCATTGTGATTGATGGCTCGGAGAAATTCGCGGTACCAATCGCAACCGCCGAAGCTCCCGCTAAGAAAAACTCCGCCGCGTCGCTTGCCGAACGTATGCCACCCATGCCGATTATCGGAACCTTAACAGCGTTCGCGACTTGCCAAACCATACGCAACGCCACGGGTTTAATCGCGCCGCCTGAAAGTCCGCCCGTCACGTTGCCGAGTGTCGGTCGCCACGTGTTGATATTTATCTCCATGCCCATAAGCGTATTAATCAGCGACAGACAATCCGCGCCCGTCGCCTCGCAAGCTCTAGCAATTTCCGTGATGTCAGTGACGTTCGGACTTAGCTTGACGATAACGGGCTTGCTTGTCGACTTCTTAGCCGCTTGAATGACTGCCGCCGCTTGCCTTGCGTCCGTGCCGAAAATTATTCCGCCGTCTTTGACGTTCGGGCAGGATATGTTCAGTTCAATCGCCGCGACGCCGTCCACGTCAAGAAGTTTAGCTAGCTTGCCATAATCCTCGACGCTTGAGCCGCTGACGTTCACGATAATATTTATCTTGTCTTTGATTCGCGGCAGGATATTAGATAAGAACACTTCGACGCCGGGATTTTCCAAGCCGATTGCGTTCAACATTCCCGAAGGAGTTTCCGTGATTCGCACGCCGTCATTGCCTCTGCGCGGCTTAAGAGTTATGCACTTGACCATTACGCCGCCGAGCCGTTTAAGGTTGATGAAGTCTTCAAACTCCTCGCCGAAACCAAACGTCCCCGACGCCGCGAATATTGGCGTTGATAATTTCATGCCGCAAAGTTCTGTTTGTAAAAGTTCGCTCATGTTGTTTACCTCAAGACTTATCCTTACCAGTAAAAGCCAAAGCCGCAAGAGTGCCGAGGACGCCTAAGCCGACCATGCCGACGCCCTTAAGAACTTTCTTGAATGTCGACTCTTTGGCGGGTATGTCGTCTGGGTCGAATGTTCGCGGCTTAAAATTCTTGCCGTAACGTCGGTCAATCCACTGCACGAAGTCAAAAAGATTTCTCAAGCATTGAACGCCCTCTTCCACCGTGAATTCTTTGGCGTTGTGAATTGCCTCGTTGCCCGCCTTCCTGCAGTAGTGTAGCTTGTTCGTCAAACCTTTGCCAATCATCTGCTCGAAGGACGGATTAGCAATCAGGTCGAAGAGATTATCCTTTTTAGCGGGCGGCATCTTCTTGCGTTGAGCCAATAAATTCTTGTCCTTATCGTAAACCCATTTGATAGCGGCATCGACGGCAGTCCGCACAAGCTTAACGCATGAGTCACAGGAATTTTGTAGAGACTCCTCCGCGTCAATGCAATCCTTAGCGAACGAACGATAATCCGCGTTATCGGCTAGGAAGGAGAAGTTAGCCAACGTCATCACCTCCGAAAACTTTTGCGGCGTCGAAGATGGGACCGTCCTTGCAAACTTTCTTCCTGCCTTCGGTCGTGTCAATTGAACAGCTAAGGCAAGCCCCCAATCCGCACGCCATACGCTTTTCAAAGGATACTTGGCAGGGCAGATTGTTATTCATGGCAAGCTTAGCGACGCCGCGCATCATGACTTCGGGACCGCACGTGTAGACCACCGAATAATTCTCCGCCGATAAGACTTCGGGCAACAAGTCAATCGCGAAACCTTTCTTAGCGTAGGAGCCGTCGTCCGTCGTGATAAAAATTTTCTCGACATGCGGTTCAAACTCGTTTTGCCAAAAGAGAACTTCCGCCTTAGTCCGCCCGCCAATTAGAACGTCCGCCGAAAAGTTTTCAGCCGCACACAGCAGAGGAGCCAGCCCCATGCCTCCGCCGACGAGTAAGACTTTGCCGCTAGGATTAGCAAAACCATTGCCGAGCGCACCGAGGACGCTTAACCAGTCGCCGACAACTTTTTTAGTCAAAGCCTCTGTGCCACGACCGACGACGCGATAAAAGATTTTCACACGCCCGCCAGCAGTCGAGGCAATGCCCAGCGGTCGCCTAAGCGTGAACTCGTCAGAGACTTTGACTTGAACGAATTGCCCTGCGCGGGAAGTCTGCGCTAGTTTGGGAGCGTCGAGCGTCAAGCGGAAGACATAATCGGCGACAGGCTCATTGGAAAGGATTCTTACGTTAAAGTTCTTCAAGCGATTACCTCCAATCTATTTGCTGTAGATGATGAACGTTAGAATTGCATTCAAGATGAATATTACGATAATCGACGTGACGACGGTTTTGGTTGTAGCCTTACCGACGCCCTCCGCGCCTTCGGGACAATTCAAGCCGTAGTAGCAACCGAGCACCGCGATTGCATTGCCAAAGAAGATTGCCTTAATCATTCCGCCCGTCAAGTCGTAAATCGTCGCGAACATTTTGATTGAGTTCATGAACATGTAGGAGCTAATGCCGGAATACTGCGTGGCGACGACCCAACCGCCAGCGACGCCGATAATATCACCAAAGACCGTAAGAATCGGGACGACTATCATACAAGCAATCATTCGCGGGACGATTAGATAATTGACGGGGCTGACTGCCATGACTTTGAGCGCGTCGATTTGTTCAGTAACTTTCATTGTGCTAATTTCCGCCGTTATCGCCGCGCCCACACGCCCTGCACAGACTACGCCGACTAAGACGGGGCCAAGCTCCCTGCCAATAGCGATTGCAATTACTCCGCCGACCGTCGATTGCGCCCCGAACCGGATAAACTCATGCGCCGTTTGCAACGTGAAGACCACGCCCGTAAATAGCAACGTCAGCGAAACAATCATCAGCGAATCAACGCCTAGGTGAGACATCTGCGCGATTATGTGTCCTATTCGCGGCTTGCGGGTTAGTTGTTTCATCGTCTCGGCGTAGAGCAAAATTATCGTGCCGAATTCTTCAAAGCGTCTTATCATGAAGCCGCCGATTATCTCAAGAATTTTCATCGATACTGCCGTTCCTCCTTTTTGCCAGTCATTATAACATAAAATTTGACAGCGGCGAATCAATCATTTAAAATTCATTAAGAACAATGCGGAGGTGAACTGATGACTAAGAAGTTTTTGGCAATCTGTATGGCGTTGGTCGCGATATACTTCTTGATAAGCGTGCCGACGGTGCAGAAGAAATTTTTATATCCGTTCCCGTACCGCTCGACGGTGGAAAATTATTCGTCGCGTTGGAAGGTCGATAAGTTCTTAGCGATAGCCGTGATGAAGGTCGAAAGCAACTTCGCTGAGGCGGCGCACTCTCAAAGCGGAGCCGTAGGGTTAATGCAAATCATGCCAGAGACAGCGGCTTGGATAGCCTATCAGCTCGGCGAATCACCAAACGAGGTTGCCGACGACATAAAAAACTTGCGCGACCCAGAGACGAATATTAGATACGGCACGTGGTATCTTGCCGAGCTTGAGGACGAGTTCAAAGGCAATGACGTTTTGGCTTTGGCGGCATATAATGCGGGGCGCGGCAACGTTCACGAATGGATTGAAAAGAATCATTGGAACGAAAAATTTTCGGACGTAGATAAGATTCCCTACGCCGAGACCCGCGACTATGTTAAGCGAGTTCTTCACTGCCGCGAAAAGTATGCTAAGCTTTACAGCACGAATGATTTCATTGCAACGCCCATTGCCCTGCACGAATTGCGCTTTGCCCGCTTAAAAAATTTATCTCTGTAAACTGGAAAGCAAAAAGCCCCTCCGAATTTGGAAGGGCTTTCTTTATGCAGAAAAAGTTTGTCGTCGAGATTACTTAATGCCAGCACCATCAAGAGCAGCGCGAACGGATTTAGCCGCAGCATACATCTTTTCGAGTTCTTCGTCGGTAAGGGCGATTTCAAAGACGCGCATAAGACCATCGGCGCAAACCATGCGGGGCATCGAGAGTGCGACATTGGTAATGCCGTATTCGCCGTTCATGAGAGCCGAGCAGGGCAGAATGGTATGTTCATCATAGAGGACGGACTTGACGAAACGAACAGCCGCCATTGCAACGCCGGTATTGGTGAAGCCTTTGCGGTTGATAACGTCGTAAGCAACCTGAATGAGTTCTTGCTCAACGGCTTTCTTGTCAAGCGGGTCGGTGTGGCGGAAGTATTCGTCGAGTTTCTCAAGCGGGAAGCCTGCGCAACCCGTGGTCGACCAAGCAACAAATGCTGCGTTGCCGTGTTCGCCGAGGACGTAGCCGTTGATGTTCTTCGGGTCGACTTCGTACTTATTGGCGAGAATGCGGCGGAAGCGGTAAGTTTCAAGCATGGTGCCAGTGCCCATGATAAGATTGGTCGGATAGCCGATTTCCTCAGCGATTTTGGTTACAACGTAGGTTGCAACGTCAAGCGGATTGGTGATGAGAATGATGACAGCCTCTTTGGTGTGTTCGGCGATAGCGCGGAAGACCGAGTTCATAATCTTTGCGTTGGTGCCGGCGAGTTTAAGACGGTCAGGAGTTTCGCCCGGACGAATCGACGGACCCGCGCAGATGATGACGATATTAGCACCTTTACAAACGCTGTAGTCGCTGGTAGCACGGAATTTAATATTGGTGCTGTAGACGCAAGCCGTTGCGTGGCTGGAATCGGTTGCCTCGCCCCATGCTTTGTCCTGATTGAGGTCGATTAAGCAAATTTCAGATGCGAGCTGGAAGTCAGCAAGTTTGTTGACGACTGCCGAGCCGACGTTAGAAGTTCCGACGACAACGATTTTCCTGCGGTTACCCATTTAGCATTCCTCCCTTTAATATAAAGAACCTTCGCGGAGCTTTACGCTCTGTTTGCGAAAAGTTTACAACTTTTGCCGCCAGCCGTCAAGGACTGCATGAAAAATTCTGAAAACTAAATTGACATTATGAATTTTCGTGTTAGTATAAACGTAGGATATTGAGCAACGCAAAAATCTTTCAAAGGGGAGTTTTATATATGACGCTTCTGGAGAAAACGAGGAAAATTAATAGGCTACTCCAACGTTCTGAAAATGTGGAGTATGAAGGGATTTCGCAGGTCTTAAGCGAGGTTCTTAACGCCGACATTTACATTGCTGATAAGAAAGGCGACCTTTATGGCTACGCACTCACCGCCGAAGAGGATTTCAATCCTGCCGATGAGATTATCTGCAAGGGCAAGTTCCCTGCCGTTTACGTTCGCTGGCTGAATCACTTTACCACGACGCAAGCTAATCCGAAAAATTACGTTGACGCAAAGGGCAGTTCGCCTGTGAGCGGGGAATATTTTACGCTCGTCCCGATTTACGGCGTGGGGCGCAGGATTGGCACGCTGATTATCGCCCGCTATGAAGAAGAAGTCACCGACGACGATTTATTGCTTGCGGAATATGGCGCGACCGTCGTTGGAATGGAAATGCTCCGCGACCACACGGAGAAAGCCGAGGTTGAGGCTCGCAAGAAAGCTACCGTTCAAATCGCGTTGGCAACGCTCAGTTATTCGGAGGCGGAAGCGGCTATTAATATTCTCAGCGAGCTAAACGGCAATGAAGGTATCCTTATTGCCTCAAGGATAGCTGACCGCGCAAAAATCACTCGTTCCGTTATCGTCAACGCCTTGCGCAAGTTTGAATCGGCGGGCGTCATCGATTCCAAATCCCTCGGCATGAAAGGCACTTACATTAAAATCAAAAACGAATATCTTCTGGAGGAAGTTCAAAAGCTCCACAGGTAATCGACGCGATAGATTAAAAGCCGCTCTCGACTTTTTGGGGCGGTTAATTTTTTTGCCTAAGGTCTTGACAGTTCAGGCACAATTTTAAAAGAGTACTTACCAAAAACTAGAAGTTGATACGCCCTGTGCGCGGAAAAAATCCTCTGTCGAAGGTTTGACGGGGGATTTTTTGTTTGTGTATAATGAATCATAAAATTTTTTAGATTGGAGATGATTTTTATGGGAGTGATTAGTAATTACACGTCAAATACTTTGGTCAGCGGCACAAATGGGCACGATTCCATTTACAACGGCGGTTCCAACGTGACAATCGCCACGGGCACGGGCAACGATACCATTACAAATAATTGGAGCGATGAGGTGACAATCAATGCGGGCGCAGGCAACGACCGCATTATCAATTTCAGCAAGGCTTCACTCACTTCAATCAACGCGGGCGACGATAACGATACCATTTCCAACTGGGGCGACAACGTGACAATCAATGCAGGTGCGGGCAACGATTCCATTTACAACGACGGCGACAACGTGACAATCAACGCGGGGGACGGCAATGATTCCATTTACAACGACGGTAGCTACAATGGAGAATCCGTAACAGTCAATGCGGGTACGGGCAACGATTACATTTCCAACTATAGCGATTATGTCTCAATCAACGCGGGCGCAGGTAATGATACCATTTACAACAACGGCGGCGACAACGTAACAATCAATGCGGGCGCGGGCAGTGATTCCATTTCCCTAAACAACGGTACAAACATCACAGTAATTGGCGGCACGGGCAACGATACCATTAAAAGCAACGGCACAAATGTTTTATTCAAGTACAGCTCCGGCGACGGCAACGACCTTATCGAAGGAATGCAAATGACTGACACGTTAGAAATCGGCGGCGGCACAGGCACTTACTCCAGTCAAGTCAGCGGCTCGGACGTTATCGTTAAGGTCGGCACGGGCAAGATTACTTTGGTCGGTGCGGCTAGCGTTTCTGCCTATATCGAAGGCATAGAAGGCGACGATTCCTCTGATTCAAAGCTAATCACACTGACCGAAGGCGACGACACTTATTCAAACCCCGTCGAAGGCGTGACGATTAATGCTCTCGGCGGAAATGATTCCATTTACAATCAATACGGGAATAATTCTTCGATATTCGCAAGCGATGGCAATGATTCCGTCTACAATAGAAGTTTTTACACGACAATAAATGGGGGAGCCGGTAGCGATACAGTCGAAAATTACAACGGAGCTTGGGCTTTTATAAATACGGGGTCGGATAATGACAGTATTCACAATATCAATGCATATGACGATGATGGGTACTATGTTACTGTTTCAAGTGGTACTGGTAATGACACAATCAACAATGATAATGGAAACCATGCCTCGATAAATGCGGGCGCGGGTAATGATTTGATTTATGACAACAGTTGGTATTCAACGCTTATCGGCGGCGAGGGCGATGATTCCATTAAAATTGACGGCGATACAATTACTGTTGATGCGGGAGCTGGAAAGGATTACCTTCAAATTAACAGCAAAAATGTCTCAATCAATGGCGGCGTGGGCAATGATGTTATCAGTCTCACTTCCTACGCAAGGCTAAATGTCATTCAATATAAATCAGGCGACGGAAACGATAAAATTTACGGTTTCAATGAGACTTCGACGCTATCAATCAGCGGAGATTCTTATTCTACGACCAAGAGCGGCAACAATATCATCGTCACGGTTGGCGAAGGCAAGATTTCTCTAATGGGCGCGGCGAGCCTGTCGGCTGTTCACATTGACGGCGATGAAGAAGTTGTCGAAGAAAATTCTTGGACGCTCAAAGGCACGACTGCGACTTATGGCACGACGAACAATACGCTAATCAAAGTTACGGGCGTCAAATCACTTGCCGGAATCAATTTAAGCGGAAAAGTCGTTACGGTCGCTAAAGCCGCAGTCAACGCAAAGAAAATCACGCTGACGGGTAGCGGCTACACGCTCGCCCTTGATGACGACGTGACAAAACGCACGACTAAGCCGGCGGCATGGTCTTACAGTAGCGGCACTGCCACTTATAAAGGCCAATACAAGACGGCAGGATACACGCTTGCCAGCAATGCAAAATCAATCACATACTCCAAAGCAACGACGGCTTCCACTCTCGCGACTGTTAAGGGCGTCAAGTCTAAAAGCGGACTTACCGTGAACGGCACGACGATTACGGTCGCTAAAGCCTCGGTCAACGCTAAGAAAATTACGCTGACGGGTAGCGGCTATACGCTCGCGCTAGCTGACGACGTGACAAAGCGCACGACTAAGGCGGCGGCATGGTCTTACAGCAACGGCACCGCCACTTACAAAAGCTCGTACAAGACGGCGGGTTATCTTCTCGCTAGTAACGCAAAGTCAATCACATACTCCAAAGCAACGACGGCTTCGACGCTCGCAAGTGTCAAAGGTGCTGTGTCGAAAACGGGACTATCCGTCAGCGGCAAAAAGATTACGCTCAAGGCTTCCGCGCTCTCAAAGAAGGTCACGATAAGCGGCGGCGATTACGAATTCGATTTTGCGTCCGATTACAAGCAAGCTACGATAGTAGGAAGTTCAAAAGCTGACAGTATCTCGGCTCGCGGCTCCAAAGTTTCAATCAACGCGGGCAAGGGCGACGATATGATTACAATGCGTGGCACGACATCGGTTACGGGCGGCGCGGGGGCTGATACCTTCGTTTATAAATCTGGCAAGCATGTTATTCGAGACTATAAAGAAGAGGATAAAATCGACATCACGGGCACGGCTGAAGTAACGACAAGCGGGAGCAACGTCATCTTCACGGTTGATAGTGGCAAAATCACAGTCACGAGCGGCAAAGGCAAAACTATCAGCTACGTCGACGAGACGGGCGAACATACTTATCCTTATTCTGACCCCAACAATGGCATAAAGTTTAACGACAATACTAAGACGATTACTCTTACGGAAAATTATTTGGAAGACGAATTCGACTTAACGAATTACGACAATAAATATCAAACGGTGAACGCTTCGGCGGTTCAATACGGTCTTAAGATAACTGGCAACAAGTTGAAAAATTCCATTATAGGCACAGAGGACGACGATATAATCAACGGCGGCGCAGGTGTCGATATTATAACAGGCGGCGCAGGTAATGATTCGCTTTATGGCGGCAAGGGAAATGACACATTGACGGGCGGTGAAGGCGCGGATGTCTTCGTTTGGAATAAGGGCGACGGCAACGACAAGATAACCGACTACACCGACGAAGACACTATCCTTATAAACGGCGACACGGTCAAGACAAAAACGGCGAGCGGCGAGAATCTTGTTCTTAACCTAGCGAGCAAAAGCAAAATCACTGTTCAAGGCGGCGCGTATAAAATCATCGATTACATTGACGACACAGGCGAATATATTTATTCTCACTTCGTCACTTACAACGACGCCGGCACGTCAGCAAAACTTAAGTCAGGCTACTCGAAGAAAAGCTTTGAGCCGAGTGATTACGCTAAATACGTCGACACGCTCGCAACGATAAATGCCTCTGCAGTTTCACACGCCATGAATATTGTCGGCAATGACGTAGCCAATAGCATAATGGGCTCGGCTGACGAAGATTATCTCGACGGCGGCGGAGGAAAAGATACAATTCGTGGCGGAGACGGCAATGATTCGCTCGTCGGCGGCGCGGGCAATGACAAACTCTATGGCGGCGAAGGAAACGATACGCTCTGGGGCGGCGCGGGCAATGATTATCTTTACGGCGGCGAAGGCGAAAATGTCTTCCTTTACAAACCCGGCGAAGACAAGGACAGAATTTACGATTACGATCCAGCATTCGATACGATAAAACTTCTTTCAGGAACAGTCGACAACGTGGCAGCCGAAGGTACGGATATAGTCTTCACGATAGGCACGGGCAAAGTCGTTCTCGACAATGCCGCTGGTAATCCTGCAGAAATTGTTGACGCCTCAGGCACCACCTTAAAAAAATATACTCCACGAACCAGAAGTTAATAACCTATGCATGAAAAAACCGCCTCTTCAATTTCGGAGGGGCGGCTAATTTTTTCCTTGCAAAAAGATTCGGCGGCGTTTATTATTGGCAAATGCAAAAAGGAGGTAATAAATTTGGAAACATTGACAGGAATGGAGCGGACGAATCACTGCGGCGAGTTGCGCAAGGCTAATGTCGGCAAGGAAGTCAAGCTTGCGGGCTGGGTGTCTCGTCGTCGCGACCACGGCGGATTAATTTTCGTGGACATGCGCGATAGGAGCGGAATAGTTCAGATTGTCTTCGACGGCTCGACGCAAGGGCTTGACTTCGCTAAGGCTGAGACGCTCCGCAACGAATTTGTTATCGGCGTGCGCGGCAAGGTTCGTGCTCGCAGTGAAGATACAATCAATCCGAAGATGGCAACCGGTGAAATTGAAGTCCTCGTTGTGGAACTTAGGATACTCAATCGGGCGAAGACTCCGCCCTTTTACATTCAAGACGGCGTGGACGTGGATGAGATGGTTCGCCTGCGCTATCGCTATCTTGACTTGCGCCGCCCCGAAATGCAAAAGAACATCATGCTACGCCACCGAGTAACCAAAATCATGCGCGATTACCTCGACGAGAACGGCTTCCTTGAAATTGAAACGCCGATGCTTTGCCGTTCGACGCCCGAAGGCGCAAGAGATTTCCTCGTACCCAGTCGATTGAATCCCGGACAGTTTTACGCCCTGCCGCAGTCCCCGCAAATCTTTAAGCAGTTGCTCATGGTCAGCGGCTTTGAAAAGTATTTCCAAATCGTGCGTTGCTTCCGCGATGAAGACTTGCGCGCAGACCGTCAGCCCGAATTCACGCAGCTTGATATTGAAACGTCCTTCCTTAACCAAAACCAGATATTAACGCTAATGGAAGGGCTGGTTAAGCAAATCTTCGAGAGGACGCTTGACGTTAAGATTGAGACGCCGTTTTTGCGTATGAGTTGGGATGAGGCAATGCGGCGGTTCGGTACCGATAAGCCCGATATGCGGTTCGGCATGGAGTTACAGGATATTTCGGAGTTCGTCAAGGGTTCGGACTTCAAAGTATTTAACAGCGTGCTTGAGCATGGCGGGCAAGTCAAAGTTATTCGCGTCGACGATTACGCAAACATTCCGCGCCGCGAGCTTGATGGTTTGGTTGAGTACGTCAAGATTTATGGTGCTAAGGGGCTTGCCTGGATTCAATACGCCGAAGAGGGCGTTAAGTCTCCGTTCAAGAAATTTTACAGCGACGAGACGTTTGAGGCGATTAAACAGGCTACGGGTTGCAAGACGGGCGATTTACTTTTGGTCGTGGGCGATAAGGCATCAGTCGTCGCGCAGGCTCTCGGCGAACTTAGATTGGAAATGGCACGTCGCAGAGGTTTAATCGACGAAAATAAGCTTTGTTTCCTGTGGGTCGTCGATTTCCCGATGTTTGAATACGTCGAGGAGGACAAGCGTTATAAGGCAATGCACCACCCGTTCACCGCGCCACGTGAAGAGGACGTAGAATTTTTGTTGACTGCGCCCGAAAAAGTCAAGGCGAACGCTTACGACATTGTTTTAAACGGCGTGGAGGTTGGCGGCGGCTCCTTGAGGATTTATCAGCGCGATTTGCAAGAAAAAGTTTTCGAGGCAATCGGATTGACGCCAGAGGAGGCGCACGCGAAGTTTGGATTCCTTATGGACGCTTTCGAGTACGGCACGCCCCCGCATGGCGGTATTGCGTTCGGTTTGGATAGATTAGTTATGCTTATGGCAAAAAGAAAGTCGATTCGCGACGTAATTGCCTTCCCGAAGACTCAAAGCGCAGTCGACCCGATGAGCCACGCGCCCAGCGAAGTCGACGATAAGCAACTGCGCGAACTGTCGATTAAGACTGCAGTTAAGAAAAAATAATCCGAAGCTTAGCAATAAAAAATCTCCCCGTCATGTGCGAGGAGATTTTTTTACGCAATCAAGAACAAACAATAACGAACGCGACATGAATCAATAACGATTGCGCATTGTCAAAAATTTTCGCTGTGCTATAATTCGCGCTGTTCCCAAGGGAATGGGACAACAACCTAAGACAGGAGGCAATCATCATGAAGAAACTTTTCAAAGAGAACGCAGCGATTTTGGTATTCAGCACCGGGTTGTTCAGTGCGTCACTGGTAATTGGGCTGGTAGTACTCTACGGTCTCGAAAAAATCTTTTGATAGCTCCTCGAAACCTTGAGCAAAGGAGGCATTGACAATGAAGAAAATCTTCAGCGACAGTGTCTTGACGGTGAGCACAGGAATTTTTGCTTGCTCGCTGGCAGTCGGTCTGGCACTGGTCTACGCATTCGATAAAATGATTTGAATGACCGACGACCTCCCCCCATTTACGTGGCGACTTGAAGCCGTAAGAAAGAACTTTTAACATAATCCCTCCCTAAAAAATTTCCCCGTTCACATGAACGGGGAGTTTTTTTATTTCCGTGTGCAAATGATAGACGCAAAGACTTTTTCGGCTAGCAATGGGACGATTTCGGCTCGTGAAGTGAATTCGGCATCGGTTGGAAGTTGTGACTTGATGAATTTGTTCGCGTCTTCGATTGCGCTTTTAGATAAAGGATTGCCACTCGTCAGCCGAACGAAATTTGAAGTCAACGGACAAAGCAAGCGTCAAAAGATAGTAAAAAATTTTTTGCATGAGAAAAGCTTATCGAATAAGAGTGCATAATTGAATTGATTAGGCTAAATTTAGAAGGTATAATAAATAAAAATGAATAAAGGGAAGTGTGGCAAATTAAATACGTGAATTTCGGCAACACCGGTATGGATGTGTCGCGAATCTGTCTGGGAATGATGAGTTTCGGCAAGCCTGGCAAAGAGAACGGTGTATTTTTCTGCTCTTGACATTACACTTGACGACGAGACGATTAAAAAGTTGGAGGCACCGTACGTGCCTCACATAAAGACGGGAACATTTTGATTGGAGGCTTAAACATGAAAGACGTTGTAGTATTAGTCGGTACAGGTTCAATTGGTCAGGCAATCGCTCGCAGAGTCGGTGCGGGTAAACATATCGTGCTTGGCGATTTGAAACTTGAGGCGGCGAACGCGGCGGCAAAAATTTTTGACGGCGCAGGCTTTGAAACTTCAACCATCGCTGTGGATATTTCAAACCGCGAATCAATTTTGAAACTCGTCGAACACGCAAAAAATTTCGGCGCGGTGAAAAATTTAATCTGCGCAGCAGGAGTGAGTCCCTCTCAAGCTCCCGTCGAAAAAATTTTGCGCGTCGATTTGTACGGCACAGCGGTTTTGCTTGAAGAATTCGGAAAAATAATTTCGGACGGCGGTTCCGGCGTGATAATCTCGTCGCAATCGGGGCACAGGCTAGGAGCCTTGACGGAGGAACAAAATTTTCAACTCGCCACGACTCCGACCGAAGAACTTTTGAACTTGCCGTTCCTCAAGGCGATAACCGACACGCTCAAAGCCTATCAGTATTCCAAGCGGTGCAATGTGTTGCGTGTGGCAGGTCAAGCGACGCCGTGGAGTAAACGCGGCGCGACTATTAACTCAATCAGTCCGGGCATAATCATCACGCCACTTGCCGCCGACGAACTCAAAGGTCCTCGCGGCGAAGGTTATCGCAAAATGTTGGAGGCGTCGCCTGCAAAAAGAGCCGGTACTCCCGATGAAGTCGGCGACTTGGCAGAATTTTTGATGAGCAGTCGCGGAAAGTTTATCAGCGGCGCAGATTTTCTGATTGACGGCGGTACCACTGCTTCCTATTGGTACGGCGATTTGCAATATCTCAAGCAAACTCACTAAGCTTTCACAACTCACGAATAATCTTCTTGCGAATGAGTTCGTCTTTATCAAACTCACTCATCATCTCCCAATCTTTTTCCATTTCCAGATTATTGCCGTCGGAACGGGCGACCAGCTGGACTGCTTCCGGCTCGAATAAGATTGCATCGGCAATAAGTGATGCCGCTTGAGTATTCGTCAACGTGTCGGAACAAGTGACGCGATAACGAGTATGGACTTTATCGAGAGCGATGCGGTTCTCCAATGCTTTCATCTGGTCTTGGGTGTGATTCATTCGCTCAATTATTTCTTTATCGCGATTCTCGACTTTTTCGAGTTTGCGAACGAACCTTAAATTTTTGCGAAGAATGCCAGTCGCTATTTCTTCGATTTTTTTCGTCGCTTCAGGTTGGCGACATAAAGTTTCCAACTCGGCTTGCTTCTTTTGAAGAGAGAGTTTGAATTGGTCGAGGTGACTTCTCTCCAATTCCAGAATCGTCCGCTGTTTGGTCAGATAATACTGCTCTTGCAAGAAAGTAGAGCGCGGGAAGACTGACCAGTCTCGCTTTTGGAACTCTTTTTCTTCCTTAGCATAAGCAAGCAATTTAGGAGCGAGCCTTTGCTCTTCTTTTTTGTGCCGTCTTACTTCCACGCGCAGTCTTTTGAAGTCTCCTTGCACAAATATATTTTTCGCCATAAAGATAGCGCGTTGAGGAGAAATTATCTGACGTTGGAGGTGAAATTTTTCAACGAATAAATCCTCATGTTCCTTTTTCAGGGCACGATATTGCCGACGAATCAGGTCGTACACTTCTCGCGTCTTGAAACTCGTCT
Source organism: Quinella sp. 1Q5 (assembly GCA_014764605.1). Taxonomy (GTDB): domain Bacteria; phylum Bacillota; class Negativicutes; order Selenomonadales; family Selenomonadaceae; genus Quinella. The sequence goes on along the minus strand of JACXWG010000028.1, from coordinate 3,136 downwards.
TCTGCTCTTCCATTGTCTTTACGAACAGCGCGTTTCTTAGGTCATCTACCGCTTTGTCTAAGTCAATATTTGCGCGTTTAAGCATTTTCCTTGCGTGAGTATTCGCTTGTAAAATTTGGTGTGTCACCAGCAGAATATTATTTCTAGAATCGGGCAATTCAAGACGGCGTCTTATATCTTCGAGCGGTTTTTTCATGGAAGTAAGAGAAGTATCAAGGTCGGCAATTTGGGTTTTAACGCCAGAAACAATCAGTTCAAAGGCACGAGTTGCTTCCTTGTTCGTTTCATCAGGCTTTTTAAGGGACTTCAAAAAATGTTCCAAGTGATTTTTCTGAGCGAGGGTTTCAAAATATTTAAGCCAAAGTTTTCGCTCGGATTTGGTCATGTATTCCATTTTAGCTTGTAGTTCGGCGTCGTACTGGGAAATAATGGCGCGTTTCCATCTATTGACTTGAGCTACTGCTGTCAGCATTTTATTCTTCAAGTCCGCAAGAATCGGGTCGACAAACTTTTGCGATTTGTACTCTTTCGATTCCATTAGGGATTTGATACGAGAAGAAACAAATTGAGCATCGTCTTTGACTTCCAATTCTTCGGCTTCCTTTGTCGAGGCGTCGAGCTTCATTACTAAATCGAAATGGCGTTCACGCAATCCTCGAAATATTTTCAATCTCTCTAAGCGCGGTTCTTCATAATCTTGGCAAGAAATTACTCCGATATATTTTTCCGGTACACGACTAAAAAGTCGCGCAAGAGAAGAATCGCCATTATGCTCCGCTTCTTCCTTCTGTGCCTGTAGTGTTCTATGGTCAACACGAATGGAAAAGCCATTCTGCTCCAATACTGCATTTTGAATTTGAGCAAAGTCAGCGCGAAGCTCAGTAACGTATTGATGGTTGCACCACTTGCGGTCTTTAGGAGCACCGCGTTTCCATTTCTCCTCGAAAGACGGTTCGGAGCCATCTTTTTTCTTCCGTGCAGGATAAAGAAAAAAAGCATTGGCTGAACGCTCTTTAATTTTTTCTACGTCGTCAATCAGGCGTTCGGAAAACATGATGTGCACGTGCGGATGACGTTGACTGGACAACATTCCTATTTTGTCGTGAATTGCATAGGCGTAGTAATGCTCGCTCAAATGCTTTGCAATGAAAGCGTCAATGATTTGGCGATATTGCTCCACTGTTTTTAATTCATTTGGCAAGGCAAATTCAATTTCAACATACCTTCGATGCCCGACACCTTCATATTTGTCGGCGGCTTGAAAAAATTTCTTAGGGTCGTTCTTCGCCCATTTCGGCAACCGATGCGTATGAAAAATACAAGCCCCGCGATTTTCATATGCCCTTTCTCTGTTTATATATTCAAGGTGAGACTGAGCATTAGTTTTCTCCATGTGTTGCAAAATTTTCTGAGCAGTGTGTAGTATTAAAGCCGCCTCATAAAAATGTACTCTCAGGGACGCTCCCGCTCGGCCTCGCTGGCAGCGGTACATAAGAAAAGTTCAGGCTAACGCTTGAACTTTTCAAGTACCGGGCGCTTGGCGACGCCCTGCTAGTACATATTTTATGAATGCGGCTACACTTATTACCGAATGTGGGAAGTTTTTATTTTCTAGACACTGCCTCAGCGATTGCTGCGGTACAGCCTTAATGACATCAGCAAAATCACAGCCGACACCACAAGAAGAATCGCTTCGAACGCGGCCAGCGGTATCATGCTTGTGAGGATGACCGTCGAAAAATCCACCGCAAAGTGAATAAAAAGCGCGAGGAACAGATACATGATCCTGCCCCTGACCTGCCTTACGGTCTGCCAGACGATGATTGACAACGCGATCTGCAGCATGACAGCGGATACCCTCTCCAGCATACCGAGCAGATAGGCCGAAGATGCGGTATTTTTAAGGACCTCAACAGACTGTTCCAATATCGCGGCTTCATCTCCGGTATACCCTGGCAGTGACCCATTGTTGATGGAAATCGCCAGTGCAAGATTGCTGATGCCGGTCATTCCGATAATCATGAATACTTCCAAACCGCCATGTCCCGCACCGTACATGATGGCATTTCTATTATCATCATGGAGGTGCTTCATGAACACATGAAAAGCGATATAGCGCCCGGTCTCCTCAAAAAGCGCAGCCATCAGTCCGCCGTAAAGCGCATAGTACAGGGTGTTCCCCGCAATTGTCGCGCCGGCAGAAGATCCGAGGACCAGCCTGTGAACAGCACTCTCCAGCACCATTGCGAAGACCAGCATAGTCACACAGCCTATGATGAAGGCTTCCGTCTTCATCCCGTATCTGTGTTTCAGGACCAGAAACAGGATGATCGGACCCAGAATTCCGAATGCAGCCTGTGCCACCATCATTGAAATCTGCGCGTTACTTATCATAGATGAACCTCTTTTCCAAAATTTTATTCACTTCGAACCAACTTCACTTCAACGCAGCCATTCTCCCGCTCCTTCCGTTTGGGCGGTAGCGTCAGACCAAAGTAAAAGCAACGATCTCACGATCTGACAACATAGCAGTCATAGCGCACATTTCTGCAGTCAATCGAGAAGCCGGGCTTTTTTCCGGCTAACGGTTCCCCCTTGATCGGTCTCTTAACGACGATTCTTCTGGGGTCAGCGGCAAATGCAGCCGCAAGGAGCTCCTCCTCATTGGCACAGGGGGTCTCGAGCTTCTGAAATATCTGCAGTTTCTTGGTGCTGATACCCGATTTCTTCTTGGCAGGAAACATAGAAGTACGGGCATGACGGCACAAACGTCTCCATGTCCATTGCCGTGCGGACGGACGACGACCGTATTTTTGTGGAGGCGTTAGGCTGTCGGAACGTTCGGATGGGAAACGACTGGATTCTGGGCTTTCTGGCCTCCGCCGATTGGGAAACCGTCGCCCTAGACGGTGACAACGGAAAAGAAATCCTCGCCCAAAGCATGAAGGATATGGGGATGAAAACGCCGATTCTCCCCACCGTCAAGGAAGTGATTCTTGCCAATGCCGCGTTTGAACAGGGTCTGCAGGCAGGGCGCGTCTGCCACATGGGACAGCCGTCACTGGCGCAGGCCGTGACCAACTGCGAGAAACGCGCCGTGGGTTCAAACGGCGGCTTCGGCTACAGGTCGCTCCGG
>JACXWG010000027.1 GCA_014764605.1 Quinella sp. 1Q5 | reverse complement strand
ATGTTCAGAGTAGCCGCTTAAAATTTCGTTGTAAGCAATGAAGTCCACGCCGAATTTCTCTGCAACTTGTGCGGTCGCGTTTTCGTCTTGATGATAAGTCAGAACGTCCGCGCCTGCCTCCTCAATCAGCCGCTGAGCATGAGCCGCTTCCGTTTCTTCGTCTTGCCAAGAGCCCGTCCACATCACAACGACCTTTGCATTTGGATTCGTCCTAAGCACGCCGAGAGTAAAAGCATTTATCCCGCGATTGACTTCGGTATTTGACATCGCCGCCACGTAGCCGATAACGTTCGATTTAGTCTTCATGCCCGCCAACGCTCCTGCCAAGTACCGCGCCTGATACATGCGGACAAAGTAGGCCGTCATATTTCTCGCGTGAACTTCGGCGGAATTGGTTGCAAAAGCTGTGCTAGGATAATCGCCGACGAGATTTTGAACCTCAATCGAATAGGAGTAGCTCGCAAGAAAAATCATTCCCGCGCCGTTCTGTACCAAGTCTTTTATCGCGATAGGACATTGCCCGCTGTTTTCTTTAACTTTATCTCGAACCAGCAATTTTACGCCAAAATTTTCGCAAGCCGCCTTAATTCCTTTGTAATGCGATTCATTCCAGCCCGCAACGTGAATATCGCCGAGGATTATAAAGCCGACTTTCTCTTGTCGCTCCTCAAATGATTTCATAAAACTAAAAACCAACATTATCAGCGGGACGAAAACAATAAGGCTGATTGCCGCCGCTATCAGATTGAAGTTCTTGGCGTTAAAAATGTGCTTCATTCTATTTTCTCCCGTTCAAAGATTACTTGCTTAGCTAAATCATCTCTCAGGCGCGAAAATATCCTTTGGCGAACTACTTCCGATTCCAACTCTGTCGCTTCCATCAGTAAAACAAGAAACTTTTTCCCGCTCTGCGTCACACAATCGCTTTTCCTCAACGAGTGTATCAATACTTCTTTGAATTCGGGAGCAATACTTTCGTCGTCCAGTGTGAATTGCATTAGCACCAAGCCTTTTTTGTAGTTATCCACCATTCGAGCTAGCAACTGATATATTTTCTTGAAAATGTCAAACTCGACGTAATATGCGCCCGCTTCCACGTTCCGTTCGCCCAATATCAGCCGCATTTGAGATATTCCATTGACTAAAGAAGATTTTTCTAAGTGCTTATGCGTCCCGTATACAGCAATTCCGTGTTTGCCGTGCTGCTTAATATCATAAAGGGCTTTGTCAGCCTTTTTATATAAGCTTTGAAAGTCTCTGCCTTCATCAGGCACGAAAACCGCCCCTAAACTCGCGCCCAAAGGTATGTTCATCGATTCGCCCAGCAATTTTTTCGCGTAGTTCAATATTTCCTCGTTCAAATAGACGGTTTTGGTTTTCAAAATTCTTTCGTCAGTTACGTTTTTTAAAAAGGCTACAAATTCATCGCCGCCCATACGCCCAGCCAAGTCTTTTTCTCGAATTATACTTTTTACCAGCTCCGAGAACTTTATTAACACCTTATCGCCCGCCGCGTGCCCGTAAATGTCATTCACAAGCTTGAAACTATCCAAATCTATCATCAATAACGCGCCCGAAGAGGATTTTTCTATCATTTCACCGATTTTTTTCTGAGCCGCCGCCTTATTCAGCATTTTTGTCAGCGAATCTGTTTCTGCCGCCACTTCAAGTCCATGAATCTTATCTAAATTATCGATTATGTTCCCGACTCGCCGCAAAAGCACATCTGGACGTACAGGCTTTCGTATGTAATCCGCCGCGCCCAGTTCAAAACCTTTTATTTCGTTTTCATCGCCCTCATCAGCCGACATAAATATTATTGGAACTGCTTCCGTGCTTTTTTCTTGTAAAATCCTGTGTAATTCGTAGCCGCTCATCTCTGGCATCATCAAATCAGATAAAATCAAGTCGGGTTTTTCGCTTTCAAAAAGTTTTATCGCTTCAAAGCCGTTTATCGCCGTCACTATTTCATACTTCCGCGACAAAATCCGTTCAGCAAGCATTAACATCATTTCTTCATCGTCGACGATTAAGATTTTAGCCATTTGTCAATTTCCTCCCGCACTTTCGCATAATCAGCCATTAACGCGGCATGGTTCGCTAAAATTTCTTCTTCGGCTCCAGCTTTAGCTGCTAGTTCTAATTTTTTTGCCGCCTCACTCAAATTTTCTGCGCCGATTGATAGCGAAGTCGATTTTAATGCGTGAACGAGTATTTGATAATTTTTCCAATCCCGTGCGTCGAATTTCTCTTGAATCTTCTCCGCCTTCTTGCCCTTATCCGCGAACGTCGTAAGCATTTGTATCGTAAACTCTTTGCTGTCCATGCAGTATTTCAATCCGACTTCCAAATTTATATCGGGGCACATCTCCGCGAACTTTTTACGCTCTTTCTTGCTGAATTCGTCTTCGCCGACGACTTCTTCTGGTTCTTCAATGACCTTTTCCGCGACTTCATCTTCAAACGAGATAATTTCGGGTGGCAAATGTTTTTCCAACATACGTTCCAGCTCCGAGACGTCAATCGGCTTACTTAAATAATCGTCGAAGCCTTCACGCAAGTAAAGTTCACGCATTCCCGTTATCGCACCCGCCGTCAACATGATTACTTTCGTTTTTTCATTCAAGAGCTTTTCTCGCCGCATAATTTTTAAAGTTTCAATGCCGCTTAACTCTGGCATCATATTATCAAGGAAAATTATATGGTAAAAATTCTTTTTAGCTAACTCAATACCATGTCGACCGCTCTCGGCAACGTCAGGAACAATTTTATTTCGCTTCAAAAGTCCGCTGATTACTTTTAAATTCATGTCGTTATCGTCTACAGCCAAAATTCTCGCCTCTGCCGACGTTAAAAATCTTTTGTTCGCGCCTTCAACATGATTCTTAGCATGATAATCCGCATAATCGCCTAAAGGTGTCTTGTCAATAATTTTTTGCCTTAATACAAACGAAAAGTCCGAGCCGCTACCGTATTTGCTTGCCACTTCAAGCTTACTACCCATCATAGCCAAAAGTCTTTGCACTATCGACATTCCAAGCCCTGTTCCCTCGATATTCCGGTTGTGCTCCTCGTCAATTCGCTGGAAGGAAATAAACAATTTACCTAAATCTTCCTCGCGAATGCCTATTCCAGTATCACGAACCATAATTTGCAATTCAAATGTATTAGAATCAAGCTCGTGACCGCTTATTTTTAATGTGACCGAACCTCTATGCGTATATTTAACGGCGTTTGTCAATAAGTTCGTGATGACTTGCCTAATCCGAACATCATCGCCATATAAGCTACGCGGGATATTCGATTCTATCTCTGTATTGAACGTCAATCCCTTCTTTTTAGCTCGCTCAACTGTCATATTTACTAAATCCTCAATCAAATTGATTGTTTCATAGCGCACGGGCACAATTTCCATTTTTCCATCCTCAATCTTACTGAAGTCAAGAATGGAATTAATTAAAGTAAGCAAGGTTCGCCCTGCGCTTTGAATATTTCTCGCGTAATCCAAAATTTCTTCCGACTTGCTCTCGCGTAGGATCATTTCGTTCATTCCGAGCACGGCATTTATCGGAGTTCTAATCTCGTGACTCATTTGCGCTAGGAATTGTGACTTCGACTGATTTGCCGCCATTGCAGTATCAGAGGCTACTTGTAATTGCCGATTTACCGATTCTTGCCACCTTAGCTGCCGATTTATCAGTACTCGAACGATTAAAACGCATATCAAGACTAGGATTATAAAGAACCCGCCGAGCAAGACAATATTGCCGTAAATGTTCCACCAGCTGTTTGCTACTACGACTGTGAAATCCGAAATCTGATTCTTTTTTGCAAGGCACGCCATGTGATTTCCTGCGTAGTCCTTTAACGTAACGACATTCGGACTGGAATAAGCCGAAAAATATTCGGTTCCGTCAATGTTAGTCATTCGAGTCTTTGAAAGCTGGTAATCGTTATTCGGGTGATTGATGATGACTCCGTTGCGGTCGACGAGAAAAGCGTAGCCATTCTTCGTGTAGCTCGCGTCCAAGATATGTATCAAACGGTCGATATAAAAATCTATGCCGAATATGCCGACGAAATCTCCATTTGTCCCCCAAACAATCTTAGCCATCGTTATGCAGTAAAGCCCTGTCTGCGCATCGTAATAGGGCGCGGAAATGCTAAAGCCGCTAACGGAACTTTCTGCGGCGATATACCACGGACGCTGATTAACCTTCCAATTCGGGTCGGACGACTCCCAGCCATTGTTCATTATGAGGTTGTGTTCTTTGTAAGGATTAGCCAAGTAGCAAACGGAAATTTCAGGGTAATGCTTAGCAATGTCGTCTAAGAACTTCACGGCAGAGGGATAATCGTCCATAAGCTCAGGGTGTTCACTCAAAAGATTTACGAACATCATCAAAGTGCCTCTTTGGTCTTCTATCCAGCTGTAGAGTTGGTGTTCATAAATGTCGGTCTCGCGGGTCATTTTAATATCGCCCCAACGGATTGTCGCCGCTAAGCATATCCCGAAAGCCACAATCATCGCCACGACTAAAACTGAAATGATTCCCTTCCGAGCGTATCGACTGACTTTGGAAAGAGACGCCTCTTGAAAATCTTTATCCGAAATTGCTTCTTTATCCGTCGATATGATGGTTGAGTACGAAAACAGATTGTCGAGCATGTCCGAGAGCTTTAACGCCGATTCTCGAACTTCAGCGGCTTTTGCGGCGGGAGTGGCGTCGGATTTTATTACTTCCAAGCTTGAAGCGTCTAAGATTTTATGTAAAGGGTCGCGCAACTCCTTTGAAAGCCGCGATAAGAATTCTTCCTTAACTCGCAAAGCCTTTTCTGCCTGCAGGCTGTTGCTCCGTGCGTTCAGATAGAAAAAAATTATCGCCAACATCATCAGCAGACTTATCAGCGTCGTAACTATGATTTGTATGTAACTCTTCTTGTAAAAAACCCAATTATCCACGCTCAATATCATGTACCAGCCGTTCGAGGTCTCAGTGCTGAATATCGTATGCTCTTTGCCGTCCAATTCCGTTACAAAACTTTCATTTTGCCCTTGAACTATTTGGCTCAAAATACTCTCGTAGTCGGGCAATTTCTTGCTGATTTTCTCGCCGACAAAGCTCATGTTCGTGTAGCCGATTATCATTCCGTCTTTCGTCACGATTAAGGCTTTGTTGTTGTTGGTCGAACTCATCTTTGCTATCGACTTTTGCACTTCCGATAAATTGAAATCCAAGGCGACGACCGTTTCATTGTCTGGCAGGATTTTCGACATCGTGTAGCACATTTCGCCCGTCATCGCGTCGATATATGGTTCCGTTATGAATATCTTCCCTGAATTTTCCGCCGCGCCCTTGTACCAAGTTCTCTCTTGCGCGTGATAATCCGGCGGCATGTTGAAGTTCGGGATTATCGCCCAATCTTTTCCCGCTATGTACACGTTGAAACAGACGCCCGCTGTTAATTGCCGTTGCTCGTTCTTCCGTTTGTAGAAAAAATTTTTTATCTCTTCTCGCGTCGCCCCTGTCCTTATCAGTTGCTCTGCCTCTGCTGCCATTTGTATTGTTGTGCCTTCAGCCGCTTGCAATGTTCCCTGAAAGTCGCCGCGAATTACTTCCAACCGCATTTGTCCGATTTCTTCCGTCTGGTTCGTCGTCATTTGGAATATCAATCGGTCATTCATCGCTATCACGACCAAAAATATCAACGTTATCACGCCGATTATCGCTAAGTCCGAACGACGCACCTTCAGTAAGTCTTGCCACTTTTTAACTATACTCATCTGGAACACCTCATAAAAAAATCCCGCGAACATCTTGCAGTATTAAACCACAAATCGCAGGAGATTTTCAAATCACTTTTCCGTTAATCAAATCACTTTTTCATCTCATGAGGGCAAGTTCTTCGCTGATAGGTCGATGCAAATTTCCAACGCGATGACGTTCTTTTTCCTCGTCTAGTAGCGAAATCACTTCCGCGAAATTCTTTTGCAACGACTCTATGCACAATGCAATTTCTTCCTTGGGCGGATTGTCGTTTGGAGACCTCTTATAAAGCCCGGCGACCTCCTCACGATAACTTTGCAAGTGATTAAGTGCAATCTCCGCCGCCGTCAAGTTCTCGTTGACCTTCTTTTGCAAATGCCCCGCCTTGACGTATCGAATCAGATTGGCAAGAACCTTTTGCGCCGCGTGGTCGATGATATGGAATTGCCGCAAGTACTCCGAACGGAATTCAAACTTCTGATTGAGAGCCGCACACGCTGACCGCACGAACTCCGGCTGAAGCTCGAAGAATTCCACCTTCAACAGCACCTGCCGAACCTTTTCCGTCAAAAGCTCCGTCACCGTTTCAAAGGGCGGGCGCGTCTCGGCTACAAGTTCCGTCAATCTCATCAAGCCGCTTGTCTTCAGCAGTGTTGCCGTTAAGTCTAAGGCGTCCTCGTGGAAGCTTACCAAATCTGCGCGAACGCTCTTGACGTTGGGGACGAGTTCATTGGGCGGCGAAAGTTTTGCCAGCTCGTCGAGTGCCGCGGATTTCTCTGCCGTGTAGTCGTCGAACTTCTCCAGCAAGTGTTCCGTCAAATTCTTCAGCGACTCGGCGTAGCGCACGGGCGAGGCATTTGCTCCTATGTCGAATTTCGTTTTCAGTGCGAGCCAATCCAATTTCGGCGAGATTAACTCCACTTCGTTGAGGCGTTCGATTTGCTGTTGAATCTCCGTAAGCTGCCGTTGCACTTCGGGCTTGACGATGTAAATCTGCCTGAACAGCTCGGTTATCGCCGCGTCATTGAATATCGGCTCCAGTCCGTTCGTCACGAAGACATTTAGCGTCATCAAAAGTTTTTCTTTCTCGTTGTAAACTTTATTGGCAGGCGAAATATTTTGCTCGTAGTCTTTCGGTGCAACTGCTGAACTGCACGGAATGACATAACCAGAAGAATAATTGTTAAGGTCTGCAAGCGCACCTTGGTCATCCAAATCCTTGAACTTGATGTTGCCATTGTATAGGACGCACCATTCATAATATCCCTGTATGCGCCAAGCATCACTGCACGCCTTAAACGGAAAAGTTTTATCTTCAATCATCTTCCAAAGCTCGAAGGGGGACGGCACGCGCCAATTTCGATAGCCGTCGATACTGTTTGAGTTCGTTGAACTTATCAGTCCCGATACCTCACCTGTCGAATAGTTACTGTTATTGTTCTTGCGCCACGGGAAATACTGCAGACTCGCCCAGAGGAGCGCGGTGTTTCTGTCCATTAAAACTTTTGGCTTGTTTTTGAAGAAGAACCACCGCTGATTTTTGATAGCGTTCAAAATCTTATCGACGCCCGAACCCGACAGTTCATTGATTTTGCGGCTGAGGTCGAGCAACTGCTTTTCAAGTCCGGCGACCTTCCCTTGAAGCTCGTTCTTGGTTGCAGTCAGCTTGAGTTGCTCTTCGTTGAGCATGGCGACTTGTGCGGCGTTCGATTCGTTCTCCAGCCCTTCGCAAGTCTCGGCAATGCGACGCAACTGTTCAGCTAACGACTCCTTCTGGCTAAGCAGTGCCTTGCAGTTCACCCATAAAATCCCCTCCTTAAAAGTTATCGCGCCCATTTTAATAAGCCGCCCGCCACGCGTCAACACCGATTGAAAATTAAAGCTCAAGCAAATGTAATACAAGCAAAAAGTCTGACAAGCTCTTCGGAGGTCGCTTGCGGGATTTACGAAACGAATAAACGAAACTATTTTATCGTTGATAGAAAACAAAGCCGCAAATCCAAGAAATGCAACATCTACTGGTTCAACAAAAGTAGCAAATCGCTACTTCTCTGATAAGTGGCTAATTTAAAGATTATTTGTTCGACTTTACTTTTTTCTTGACAAGGTGCGGTAAATGATTTAAGATTACCCGCGTCACGGGGGCGTAGCTCAGCTGGGAGAGCGCTTGAATGGCATTCAAGAGGTCAGGGGTTCGAACCCCCTCGTCTCCACCAAGTTTTAAGATATTCCCGGTTAAGCCGGATGTTTTTGTTTATGGGGGTGTATGCTATTGAATTCGGAGCCAAAGAAGATTATTACGCTTTTTTGCGGCGGCGACGTTAATCTAGGCAGAAGAATGAATTTCTTATCCAAAAAGTTAAAGCCGTTCGTTGGGATTAAAGAAATGACGCAAGCCGATTGTCGGCTAGTGAATCTTGAATGCGTCATCGGCACTCAAGGAGAGCAAAACTCGGTAAAACATTATTTTTATCTGCGCGCCCGCCCCGAACAGACGAATATCCTTACGAAAGCCAACATTGATATTGTTACGACTGCAAACAATCACGCAGGTGACTATGGCACGGAGTCTTTGCTTGAGGAACTGGGCTATTTGGATACGGCAGGAATTTTACATGCAGGTTCGGGTAAAAACTTAGAGGAAGCCTTCGCGCCCGTTTATAAAAAAATCGACGACATAACGCTTGCAATATTCTCTGTTGATTCCAGAAAACGCACTTCAGCTGCTACAGATGACAGCCCCGGCACAGCCTACTTGCCGATTAATAAGCCAAAACTTTGGGAGAAAACTTTTAAACGTAGAATTCGTGAGGCGCACAAAAAAGCCCACGTTGTAATTGTTTGTCCGCATTGGGGCATAAATAAGGTTTACAAACCTTCCGAGGAAACAAAAAGCATAGCTCACCTTTTGATTGATTTAGGCGCAGATGCGGTCATAGGATCACACGCTCATTTCTTTCAGGGCGTAGAAAGCTATAAGAACCGTCCGATTATTTACGACCTGGGCGATTTTCTTTTTGATTCCGTTAGAAGAATTGCCGGAGGCTTTACTCTGGAAATTTCTTCAGATGGCGTCGAGAGTGTCAACTTCGTTCCTCTGATTAAAGACTTCGGTTATACCACGAAAGCCAAAGGCGTGCTGGCTTTAAGAATAAGAAGACATTTTATTGCGCTGTGCAAAGAGTTTGGAACGGAAACAAAAATTTCAGATGCTGGCGTTGTTGAAATATCATTTACGCCGCCGCCACGTGAATCTGAGATTATGGAAGACTTTGCAAATGACGAGCCGGAAAGAAGATTAATTGAGCCACTCGCTGAGCCGCGCCCCGAATGGATTGTTGATAAAGTTCCCAAAGAAGCGATTATCCCTCCGCAAAGCTTTGGTAAATTGAAGCTGCTTGGCTATTACATTCCGCCTGAATGTCGAGTATTAACAAAACCACGAATGCTTTACGTAGAAACTTACTGGACTATTGAGGAGCCTTTCGATAAAAATTACTTGCTGACTATAAGAGGCGTCCCCGCAAGAGAATGCGACATGCCTATTTATGGGCAAGGAAAGGTAACACATGACTTTTTGGATTACATGTGGCCCATTGAGCGTTGGATTCCTGGTGTTATTTATCGTGAAAAGATTGGTTTACTCCCACCGCGTGACGGAAGTAAATTAATCAACGTGGATTTGCAGATAGAAATAAAGGTTGCAAACGATGAAGAAGTTCTCGGCGAGTTCAAAGACCCTAACTTAATCAAAATGCAGATTGAAGGTTTGCTGTATCACAACACCGATTTTGACGACGTAGTTTATCAATCGGAGCTAGGCAAGTGTTGGACGGCGGAACAGCTTGCCAAAGTTACGGGCGGTTCTTGGATTGTACCTCCGCCTGAGGGTTGGTACGCACAGTCTTTTAGGTTGTCTTCCACGGGCACGAAAATAAAATCGCGTCCGACTTTGTTCTTAGACACCAATGACGACGCTGATAAAAAAATTCTTGAGAACATAGCCGAACTTGACGGAGCGATAGTAAGTCATGACGTTGAAGGCTTGCCGCCGAACTTCCCATTGCTCAAGGTCAGCAATGTCAATCGGGCAATCTTTGAACTCGGCGTTGCGGCTAGGAAGCGTTTTCAAGGTAAAGTCATCGCGGTGACGGGTTCCAATGGCAAGACGACGACTTGCAACATGATTGAACATGTGCTAAAGGATAATCACAAGGTGACGGCGACTCGTGAAAACAGGAATTTATATTTGCAAGTGGCTTGGATTTTTGCGCACGTCAATCCAGATGACGCCTTCGCGGTTTTGGAAGTATCATTGCCCGCTTTATCGGAGCGGCGCGGCTCCATTACCTATGACATTACACCCAATGTGGCGGTTGTCACTTCCATTGCTCCGGCTCACCTCTCTCACAAGGGCGCAAGTTCCGTTGAGGGTATCGCCAATTTTAAGAAGCATATCTTCTGCGGAATGTCGGCGGGCAGCTACGCCATATTGAATCGCGACATGCCTTGCTACGAAATTTTTGAGCAGAAGGCTAAAGAACATAGACTAAACATTATCACGTTCGGCACGCACCCTGAAGCTTTGGTTAGGATGCCTGAGCTTAAAGACGGAGGAGCATTCTTCGTGGCAGGCAATGCTTATAAGCTCTCTTGTCCAGTTCCTGCTGAACAACTTTATGACGCCCTTGCTACCGTCGCAGTCTCAATCGCGGTCGGAATCCCCATAGAAAAGACGCTTGATTACTTGAAGACGTTTACGCCTGTCGAAGGTCGCGGTAATATTTTAAAAGTCAATCTCGCTGGCAAGAACCTAACGGTTATCGACAGCACAAAGAATGCTAATCCCGTCTCCATGACATATGCCTTGCAACACTTGAAGAGTATCGAACCCAATCAAGCGGCTCGCGTGGCAATTCTAGGAGACATTGCCGCACTCGGTAGCAAGAGCATTGAATATCACAAAGGACTTGCCGAGGCGATGCTTGCCGCCGAGCCAGATAGAATTTTACTTTGCGGAGAGTTCATGCGTTATCCTTACCAGATGATTAAAGACAAACTCAATGTCACGTGGTTTAAGACGCTTGAAGACTTGATTAAGGGTTTCGCTGAATATCTGCAAAACGGCGACACGGTTCTGATTAAATCGTCTGCTGCAACGGGTTTATCACAAATAGCCAAGCTTTTAAGTAAGGAGGAAAAAAACTTTGATTGAGGAAAAACCGAAAGTTGATGACAAAATTTATCCAGCGAAGTTTTGGACGGCAGAACAGCTTGCCAAAGTCACAGGCGGTTCTTGGATTGTTCCGCCCTCCGAAGACTGGCACGTACAATCCTTTAGGATGGGAAGTTTCTTTAACTTGAGATTAGGACAAAGACCGACTTTATTTTTGGCTAACACTGACGACAGTTTAAAAAGATTCTTTGAGAACGTAAACGACTTTAACGGAGCGATAGTAAGTCATGACGTTGAAGGCTTGCCGCCGAACTTCCCTTTGCTTAAAGTCAAAGATGTTGAACGTGCGATGTTTGAAATTGGCATTGTGGCAAGAAAACGTTTTCAAGGCAAGGTCATTGGCGTGACTGGTTCCTGCGGCAAAACTACGACTTGCAATATGCTTAGTCATGTGCTTGGCAAGGAGCACAATGTTATAGCAACGCCCAAAAACGCTAACTTTTATAAGAATGTGCCGTGGATTATGGCGCATGCTAAGCAAGACGATGATTTTGTGGTTCTTGAGCTTGCTCATTCGGCATTGAGTAAAGTGCAAGGCTCCATTACTTATGACATTACGCCCGATATAGCGGTTGTTACTTCCATTGCTCCGGCTCATCTCACCTATAAAGGCGCAAGCTCGGTTGAAGGTATCGCCAATTACAAGAAGCGTATTTTTTGCGGAATGTCGGCGGATAGCTACGCCATATTGAATCGCGACATGCCCTGTTACGAGATTTTTGAGCAGGAGGCTAAATCGTTCAAACTAAACATTATCACCTTTGGCACGCACCCTGAAGCTAACGTGAGAATGCCTGAACTTAAAGACGGCGGAGAATTCTTCGTGGCGGGCAATGCTTATAAGCTCTCTTGTCCAGTTCCTGCTGAACAACTCTACGACGCACTCGTTACCGTCGCGGTCTCAATCGCCGTCAAAGTTCCTATAGAGAAGACGCTTGACTACTTGAAGACGTTTAGCCTTGTCAAAGGTCGCGGCAACGTCTTAAAGGTTAATCTCGCTGGCAAGAACTTGAAGGTTATCGATAGCACCTTCAACGCTAATCCACTTTCCATGACATATGCCTTGCAACACTTGAAGAGTATCGAACCCAATCAAGCGGCTCGCGTGGCTGTTCTGGGAGACATTGCCGAACTTGGTAAAAAGAGCGTTGAATATCACAAAGGACTTGCCGGAGCGATGCTTGACGCCGAACCAGATAGGCTTTTGCTCTGCGGTGAGTTCATGCGCTATCCTTACGAGATGATTAAAGATAAGCTCAATGTTACGTGGTTTAAGACGCTTGAAGACTTGATTAAGAGTTTCGCTGAATATCTGCGGGACGGCGACACGGTCTTAATCAAATCGTCTCATTCAACGGGCTTATCGCAAATCGTCAAAGACGTAAAGAATTTTATCGCTACTCCTTTTGCACCGAATATCCCTAAGCCGCTCTTCGACGTAAAAAAATTTTTGCCTGAGGGAGTTACGTCCGAAATGAACGGAAGAATGCCCCTCAACAAGTTGAAGAAAATTCACTGCGGAGGATACCTTTACATTGACGCCGCCCGCGCTTGGTTGGCGATGGTTCGTGCCGCCGCGCAGGATAACGTTTTCTTAAGTCTCAATAAACCCTTTAACGCTTACAGGAATATCAATCGGCAACTGCGCGTCTTTAATGCTCGCTATGTTCCAGTCGACCAAGATAACCTTGTTGTAGGCGCAATCCGAGTTGAGTTTGAAGATAAGCTTTGGCAGTTGAAAGCCAACGAAAATTATGCCGTAGTTCCTGGTACGAGTTCGCACGGCTACGGCTTGGCAGTGGACATTCAGAACAACAAGAATCCTGTTGTAAAAAATTGGTTGAGTCAAAACGTCGAGCAATTCGGATTCGTTCAGGAGTATGACTTCGAGCCGTGGCACTTCACATACGTAAAAGCCCGCGAAGGCATTCCTGCCCGCGTGCTTGAGATAGAGAGCCTTCCACCGGAGCCGACATACACTGCCGAGCAAATCGAACAAGCAAGCGGCGGCAAGTGGTTCACTCCGCCTCCGAAGAATTGGACTTGCAACGGCATGTTTTATAAGCTTCCTGCTAAGGCGGGTTGCTTGGCTGTGGTAAGGCAAGACGACGGCTTGGGTATAAGCGAACAATACGCCGGCAAGATAAATCGTCAGCTTGCAGGGTTCATTTGCACCAATCCCGCGCCGCTCGTTGAATTCAATCGCCCAATACTCGTTGCAGAAAATATTGATGACGCAGTGGCAAGGCTTACGGAACTTTTTAACAGTATTGATGGTCAAGGTGAATAATTGCCCTGTCGTCGGAGTGCAAGGCAATCAAGCGGCGTTGAAACTCGCGCCTAAGTTCGCGGTCTGTCATCAAAAAATTCCACGGAACCGCCACATCAAAGATTAACTTCCTGCCCGTCTTATACGGCACAACGCGGAAGTCATGTAACGAAAGCCGCGTATCAATCGACGCAAGAATTTTTATCGCAAGCTCCTTGTGTTCGTCGAAAGCCTCATCGCCCTGTATAACGGGGTCAACGTGGAGAATCGCGGAGACTTGGAACGTCGATTGCAATTTGCGTTCTAACTTGTCAATAATCTCATGCGCTTCCAGAAGTTTTAACGTCGCGGGCATCTCAACGTGCATTGATATAAAAATTCTCTTCGCGCCGTAGCTGTGAATAATCAGGTCGTGGACACCCAAAACGTCGGGTGAAGCCATGACCGTTTTTTTTATGTCGTCGATTAGCTGTTGATTGGGTCTGTCGCCGAGCAAGGGATTTAGAATTTCCTTTAGCGATTGGAAGCCTCCACGCAAGATGAACGCTGAAACGAACACGCCCGCGCCGCCGTCAATGTTCACGTCGAATTCAATCCAAAGGTAAATGGAAACGATTACAACGCTCGTCGCTAGGCAGTCGGTGAAGCTGTCGATTGTCGCCGCTTGAAGTGCTTCTGAATTTATTTTCCGCGCCGCATGACGATAGAGTAGCCCTAAGAAGAATTTCGCCGCGACGGATAAGCCTAATACAAGCAAAGTTATAAAACCGGCGTCCATTTCCTCTGGGTTGATGATTTTATCGACGGACGAGAAGAGGAGCTTGCCGCCAACAAGAATCATGCCCGCCGCCACGAATAAGCCCGCTAGATATTCTGCGCGCCCGTGTCCAAAGGGGTGTTCTTCGTCAGCAGGCTTGGCGGCAATTCGGAAACCCGCCAGCATTATCGCGGAGGTGGCAACGTCAGACAGGTTGTTTAGGGCGTCAGCGATAATCGAAATGGAACCGCTCACCATGCCGATAAAAAATTTGACGCCGCTTAGCAACAGATTGACGCAAATACCCGCGCTACTAACTAATTGCCCGTATCTTTCGCGATTCGTCATGTTAAACAAGTTTTTCCAGCTCATTGAACAGCTTAAGATTCTCCTCCCGTGAACGGATTGCCGACCTTAGATAAGAGCCGTCAAGCCCCGCGAAGTTTGCACAGCTCCGCAGCAAAATTTTTTCCCGCCGCAATTCCTTTAAAATTCTCTCGGATTGCTCGTGCCTGAACAAAACGAAATTCACGGACGGTGGGAAGACTTCCACGCCGCGAAGGTTGCTTAGCCGTTCGACGAAAAAATTTTTCTCCGCCGCCAGCCAAGCACGCGTCCGCCGCAAATAATCTTCATCAGTCAACGCCGCGACGCCTGCTTTTTGCGCTAGGAAATTCACGTTCCACACGTCCTTTGACAAGTTCAATCGCCGCGCTAAGTTCTCTTCGACGACCGCAAAGCCCAATCGCAAGCCCGGTATCGCAAAAATCTTTGTAAGCGACTGCACCACCGAGATTTTCTCCGAAACGAGCAACCGGACTGATTCCGCGTCTAGGAAGTCAATAAACGATTCGTCGACGATGACGCTTGAGACTTTAGCGAGCCGCAAAATTTCTTCCATCGTGATTACATTGCCTGTCGGGTTGTTAGGGCGACCGATTATCACGCAATCTGCGCGGAGTCTGCTAACGTCTAGGGCGAAATTATCTTCTGCCTTCGTGATGACAAGTTCCACGTCGCAACTCGCCGCACGAGCCGCCCGCTCATATTCGGAAAAGCTAGGCACGGGGATTATCACACGCCTTGGACGGGTCGTATTGAGATAGAGATAAAAAAACTCCGCCGCGCCGTTGAGCAAGACTAAATTCCTTTCGGGCACGTCGTAGCGTTCGGAAATAGCTCTCTTGAGTTCGACGGCTTGAGGGTCGGGATAGTTCACCACGCCGCGCAAATTCTCTTCGAGCGTCCGCAAAACTTTTTCCGATAAGCCGAGCGGATTAATATTCGCGCTGAAGTCGAGCCAACTGCCTGTCTTGCCTGCCGCGTCATAAACTTGCCCGCCGTGTTCGTAGCGTTCCAAAGTCTTCCCTCCGAAAAATTTTTCCGCCATTATATCACGGCGACTTATCCGCGCAAAAAACTTTTTGTTATTTCAATCGGCACATGATATAATCGCCGCATTAAATTTTTGAAGACGGTGATTGCAATGATTGTAGAGATTATAAGCGTCGGCACGGAAATATTGATGGGCAACATCGTCAACACGAACGCGCAATATCTGGCAAAGAGACTAGCGCACCTCGGCTTAGACTGTCACTATCAAACGGTCGTCGGCGATAACCCTGAGCGGATAAAGTCGGCTCTTGACGTGGCGTATTCGCGGGCGGACGCTGTGATTATGACTGGCGGGCTTGGTCCCACTAAAGACGACTTGACTAAGGAAATGCTCATGGAATACTTCGGCAAACGTCCCGTCGTTGATACGCAGGTTTTGAACTTCCTTGAGGAACGTTCTAAGGCTCGCGGCTTCGGCAAACTCTCTGACGGCATGAAAAAACAAGCGATTGTTCCGGACGAGTCGTTGATACTTTACAATCATCACGGCACCGCGCCTGGTTGCGTAATGGAACGCGACGGCAAAGTTTGTATCCTGTTACCTGGTCCGCCGCACGAAATGCAACCTATGTTCGAGGAGTGTTGCGAACTTTACCTGAACGCAAAGAGCGATAAAGTTCTGGTGTCTATGATTATTAAGTGTGTTAGCAAGTTCGACGCGCCGATTGCTATCGTTGGTGAATCGCCCGTGGCTGATAGGCTTGCCGAACTACTCGACGGCACCAATCCGACGGTCGCGACTTATGCTAAGGAGGATGGCTGTATTGTTCGGGTGACGGCGGCGGCTAAGACTCATGACGAAGCATTGACGATTTTAAATCCCGTCGTCGAGACTTGCCGCGAGCGTATCGGCGCGGATTACATTCAATACATCAAAGAGGACACTGATTGAAGGGGGCAAGGCTTTATGATTATCGTTACGGGTGGCGCGGGCTTTATCGGTAGCAATATCGTCCGAGCTTTGAATGAACGCGGGCGCACTGATATTTTAATCGTTGATGATTTGGGCGGCGGCGACAAGTTTAAGAACCTAATCGGACTTCGCTTTATCGACTATCAGCACAAAGACGATTTCCTTAACAAACTCGATGCCTTCGGACAAAACATTGAGGCAATCTTCCACGAGGGCGCGTGCTCCGATACTATGGAATACGACGTAAACTTCATGATGCGGACGAATTACGATTACTCCAAAGAGCTACTCAAGTTCTGCATAAGGAAGCAACTGCCGCTGATATATGCGTCTAGTGCGTCTGTCTACGGCATGGGCAAGCGTGGCTTTCGTGAGGAGGAGGCTTGCGAGGCTCCTCTTAATCCTTACGCCTTCTCAAAGCTCATGTTCGATAGATACGTCCGGCAGTTCGCCGATAAGGTCAAAAGTAAAATAATCGGGCTAAGATACTTTAACGTCTACGGTCAGCAGGAGAATCACAAAGGCAAGATGGCGTCCATCTTCTACCAGATTTATAAGCGCATGAAGTTGGGCGGCGGACCTAGGCTGTTCAAAGGCACGGACGGTTACGGCGACGGCGAACAGAAGCGCGACTTTATCTACGTTAAGGACGTGGCGAAGATTAACCTATGGTGTTTGGACAATCCGATTGCCAACGGGATTTACAACTGCGGTACGGGTCATGCGCACACCTTTAACGCCGTGGCTAAGGCTATGATTGAGTCCATGAACTCGAAGATGCGGACGACTTATTGCGAATTCCCCGACGAACTGCGCGGCAAGTACCAAAGTTTCACCGAAGCCGACATGAAGAAACTTACTGCGGCGGGCTACAAGGAAGGCTTTACAAACTTTGTTATAGCCGTCGGGGAGTATTGCAAGTTCTTGGAGGCGGGTGGCTACTACACGCTCGGCAAATAATGATTTACCATGAATGCTTTAGCTGAATTAAATCTTGAAATCAAAAACGCTAGGGCGCAACAGACAAAGCAGGCAATTATCAAGAAATCTTTTACTAATCTGCTGTTCGTCAGCATAGCGGAAAAGCTCGCGTACTTTTTTAATCCGTTCATTGACAGTGCGATTGTCGGCATTTTCTTGGATAGTTCGATTCAAGCCGCAATGGGTTATTTCGTGCCGATTATCACGATTATCAGTTTGGTTTGGGTTGTAATCATGGGCGTGCAAATACTTTGTGCACAATATCGCGGGCGTGGTGACGGTGAAAGTTTGCAAGCTCTCTTTGATAGCGCGATACTTTTCCTCGGCGTGGCGGCAGTGATTGTTTCTGCAGGGTTTTTCTTCGGGCGTGCGGAATTGGCGTGGATTCTCGGTGCAAAAGCTCATACGGCGATTATTTTGCAAGAATACATTGCCGGCTACTCGTTAAGCATAATCGGGCAAGCACTCTATCCGCTGTTACTTTGGTTCCTCAACTTCAACGGCGACGATAAAATTTCCAAGTACAGTATCGCCTTGATGAGCGTTTTGAATCTGGTCTTTGATATGCTGTTGGCTGTTTGGCTAAACATGGGCGCGTTCGGTTTGGGATTGGCAACTTCGCTGAGCTATTTGCTGACGTGTGCTTATGTTTTAAGAACGTTCCTTGTCCGATACGGTTGGGGGCAAACGAATTTCGCTAACATTCGTTGGGGCGAGCTGGCAGAGTCCGCCAAAATCGGCAAGCCGTCTCTTATGTTCAACCTCGGAATTACGCTCAAAGCTTATATCATGAATTTGACTTTGATAAATAGCGTTGGTGATTCCGCAATCATGGTTATGAGCGTGCAGGGAACTTTCTGCGGCATGTTGGGCGCGATACCCGCTGGTCACGTCGACGCTTTCGGCTCGTTGGGTAGCGTTCATTATGCCGCCAAAGATAAAATCGCGTTTGTAAAAGTCGCCCGATTCGCGCTGAAGAGTTGTATAATTTTTTCAGGCATCGCAATGTTATCATTGATGTTCGCTTCTAACGAGATTTCAAGTATTTACTTTCAGCCGCCCGAAGAGGCTTGGACGATTTCCAATCGAATGCTTTGGATTTTTCCGAGTTTCTTGGTGCTAAATGGCATTTGCGGGATTTTCATGCGGGCTTACAACTTGAAGGAAGAATATCGTACACAACACAAGGACGCGTGGCTTGTCGACGGAATGCCGCTCTTTGAAAATTTGCTGATGGCGGGATTGTCGGTAGCATTTATGCCTTTTATCGGCTCTGACGCGGTATGGCTGTCTTTCCCCGCAACTGAAATTGTCTGCTTGATAATTATCGCCGCCAACGTGTTCAAAGACGCCGGCAGAGTTACTTTCAAGCTTGACGATTGGTTGAAAGTCGACAAGAAATTTGGTAAAGTTCCGGCTCTTGAACGCGCATTTTATTCGCCGGAAGAAGTCTTTGCCATTTCGGAAGAAGTTGTCAAATTTTGCAACACCAATAAAGCCGACTCCAAAATTTCGACGTTCGCGGGCGTCGTTACGGAAGAACTTTTGAACAACGTTATAATTCACGGCAGGCACTCAAAAGAATTGTGCACGGCATATATCCGCGCCACATTTAAAGACGATTTGAGCATCAGAATTTACGATGACAACCGCGCTTTTAATCCGCGTAAGGAAATGCAAAAAATTATTTCAGAACCAGAACGACCTGGCGAAGAAAAAATCGGACTTCGGCTCGTCAAAAGCATAACCGATAAATACGGCGCGTTTGATTATCAAAATACGGCGGGCATAAACACTTCGATTATAAACTTGCGTAGCTTGGATTAGAAATGGGGGATTGTGATGAAAAAATTTTTACTGGCATTGTCGGCGGCGTTGCTGGTCTCGACGCCTTCATACGCCGCGCAGGGTGATATAGATTTCCCGTCGACGCCACCGGCTGAAGAAAAACTCACCGTCATTGATGCCTTGGCTCATCGGCAGTCAAGCAGAAATTTCATCGATAAAGACCTGTCGACCGTGCAACTAAGCAAGATTCTTTGGGCAGCGAACGGAATCAATCGCACCGACGGCAAACGCGTCAATCCTGCGGCGTTGGGCGTTTACTCCGTCGAAGTCTACGCCGTCACCCGCGAGGGCGTTTACCTTTACGAGCCAGAAAATCGCAAGCTCAAGTTGATTGTCAAGGGCGATTACCGTTCCACGACGACGACGGGACAAGGCTTCGTGGCTAAGGCGGCATTGAATTTGGTTTACGTCGAGACGCCGGACGCGTGGAAGAGTGCAAGACATACCCCTCCGCCGCGTGAAAGGCAAATCGACTCGGCTAACATAGCGGTTGGGGCAATGGTTCAAAGCGTCGCCCTAGCCGCACAAACTGAAGGCTTAGGGAATTGCGTACGCGGTTCAATCAATCGCGACGAGTTCAAAAAGGTAGCTAAGCTCTCTGGCGATAAAATTATTCTCTTAGCGCAGAGTGTCGGCTACACAAAATAAAGGAGGTGTTATCGTGTTCAAAAAAGTTTTCAGCGTGATTCTCCTGCTGGCGATGATGAGCTTGCCGCAAATCGTCTCCGCAGAAAAAACTGACTGGTTCGACCGCAACTTCAACTTCCGCAATATCCGGTCGGTTATCGTCTTCGATGCGATGCCCAGTCAAAACTTTGGTCGCGTCGATACGATTCTTTTGCGCAACCTGCAGGACGTTTATATCCAGAACGCCCAAAAGAATCTTCGTTGCAACATCATCACGGAGGCTCAGGCGCGGCGTATGCTAAATGTCGAGTCGCTTGCTTATTCAAATTCCATGCAAGCCCGCCACGTCATTATGCAAAACGCGTATCGAATTGCGGACGCTTGGGTTGTCGCCAACGTGGACGCTTGGAATGATAGCTCTTATGTCATTCCTGAACGCACCGTTTGGGAGCAACGCAGGGAAAGTCGCACTTATTACGACTACTACGGCAACCGCCTTGAGGAAACGTATTACATTCAAGTACCCGTGACTTATCCGCCGCAACGCGTGGACGTGTCAACGCTTCAAATGACTTTGCAGGTTTATGAGGCTCGCCGCGGTGAAATGATTTTTGCTCGTAAGGACGTGCGCGACCGCGAAGACTATCAGGCACAAAGGGGCATGTTCGGCAGAATTTGCAATTCGTTCTTTGAGGACTTCGGCAAGAAGATTCGCTGATATTTAAGGAGGGTTTTTAATGAAAAAATTGTTTGGCTTATGCGCGGCACTGCTTCTGATGTGCGCGATGATTTTCCCTGCGAAGACATTCGCGGCGGACGACCCAAACTCGGAAGGCATTAAAGCTTACCGCGAGGCTTTGTCGTCCTATTCGGCAGACAAGGAGAAATATTTCCGCCAAGACATTCTGTTTACGTCTCCATACATTCAGGCTGAACTCGACATACTCGGTAGCGTCGAAGGCAACGTCTTCAAGTCAAAGGGCGATTTGACGTTCTGGATTGAAAAGGACGACGGCACTAGCACCGAAAGTACGATTCCCTTTTACATGACGCAGGATGGCAAAGACATGACGATTTACTTTAAAGCGGACAAGGAGTGGGAAAAGTTCACTGCACCGACCTTAGCCGCTGGCGTTATGGACATGCTTGCCACGCCGACCCCCGAAGAGGTAGAAGAGTTTATCAACGACGCTAAGGAAGTTACAATCCTTCAAGAGAACGACAACCGCCGCATTATGTTAATCACCCTCGACGGCAACGGCATGGCTAATTCCTTCAGGACAATGTCGGAGGCAAATCCCGACTCGAAGGCTGACCCGATTCAAGAGGCTATCGTAAATTACTTCGATACCGCGTTCCGCAATGCAAACCTCTGGTACATGTGGACGATTGATAAGCGCGATTGGCATACGGTTGCCATGCAATATCAATTCTCCGGTCTCATTCAAGAGTTGGCACGCGCCGCCCTAAACGACCCGAATCAAACTTGGCCCGACGAGATAAATCAACTCCTCGAAACGATTGCTTACTACAGTGAGATTCGCGCTTACACGACCTATCCTTCCGACGCGGCTGGGGTTAAGAAAAACCTTGAAATCCCCAAAAAAGTTCTCAAGGCTAAGACCGTCGACAGCTTAACGGCTAGAGCAACCAAATAAAGATTGGCGAACACAAAAAAAGTCGGAGGCTTTGGAAGGTCTCCGACTTAAATTTTTGGAAAGGACTTGATTAAATGGAGATGTTAGAAGTTATGCGTTCGCGCAGGAGCGTGCGCCGCTACACCGAGGAAAAAATTTCCGACGAACAATTAAAGAAGATTGTAAGCGCGGCATTACTTGCGCCGAGCGGTCATTCAAAGTATCCGTGTGAATTTATCGTCGTCAAGAACCGCGAACTTCTCGAAAAGATGTCGCACTGCCGCAAGGGCGTCGCTAAGATGTTGGAAGGTGCAGCGGCGGCGGTCGTGGTCATTGCCGATAAGGATAAGTCCGATACGTTCGTTGAGGATTCGTGCGTTACAATGATGAGTATGGAATTGTTAGCAACGTCATTGGGCATTGGCAACTGTTGGATTCAAATTCGCAACCGCGACGCTGAAGACGATTCGACGAGTGAAGATTATCTGCGTGGACTGCTCAACTTCCCAGATAACTTTGCTTGCCAAGCGATTCTTTCCTTAGGCTATCCCGCCAGACCTCCTAAAGCCCGCGACCTCGATAAGCTCAACTTCGACAAAGTGTCTTATAGGGACTAGGGACTGGGGACTAGGGACTAGTTTACTTCGCCGCGACGCCAGCGAGTTCAGAGTCAGCCTCGTCAGACGCCTCAACGACTTCATTAAGAGCCTCGATGAGCTTATCAGCGTCAATGCCGTGAGCCAACGCGCCTTCTTCGATGGTCTCGAATTGCGCCGCGTGACAGCCAAAGCAACCCATGCCCGCATACATGAAAACCATCATAGTATCCGGATAACGCTGAACGACTTCGATTATGTTCATGTCTTTGGTAATTTTCATAAGAACTCCTCCTTTGAATTGCCGCAGATTATATCATGCAAAGTTTAGGCGTCAATGAATTTCGGCTGAAAAAATTTTTCGAGAAGCTTAAAGGAAATTTTTACGGCAAGGCGAATAGCATTTCAAAACGGTTTAAAGGAGTAGAGGACGTTGAACTTTAGGCACAAGAGCGTTATGCTGGACGAAGTTTTAAACGCACTCGACGTTAAGCCGAACGGAATCTATCTTGACTGTACGTTAGGAGGCGCAGGACATGCACGAGCAATCGGCGAACGACTCAACGAACGCGGCTTGATTATCGGGCTTGACCAGGACGAAGACGCAATCGCCGCCGCCACCGAGAATTTATCGGGCTTGGCTTGTGGAATTCGGATTGTGCGCGGCAACTTCAGCGAACTTGACGCAATCCTTGACGACCTCGGCGTTGATGAGATTGACGGCGCAACTTTCGACCTCGGCGTATCGTCTCATCAGATTGATACGACGGGGCGCGGCTTCTCCTACATGCACGACGCGCCGCTTGATATGCGTATGGACAGACGACGACCCTTGACCGCTCGCGACGTGATTAATCACTACAACGAAGACCACTTGATTAAAATCTTCCGCGAATATGGCGAGGAACGCTTTGCAAAAAGAATTGCCGCCGCCGTCTGTCAAGCTAGGAAAACTTCTACGATTGATACGACCGGCGAACTCGTCAGGCTCATTGAAAAGAACGTTCCTCGAACTCAACACGGCGGACATCCTGCTAAAAGAATCTTCCAGGCAGTGAGGATTGAAGTCAACGGCGAACTCGAAATCTTAGCCGACGCGATAAAAAAAGCCGTCGACAGGCTGAAGCCCAGCGGACGCCTCGCAGTCATAACCTTCCACTCGCTCGAAGACAGAATCATCAAGGAGACGTTCCGGACGCTCGCGCAAGGTTGCATTTGCCCGAAAAATTTCCCCGTGTGCGTGTGCAATCACAAAGCCTCAATTAAAATCCTCGGCAAAGCCAAAACTCCGACGCCTGAAGAAATCGAACGCAATAGCCGAGCTAAGTCAGCCAAACTACGCGCCGCCGAAAAGTTGCGGGCGTGAGTCAAATAGAACCCTTCAACGCAAATCAAAGGAGGAATAATATGCCGATAAAAAATAAATCTAAAGCCAACAACCAACCTAAACGCAAGCCCGTCGAGAACGAAGCCGAGCTAACTTTAATCAAAGGTCGCCCGCGGCTGAATCATCTGCTAAGGTCGCGTTGCCGAATTGCCTTCGTCGTCTTCGCGGTGTTGGCTATGGCAGTTGTGATTCGTAGCGGAATCAGCGCAAGCCGCGGTTATGCACTGGTCGCCACCCAAACCCAAGCTCAGCAACTCGAACTCGAAAACGAACGACTGCGCGTGGAAATCGCTCAGCTCAAGTCGCCGCAGAGGATAAAGCAAATCGCTGAAGATGAACTCGGAATGATTGTCCCGCGCAAGATGTATTTCTCTCACGAACGATGACAAAGAAAAACTCCTTCACGCCGATAAGGCACGGAGGAGTTTTTTTATTGCTTAGAATTCATTTGGCGAACAAATCGAGCAAAATATCTTTGGTTACGGCGGCGGGGTCAAGGTTTATGTCGCTGTCGGCGGCGTCGCTAACGAAGATTGCGCCAGCCCGTTCCAATATCGTCGACAAGCCCAAGGCGAATTCAAAGCTTGAGTTCATAGCCGCGATAACTTTATTGGTAAGCTCTCCACTGCGTGCAACGATTTGCGTTCCCGTGTTGCCCGTCGAGAAATAAAACTTTTTCGCGCCGCTTGCGTCCGAGGCAAGGAACCCGATAAACATTTGCCCAGAAATAATTTCATTCGGCACGCAGAAGGCAACCTCATGCGAATCAATCAAGTACTGCCGATTGATATTGTCTTGGCTCACGTCGCCGAGAATCAGTTTGAACGGCACGGGATTATTTTGTTGGTCGTAGGTGAAGTTGTTAAGGTTAATCATCATCAGTTCATCAGTCAAAGATTCGCCGACAAAGAACGCCTCAGTTGCCCCGCCGCGATTAATGGGCGCGTCCGTCATGTCGCCCGAAAAGATAACCTTAAGCTCTTTGGTGTCGATAAAGTTCTCTTCGTCGAAATCGTTATGCCAGCCGATGTCGCGCTTAGGAGAATTCAAATGCAAGTCTAAGTCAACGCGCATTTCCCGACCGTTGATAAGGAGATTGAACCAGTGCACGCCGACGACTACGGAATTTTTCTCGAAGGAGTAGGAAGAGCCGCTAGGAATGTTGCCAATAAATTTTTTCTCGCTGACGGGCGCGGCATAGGTGAAGCGTTCGGGGATATAAATCTTTTTGCCGCTGACGTTCGGGCGAATGTCCTCGGCAATCGAATCAATCAGCACGTCGAGAACCTTTGACGCGTCAAAGTGTAAGCCGCCGTGGTAATCGTCCGCGAAAGCACTGCCGTTACGAATGTGGTAGACGATACTTTCCGGCGTGGCTTGGCGATAGAGTATTGCATTGGCAAGAGAAACCTTCCGATAAGCCGTGACGTTGGCAAGTTCATGATTCAGGCGGTCAAGGTCTATATCTTCGGCGGCAGTCAGTTGCTCAAGGAACTTTGGCGGTGTGGGCTTATGGTATCGGTCGGCAAGTTTGCGCATTTTATTTATCGTCGCCCGCATGTAATCGGAATGAGGTTTGAACGCCAACCAAAGCGGCTTGAACCTGTGGAAAACACTTGCCAACCTGCCCAGCCCGTTGCGTTCGATGTAGCGTTCAAAGAGTTGGTCATCAAACTTGCCGTTCTTTATGCCGTCGATTGTTCGCCTGTCTTTAATCAGTAGCGTTGAACCAGTCGCCTTGTAAATCATGTAGCGCAGGAACTTCACGGGGTCGGCGGGCAGGACATTCAGCAAATCGCAGAGGCGAACGGCAAATTCTTTGTTGGGCACGTCGTCCACGTCGATTTCAATGCTTAGAAACTTCACCACGTCGGCGAGGGCGTCTAGGGTTTCTTCAGAGAGTGCCGCCCCCGATTGAATCAGCTTGAGCACGCGGGCTTTGATGTCGTCGTCGGTGATTGCGTTAATGATTGTGACCTTAAGCGGCGTGGCGTCGGCGGGCAACTCCAAAGCGTCGTTGGGAATGTAAACAAGTTCCCTGTCGAATAAGCCAAGCTCCTCCATGCCGTAAGTTGACATGTAGTGCAGGAGCTTATTGACTAAAATTTTTTGCGGCGTGAGGTCGGCTACCGTCCTAAACGACTTGTAAAAGCCTTGATTCAGTTCAAAGATATTGTAGCCGAACTTTTCTTTGAGAAAATCAAACAATTCCTCGGCGGCAATGCACGGACAAGCTTTGAACGCTGCCTCCGTGATGAAAAAACCGTTTTTGAGGTTGCGCACGTTGTCGAGCGTGTAATTTGATTCAATGTCGATGGTCGGCGCGGCTTTGAACAGAGTTAGCACGCCTTGCACATAACGGAACGTCTCATAAGTATTCATGTTAAAGCCTCCTTGCAAAAGAACAAGGGCAGTCAATCGACCGCCCCTGTCCTCTCGGCGGGAAGTAGAATTTTAAAACTTTGGTCTCAAATCAGGAACTTCCTTTGCCGAAAAATTTTCGTCAAGATACCACTGCATTATTTTTTTGTCAAATCATCGGCGGGAAGTAGAATTCAAAGGTTTTCACCCATAAAAGCAGGAACTTCCTTTGCCG
>JACXWG010000026.1 GCA_014764605.1 Quinella sp. 1Q5 | reverse complement strand
AATGAATTTCCCTTCCGTGACGAACTCGGAACCGTCGATTTGGGGATTGATATTGTTTGCAAGGCGACTGACGGCGATTTTTGGGCTGTCCAATGCAAATTCTACGCTGAAACGTCTTTAATCGATAAATCAGCCGTCGATACCTTCCTTGCCACGTCTAGCAAGACTTTCAGCGATAAAAAATTCTCTGCGCGGCTCTGGATTTCTACTTCAGATAACTTAACCGACAACGCAGAAGTTGCTTTGCAGAATCAATCGCCGCCCGTCGCCAGAATCGGCATGGAAGAACTCAGAAAAGCCGCTGTTGACTGGGAAAAACTCGACGAAGGCACTTTTGGAGAGCAAGCACTCAATAATTTCCGCGAAATTCTTCCGCATCAGCTCGACGCTATCAACGCCGCGCAAAATTATTTCCAAAATCATAGTCGCGGCAAGTTAATCATGGCTTGCGGCACCGGTAAAACCTATACAAGCCTCAAAATCGCCGAAAAACTCTTTCCCACAGGCAAAATCCTTTTCTTAGTGCCGTCAATCTCCTTGCTTAGTCAAATTCTCTACGAATGGGCGACTTTTGCCGAAAATCCTTTTAATTATATCTGCGTTTGCTCCGATGATACCGTTTCTAAGAAAACTGACGACGAAATTAAATCCGTCAACCTGCCATTGCCCGCCACAACCAATCCTGATAAAATTTCTCGTCGTTTTGGAACTTGCGCGGGCTTCACCGTGATTTTTTCTACTTATCAATCACTCGATAAGGTTTCAGCCGCGAAAATCGATTTTGACTTGATTATTTGCGACGAAGCACACCGAACTACAGGTTCTTCCAAAGATAAGGCAACGCAATTTACTTTTGTTCATGATGATAAGAATATTCGCGGCAAAAAACGCCTTTACATGACTGCGACGCCTCGCCTTTACACTTCTGACGCCAAAACTAAAGCCGCCGTCAATGAAATCACGATTTGGAGCATGGACGACGAAAATATTTACGGAAAAGAATTCTATAGGCTCAATTTCGGCGACGCCGTCGATAAAAATCTACTTTCCGATTACAAAGTTATCGTCTTGACCTTAAATGAAAAATCTTCCGCCGATAAGAAGTCCGAAGACGATAAAATTAAAATCGACGGCTGTATTAATGCCTTGTCTAAGAAGATGATTACTATTTCCGAAGAATTAGCCGAAGTCGACCCCGCTCCTATGCATACTGCCGTTTCTTTCTGCCCGAAAATCGCAGATTCAAAAATTATCCGGGATTTGTTTAATGCCATAGCCGAAAATAAAAAAAATCTCCTCAATGTCGAGGCAAGACACGTTGACGGCACGCAAAAAAGCTCCGAACGTGATAAAAACCTCCGTTGGCTTAAAAATACTCTCAAAGACGGTATCGCTTGCAATATTTTAACTAATGTCCGCTGTTTATCCGAAGGTGTCGACGTTCCAAACCTCGATGCCGTTATTTTTATGTCGTCGAAGAAATCTAAGGTCGAAATCGTGCAAGCAGTCGGTCGCGTCATGCGCAAGGCTAAAAATAAAAAATATGGCTACATTATTATTCCTGTAGTCGTTCCGCTCGAAAAAAATCCTGAAGAAGTTCTCGACGCAAGCTCTTACAAGACGATTTGGGATATTTTAAATGCCTTGCGCGCTCACGATAGACGAGTTGACATTTTTATTGAGGAAATCAAGCTCAACAAGAAGAGTAACCATATTTTTATCCCGCGAACAATCGGAAATGATGATGAGTCAATCCAAATCGAATTAAATTTCGGCGAATGGCAAGATTTTCTTTATGCACGCATGGTTGAGCACGTCGGCAACCGTCGATACTGGGAACAATGGGCTAAAGACATTGCAAATATCGCTGAACGCCACATTAAGCAAATTGAAGACCTTATCGCCGCTGATGACGCCGCTAATCGCAAATTTGGCAACTTCGTTTACAATCTACAGCAAAATTTAAATCCTTCCGTCAATAATAACGCCGCTATCGAAATGATTGCTCAACATTTAATCACAAAGCCCGTTTTCGACGCAATTTTTGATAATTATTCCTTCGCGAAGAGTAATCCGGTCTCTCAAGCCCTAGAAAATGTTTTATCCCAACTAAATATCCGCGATAACGACGAAGATTTTGCTCAGCTACAAAGATTTTATGATTCCGTGCGTGAAAGGTGCAAAATCGCAACGACCGCCGAACAAAAACAGCAAATTATCATCGAACTGTACGAAAGATTCTTCAAAATCGCCGCTAAAAAGACTGTCGAACGCCTAGGAATCGTTTATACGCCCGTCGAAGTCGTAGATTTTATTTTGCGCTCCGTGAACGACGTTTTAAAGAAAAATTTCGGCAAAACTCTTTCAAGTAAGGGCGTTCACGTCCTAGACCCGTTCGCAGGCACCGGAACTTTCATTGTCCGCTTGATTCAATCGGGTTTGATTCGTCCTCGCGACATTTTAAGGAAATATTTCCGCGAATTGCACGCTAACGAGATTGTTTTGCTTGCATATTATATTTCCGCCGTAAATATCGAAAATTCTTTCCATGATTCGGTTGACGCCAAAAATTATCAGCCTTTTGAAGGGATTTGCTTCACTGATACCTTTCAAGCTTACGAACGCGACGAAAATTTCAACGTCCAAACCGATTTTGAACAATTTCGCGACCCAATGGAAGAAAATTCCGAGCGCGTTAAGGAGCAAAACAGAATTCGCATTGAAATTATCGTCGGCAACCCTCCATATTCGGTTGGACAACGTTCAGCCAATGATAATGCGCAAAATAATTACTACAAGAACCTTGAGGCGCGAATTTCAGCGACTTATGCCGCAAAAACTGCCGCGACCAATAAAAATTCACTCTACGACAGCTACATCAAGGCATTTCGTTGGGCGAGTGATAGAATTTCGGAAGGAATTATCGGATTCGTGACAAATGCGGGCTGGATTGACGGCGCAGCTATGGATGGCTTGCGAAAATGCTTTGCTGATGAGTTTGCAGAGATATATTTATTCAATCTGCGCGGCAATCAGCGTACTCAAGGCGAAATTTCACGTCGCGAGGGCGGAAAAATCTTTGGAAGTGGTTCGCGAGCCCCGATTGCCATTACAATCTTGGTAAAACGTGCTCACAAAGGCTCCGCGAAGATTTTTTACCGCGATATAGGCGATTATCTTAGCCGCGAAGAGAAATTAGCGACGATTGAGCGTGTTGGAACGGTTTTAAACGATTTTGAGGAAATTTTTCCGAATGAGCGCGGCGATTGGATTAATCAACGCGGAAATGAGTTTGAAAAGTTCATTTCTCTGCACGAACCGAAGAATGCATTTAAATGCAATTTCTTCATGACGCGTTCAAACGGCGTTCAAACTAATCGCGACGCATGGATTTACAACTTTTCGCGCTCTGAACTCGAAAAAAACATTCAAACGACGATTGATTACTACAACACGCACGAATCAACCGAAATTGACCCGAAAAAGTTTGTTTGGACGAGTTCAGCCGTTCAAAATAAAAATCGTGGGCTTGAAATTGAATTTGACGCAAAAAAAATCGTCGAAAGCATTTATCGTCCGTTCTGCAAGGCAAATCTTTACTACGACAAATATTTAATTCATCGACGTTATCAAATGCCGAAAATTTTTCCGACGGGGCGCGAAGACAATCTTTTAATCTGTGTAAGCGGCGTTGGAAGTTCAAAAAATTTCTCTACGTTCGTTGCAAATAAAATTCCAGACCTTGAATTAGTTTCAAAGTCGCAATGTTTTCCGCTGTATTGGTACGAAGAGGCGGCGCAGGGCAGTTTATTTGATGAGGAAATGACGCGGCAAGACGGAATCAGCGACTGGATATTGAACGAGGCGCGGAAAAGATACGGCACGAACGTCAGCAAGGAAGATATTTTCTATTACGTGTACGGATTTTTGCATTTGCCGAGCTATCGTGAGCGTTTCGCCAACGAGCTAAAGAAGAGTTTGCCGCGAATCACCTTGAGCGATAAATTTTGGGAGCTATCGCGGGCGGGTCGTGAATTGGCTGATATTCATTTGAATTACGAGACGCAAGAGCCGCCCGAAGGCGTGCAAGTGATTGGCGGCGGCGATTATCGGGTTAATAAGTTGCGCCTAAGCAAGGACAAGACGACTTTGACTTACAACGACTTCATCACGATAAAAAACATACCGCCGCGCAGTTTTGAGTACGTGGTAAATGGTCGCAGTCCTTTGGAGTGGATAATCGACCGCTACCAAGTCAAAAAGGACAAATCGAGCGGAATAATCAATAATCCGAACGATTGGAGCCTTGAGCACGACAATCCGCGCTATATTTTGGATTTAATCTTGAGTTCGATAACCGTTAGCCTGAAAACGCTTGAGATTGTGGAGAATTTGCCCTCCGTTGAGTTTTAAGCTTGAAAAGTTTTTGAGCGGCTGATATAATTGCGACGAGAATTGAGGATTACTTCAGCATCGTTGTCACAAAAGCAAAACCCCCGAGTAAGTCTGTTGGTACCAGACCCTCGGGGGTTGCGCTATGTTTCAGCGCATTTTGGCTCAGTCATTGTCCTTGAAAAGACTTTTGAGCCAATCGTATATTGAGCGGCTGATGATGCTCTCAACGATTTTCTTAAGTACTTCGAGGATTAACTTCAACATCGTAGTCACCCCCCTTTGTCCCAAACAATCGGGGTCGGACAACGACAGCGATATTTTATGACGAACTTATAAACTTTTCAATATTCGATAACCGTTAGCCTAAAGACGCTTGACATCGTGGACGGTTTGCCGTATATAAAATTTTAATTGCCATTGTCCTAGTAGGACACCAACGGACAAAATTATTTTGCTATACTTAACTTTATTTTTTAGGGAGAGATGGACATGAACGATTGGGAAGAGAGCAAGCAGAATTTCATCGACAAGCTCGGCAACGCTGATAGAATTTTTGACGAAATTTTCAAGGCGGATTCGGAAGGGCTCGTTATTCAAAGCGAAGAGCGTGAGGAATTGGAAAATTTGCAAGCGGCGAATAAAAAAATCCTAAACAAGCTCAAGAGTCGCGAGTTCACGGTTGCGATTGTCGGCTTGGAAAAGGCTGGCAAGTCGACGCTGGGCAATGCGTTGATAAAGTCGATAGTCTTGCCAGAGTATGCGTCGCGTTGCACATACACGACGACGGAAATCCGTGCAGGCGATACCGACGTTGCCGAGGTTTATTTCTACGGTCGCGAAGAGTTCAATAAAAATTTCAAACGCATGTTAAACGACGTGCAATATCCCGATGCGGCAGATTTTGCCACGATGACGCTTGACGCTTTCAATACTTATTGGAAGTCCGTCGAGAAGGCAAAAGAAACCGACCCCGTAAAGAACGGGATTTTTTCTATTCACAACGGAACGACCGCCGAAGACATTAAAACTATTCTCGCGGGCAAGCAAAAGATTCTTCCGCTCCTCGGGCAGGCAAGAAAAGAATTCGGCGCGGAATATTGGAGCGGTGGCGACAACTTTAACGAGTTCAAAACTTATATAACGGGCATGGCGGGACAAAATGCTGATGGCACGGTTCGTCGCGAGCCTTATCCCTACGCCGTCAAAAACGTAATCATTCGTTCAACGCAACTTGCCGATATGAGCCACATTGTCCTTTACGACGTGCCGGGTTTTGATTCACCGACCGAGCTTCATAAACGCCAGACAGAAGAAATGCTAAAGGAAGCTGACTCGATAATTTTAGTCACAAACGCCGGAGACCGCCCCGACCTTACGGCTCCGCAACTGGACATGCTCCGCAAAGGGCAAGATTATGACGGCGTTAAGCTCAGTGAAAAATCTTTTGTCTTCGGCAACAAAATCGACCGCGCCTCTAACTCTAAAACCGCACGGGATAATCTCGCAGTGCTAAAAAATGACGCTATCAACAAATATCAAATCACGCTTAGCAACCACATAGTGGGCGGCTCGGCGCGGGCTTATCTGGAGAAAATTGGACTTATCGCAGAAAAAGTCGCAAGTAAAATTTTGGACGAGTGGCAAACGCCCGACGGCGTGAAGGTTCTTCTTGATAAGATGCAGGATTACTACGACAATGACCGCTTTGAAGTTCTCAAGCGTCGCGCCGAAAATACGCTGTCTAAGACGCGGACGGTTCTGCAAAACCTTTTGGAACGCTACAGTAGCGGCGAGTTGAGTTATCAAGACGTGAGCACGGAAATTTTAATGGACATTCAAAGCCGCTTGCCGCTCTTCACTAAAGAAGCAAATCGAATCACGCAAATCCATACGGCAAAAATTTTCAGCGAACGCCCGTTCACCAATGCGCTTAAAAATGACGTAGACAATATTTATCCGCTCGTCGAGGATGCGCACTTGCCGCTGATTGAGAGCGAAGAATACGAGCTTGCGATTGATCCTGACGGCGTTTATCCGACCAGCAAAGTTGATGGCAACGTTCGCGACAAGCTCGGCGTGTTGTTCGTTGAAAACATAGTAACGAGCACGACGAAATTTACTTCCGAACGTCAAAGCGAGCTTCGGCAAGCCTTGATTGATTCGTTCTTAAATATTATGGGGCTTGAGGCGTCGACGACTTACAAGGCGGAGCTCAATGACTCCGTGAACAAACTTTTTAACGAGATGTTAGTTAAGGGCGGCGCGGAGTGCAATTTCAATTCGCTGGTTGAACGCTTCGTGATGACGTTGATTCAGACGCTAATAACGCAACCTTTTGCTACAGAAGAGCGCGTCAACAAAGTCAAGGAGGCGTTGGACGAATTAGTTTCGCTGTCTGTTTATTACAACATGCCGACGGACAAGGCGGAAAAAAATTCCTTGCAACTTGAAAGTTTGGTAAGCGGCGGCGATAAATTTTTCGCGAGGATTTTGGCTCACGAAGGCTTTGAGGCTGAAACTGAAGTCGACGCCACAGAGAATGAAAATTTCTTGCGCAAACTGTTTGAAGAAAACCGCGACCAAATTTGTAAGGGCGCATCGCTCGCCGTTGAATTGTTGCCGTTCGGCAAGTGGGCAAAGCTCCTCATGAAGGGCGGAATAAATCTTGTGACGATTGACGCGGACAGGAATATCAAAGACAAAGATAAGCTCGACGAGAAGCTTGAGGATTTGTTTTACGCCTTCGACGGCAAAAATAATTGGGGAAGATTTTCCGCCGAACAAAAACTTCAAGCGGTTGAAAAAGTTATCGGCACGTATGCAAGACAAAACGTTCCGCAAGATAAGTTAAGGGATTCTAATTCGTTAATCAGTCAGCTTGATGAAATTCAGGAGCTTGCAAAAAATTCCAAGCGCATGAACGGCAAGGAAGATATGATTGCAACCCTCGACGCCGATATTTTAATCTTGCGCGACATCACGGCCAAGGCTGTCATCAACGCGATTGGACTGGAACGCGCTTTTAACTCCGTCATCACCAAAAACGTCAATCTCATCAACAGGCACTTGCAAGAACGCGAAGGCAACGCGGCTTATCGTGCGTGGATAAGAAACAACGCGGCAAAGCTCATGCCCTCGCATTTTGAAAAGATTATCGAGCAGGGAGCCATTCGCGAAAACAAAAAAGCCATTGTCAACGCCGTAAGGAATCTTTTAAGTAAATGGGATTAAGGAGGAGTTGTATTGGACACGTCACGAAAAATTTGCACCGTCTTGACCGCAGAGGATTTGTCGGAAGGAAAAATTTCCGAGACTGCCGCAATAATCGAGCACAACTTGAACAAAGTTTATCTGATGAATCCAAGCGTAAGACTTTGCAACGTCATCGACCAAATGAGTAAAGTCATTCGCAAAAAAAGCGCGTTGACCAAAACGCATATCGCTTACAATTTGTCGTTCGGGCTTAAAACGGTGCTCAAGACCGGCAATGACCTTTCTGCCGACGGAGAAGAGGTGAAAACTTGCGCCGACCTGTTCGAACTTATCTTGGACGAAAATCTTTCTCTCAAGCGCGAAGATTATCACGTTATCATTGACGACGAAAATTTAACCGACAAAGAACTTGCCAATCAAGCTGTCGCAAAACTTTTCCAGCAAACGATTTTTCTAAATATTGGGCTTGACATTCAAAAGAAGTCCGAAATCAAAATGTCTATAATGAAAAACCGTTTCCGCGCAAATTATTCCGAACTCGTCACGCAGATTAAAAAGCAAAAAGATTTTCTTAACGCGGCACTTCAACACGCTGGGCTTAACGATAGCGGAAAAAAGCGCGTCAGGGAAATGTTTGACGCCTTGAAACAAACCGAAGAAAGACTTGCGGCGGCTAAGGAACGTCCTCTGCGTATCGCGGCGATGGGCACCAAAAAAGCTGGTAAAAGCGTCGTCATCAACGATTTGCTCCGCCGAGACTTTGCGCCGACAAGTACCCTGCTTCCCACGCCCAACACGGTTAAATACATTCCTATCGCTTCCGACGGTCAACTTACTCTCGACTACGCTGGCAAGAAATTTACTTTCGTCACGGCAGAAGCTTTAAAAAAATTTATCGGCGACGAGTTCACAAAGGCGCAGGAACAAACCGGTAAAGGTGCCGCGCTTCCCGACATGACGATTTACTATCCTTGCGACGATCTCAACGGTTACGAGATATGGGACACACCCGGACCGAATTACGCGGGCGCGGGCGACGAACATCGCAAGAACGCCGAAGCTTGTATACGCGAAGTTGACGTTTGTATTTTCGTTATGGATTACTCCAAATACCTCACCGACGACGAAGCGAACTTTTTAAAGGACATTCGCTCTGCCTTTCAAAAGAACAATAAATTTTACTCGCTGTTCATCACCGTCAACAAAATCGATTTGATTTACACGTCGGAAGGTCAAAAGTCCGTCAATCTCGTGCTGGATTATATCGGCGGCAAACTCGAAGACCTCGATTATAAAAATATCGTCATCTTCGGGACGAGTGCCTTGCAGAGTTTTTATTTGGATAAAGTCATTGAGATTGCCAAAACCGACGGCGCAACGAAACCGCCTTTTGTCACTGCCGATTCGGTAAACAAACTCGCCGACAATCACATGGACGAAGACGATTTGTTAATGACATCAATCGACACTATCGGCGGCATGATAAATAAATTGTTGCGTTTCCACGGCATTAAAGGCGCGACAGAAAAAGAAATCGAAGCGTTCAGCGGCATTCCCCAGCTCCGCCGCTACACGAAATATATCGGCGAGACGAAAGCGGACATGGAAATCGTCAATAAGGTTGTCGGCGACTGCGAAGGACATTTTGCCATTATCAGAAGTGCGCTTAACTTGGTGGAGTATTATACTTTGAGCGACGAGGCAAAGAAATATCTGCGCACCGTGTCAAGCCGCATTGATGACGTGGTGTTTAAATCCAAAGACATTAAGTACAGAATGGGAACGCTGACAACAGACCGCGGCAGACGCAACGCCGTGCGCAAAGCAAAGGAGCTGGCAGAACAACTGCGGCTTGACACGATAAGAGATTTTAATGTCGGCGTGGATTTTGAACTCGAACGTTTGTCCGTTACAGAAGAAAATATTCGCGACTTGGCGAAAGACAAAACCAAAACGGGATTTATGGTCGATTTTTCAAAAGGCATTGCCGGAGCGTTTACGCGCACAAAAAATGAAGCCGTGGAAGACTGCAAAAGAATCGTAAGAGTGACATCGGGAGAAAGACGCGACGAAATTAAATCTGCACTCGACACCGCGACAAAAGAAATTATCGACATGGTGAGCGACATAAACGTGACGCTGAGAAAATCGGGCGTGCCGACAATTACCCTGCCGACTTTCCCAATTGATGTTTCCATGCCGACTCCAAAAGTTTCCGTCAGCGGCTCAATCGACAGCAAAATCGCTCTTAACATTGCCGAAAATTCCATAAAAGTCGTCGAACGCACGGGATTTTTCGGTTGGATTGCGGATATATTTACCACAAAGACCGAAGTCAACATCGACGAATTCAAAAAAAATATCGCGGACGTCGTAAAGGCTGAAGGGCGTGAACAATTAAACAAAGCATTTGCTGATTTGTCGCGTAACGTGCAAGACGGTATTGACGAAATTTTTGACAGGTTCATGGACGATTGCGACCGCACAAGCAATATCTATCAAAAGATTTTCGAGAACACGCAACGCAATATCGTCGAAGTTTTGGACGCGACTGGCAAGAAGAAAGAAGAACTCGACCGCAATATCGCCGCACTCAAAAGCATTGAAGAAAACATGCAACCCTATCTCGGAATTTGGAATGATATTCGCGGGGGAGAATGAATCATGTTCAAAGCACCAGATTTCAAACTCATTCAGCGAGATTGTCCCGAAGAACTCAAAAAACTTTTAAATCTCCTGAATCTCCGCATGGAAGATTTTAAGGGCGGCGACGAATTTGAAATTTATTCCAAACTCGACAAGGCGATTGACAAAAAATTTTGCGAACGCCTACATTGCAAATCGGACTTGGACGGCTATGCGAAACTACTTGACCTCGGCGGCATTGAATTTGATTCGGGCGAGACGCGCAACAACATGTTGAAAAAAGTTCTTGCCAACCGCGATAAAATTTTGGGGCGGACGACCAATCATACGAAAACTTTCAAACTCAC
Source organism: Quinella sp. 1Q5 (assembly GCA_014764605.1). Classification (GTDB taxonomy): domain Bacteria; phylum Bacillota; class Negativicutes; order Selenomonadales; family Selenomonadaceae; genus Quinella. The sequence goes on along the minus strand of JACXWG010000026.1, from coordinate 15,668 downwards.
TTGCAATTACACAGAAGAGGCTTTTGACTTAAAAAACAAATCTTTGGCGGATGTTCTTAGCGATGCTGTCAAAAAAATTATTGATGTTGTTAAAAACAAGGATATAAGTCGTCTTCTTCCAATAGGAAAGGAAGAAATTTTGGAGGAGCAGGTAGCATCTGAGATAAAAAAAGTTCTTGTCCAACATTTCGACTTAAGCACCTGCGACGAGGTTGTCATATCGATAATCGGAAAAAATTCCGCGCCGCGTGACAATCTTTCTGTTCCGAATGTTCGTAAGCCCGACGACAAGACGTTTGAAATTTTGGAGCAAATCGACAAGATTTTCGACAAGATTTAATCGGGAGGTGACTGTCAATGTTTAAGGCAACGGATTTCAAACTCATTCGGCGAGATTGTCCCGAAGAACTCAAAAAACTTTTACAGCTCCTGAAAATCCCCATGCCGAATTTCAACAGCGGCGACGAATATGAAATTTATTCCAAACTCGACAAGGCGATTGACAAAGAATTTTGCGAACGCCTGCACTGCAAATCGGACTTGGACGGCTATGCGAAACTGCTTGACCTCGGCGGCATTAAATTTGATTCGGGCGAGACGCGCAACAACATGCTGAAAAAAGTTCTTGCCAATCGCGATAAAATTTTGCAGGGAGCCGCCGCGCAGGTCGGCAATAAAAATTCTTCGTCTGATTCGGACTTGTCACTTTGGGCAAGAATAGTCAGGTTCTTTAAAAGATTATTTGGATCAGATGAATCTGCGCCGTCTCGACCGTCAGATAAACTTTCGCGGGCGCAGATAGAAAAGGCTTTGCCAATTTTAGAACAGGTCAATAAAATCTTTAACGCAATCTAATTCGGACCTTCGTAACGATTTCACATTTCAATATATAAAAGCACCTTCCAAACGCATTATAAAGTTTGTAAGGTGCTTTTTACTGTCTGAGCCTCCTCCACTAAGGAAGCGATTTTTATTTGCCGTCAAGGCGTCTTCCAAAAATCATCGTCGAACAAAATCTTACCCGCGTCCACTTGATGACGTAAAAGCTCCTCTGCCTTGCTAAGTTGCGGGTCGCTTGCCTCGTCAAGGTTGAGGTCGTAGAGCGGATGCGGCGTCGGTTGCGACCTAATCTCCACGTCAGGAGTAATGCCAAGTCCGTCAATGCATTTGCCATTTGGCGTATAGTAGCGTGCAATAGTGAGCTTCAAGCCGTCATTATGCGCCATGGGAATCAACGTCTGCACCGAGCCTTTGCCGTAGCTCTTTTCCCCAACGACGATAGCCGCTTTTGTGTCCTGCAGGGCACCGCTTAGAAGTTCGGCGGCACTCGCGCTGTTGCCGTCAAGCAGAACGACAATCGGGAATTTCGCCGCGGGCAAGTCAGAGGTGTAAACTTCCTTTGAGCCGTCGCGCTTAATCACTGAAGTAACCGTCCCCGCCGGCACAATCTCTTGAGCAACCTCAACGCAACTGGTAATGACTCCGCCAGGATTTTGCCGCATATCTAGGATAAGACCTTTCATGCCGTCGCGTTGAAGGTCGGTAAGCATCTTTTTGAACTCGTCGCCAGTGTTCTCGCTGAAGTTGGAAATTTTCATGTAGGCAAGGCGGTCATCAATCATCTTGCCCGCCACAGTCTTGACTTGAATATTTTCCCGCGTCAAGTTGTAAGTCATATCCTCCGAGCCTTCGCGGTGAATCAGAAGTTCGACGGGTGTACCAATCTCGCCGCGAATCTTCAAAGCTACTTCGCCTGGGGAAATCTCTTCGACGGGCAAGCCGTCCACCGCTAAGATTTCGTCGCCTGCTTGAAGTCCTGCCCTTTGCCCCGGTCCGTCGGGAATGACATTGACGACTTGAACTCCGCCATTCTTGAAGCCCATGTAAACTCCAATGCCCCCAAATGAGCCGCTTGTCTCCGCACGCAACTGGCTGTAGAGTTGCGGCGCAAGATACACCGAGTGCGGGTCGCCTAAAGAATTCACCATACCATTGATTGCCCCGTCGATTAGGTTCCGCCTATCAACGTCCTGAACGAAATTGCTTTCAATAAATCTCATCGCAACAAAGAATCTTCCGAGGTCGAACGCATTGCTACCTGAATTAATTCCCAACAACAAACACACTAGCCCCAAAGTCAACGCCGCGCTTATAAGTGCCGTCAAAATGATTCCGCCAAAAAATTTTTTATTCAAGGCGTGACCTCCTCTCGCAAAAGTTTTCGCAACTATAACAGTTCAATCTGAAAAAATTATTAAAGAATGTTTGCCGCTTGCCGTGGATTGTGTTAAGATTAGTCGTAGAAAAAATTTTGGAGGTTCGGAAATGAAATCGATTTGCGTGATACCTGCTAGGTACTCTTCGACGAGACTGCCGGGCAAGCCGCTTAAAGATATTTGCGGCAAGCCGATGATTTGTCGCGTGTGGGAGCGGGCAAGACGTGCAAAGTCTGTAGCTGAAGTTATCGTGGCGACGGACGATGAAAGAATTTTAAGAGCCGTCGAAGAAAATCACGGACGGGCGATGATGACTCGTGCTGACCACAAGACAGGCACCGACCGCCTTGCCGAAGTCGCGGAAAAATTTCCTGATGTTGAAGTCGTCGTCAATGTTCAGGGCGATGAGCCGTTGATTGAACCGGGCTTGATTGATGAACTCGTCGAACAGTTCGTTGCGGATAAAAATTTGCAGATGGCGACTGTTGCCACAGAACTAACCGACGCCGACGAGATGAACAATCCCAACAACGTCAAAGTCGTCATCGGCAAGAACAATGACGCGTTGTACTTTTCGCGGTCGCTAATTCCCTATCCTCGCAACGTCGGCAAATCGTCCGTCTTTAAGCACATCGGCATTTATGCTTACCGTAGACAGTTCTTGATTGATTATGCAAAGATGACGCCGACGCCCCTTGAGCAAGCCGAATCACTCGAACAGCTCCGCGCCCTTGAGAACGGTTTTAGGATTCGCGTGATAAAAAGTTCATGCCAATTCGTTGGCGTCGACACGGAAGAGGATTTGCGGCTCGTCAACGAAATTTATCGGGGGACAACGTCATGAATAAAGTTAATGTTGGAGACATTGAGATTGGCGGCGGCAAGTTGGTCTTGCTTGCGGGACCGTGCGTGCTTGAGGGCTTTGAACGTAGCTTGAAGATTGGTAAACGTGCCAAGGAGATTGCTAAGCGTTTGAACATGCCGTATATCTTCAAGGCGTCGTTTGATAAGGCTAACCGTTCATCGATTAAAAGCTATCGCGGACCAGGCCTTGAAGAGGGCTTGAACATTTTGGCGGCGATTAAACGTGAAATGGACGTCCCGATTGTTACTGACATTCACGAGACTTATCAAGCCGCACCCGTCGCCGAAGTCGCTGACATCTTGCAAATCCCCGCGTTCCTCTGCAGGCAAACGGATTTACTTATCGCCGCCGCGAAGACTGGCAAGGTCGTCAACGTCAAGAAGGCGCAATTCCTCTCGGCAAACGACATGATTAACGTCGTCGAAAAGCTCCGCAGTCAAACGGAAAAGATTTTGCTGACTGAGCGCGGCACGTCCTTTGGTTATAATAATCTGGTCGTGGACATGCGCGGCTTGCCGATAATGCGCGGCTTTGGTTGCCCTGTGATATTTGACGGGACACACAGCGTACAACTGCCGGGCGGGGCAGGTTCAGCGTCTGGTGGTCAACGCGAATTCGTCGCTCCATTGGTCAAGGCGGCGTGTGCGGTCGGCGTGGACGGTCTGTTTTTGGAAGTGCACGACAATCCGGCCGAAGGTCTCTCGGACGGCGCGAATATGATTGCCCTTGACGACTTAGAAAAAATTTTATCGGACGCGTTGAAAGTTCACGAGGTGTTAAAATGATTAAGGATAAGGCGATAGAAACTTTACAGATTGAGGCGGCGGCGATTGAGGCTCTGATTGCCCGCATAGATGACGAATTCATAGCGGCGGTTGAACGGATTATGCATTGTCGCGGACGCGTCGTCGTAACTGGAATGGGTAAATCTGGTCACGTCGGCAGGAAGATTGCCGCGACTCTTTCTTCAACGGGCACGCCGTCATTCTTCATGCACCCCGCCGAAGCTTATCACGGCGATTTAGGTATGCTCACCGAACGCGACATACTCATTGCCATATCGAATAGCGGCGAATCTTCGGAGATTGTCAATATCTTGCCTGTCGTGCGGCGGATTGGCGCGGAGATTATCGCCATGTGCGGCAAGCGGACTTCGACGCTGGGCAAGAACTGCGACAACTTTATCAATATCGGCGTTGACCGCGAGGCTTGTCCCCTAGGCTTAGCCCCGACTGCCTCGACGACTGCGACTCTTGCTATGGGCGATGCGTTGGCGATGGCTTTAATGGACGAGAAAAATTTTACGTCGAATGACTTTGCACTATTCCACCCCGGCGGCGCACTCGGCAGGAAACTTCTTCTCACAGTCGGCGATGTCATGCACAGCGGCAAGGACAATCCGATTGTAAAAGTCGGAGCCACGGCTAAGGACGCGCTCTTTGAGATGACGGCAAAAGGTTTAGGAGCAGTCTCGGTCGTTGACAAGCAAAATAAATTCGTCGGGCTGGTCACGGACGGGATAATACGTCGCGCACTGGAAAAGAACCGTAGCTTTATTGATGAGCCAGTCGAACACATCATGTTTGAACAGCCTCTAATCATAAGCGCGGACAAGTTAGCGGCGGCGGCATTGTCAGTCATGGAAAAGCATAAGCCACGACCTGTGACAGTCTTGCCCGTCATTGACGAAAACAATTACCCCGTCGGCATTATTCACATAACAGACTTATTGCGGCAAGGAGTTGTCTAACATGAAGATTACGGGCAACGCCTTCGACAGGGCACGACGCGTTCAGCTGATTATCTTCGACGTGGACGGCGTGTTGACGGACGGCGGAATTTATCACGGGGCAAACGGCGAACTATTTAAGGCGTTCCACTGCCGCGACGGGTTCGGGATAACGCTGGCTCACTCGTGCGGCTTGAAGTCGGCGATAATCACGGGCAGGACTTCAGCAATGACTACCTATCGTGCCGAGGAGTTGAAGATTTCCGCCGTCATACAAGGACAGATGAACAAGCGCGACGCTTACAAGAAAATCAAGGCGCAGTTCGGTTTGACGGATGAGGAAATTTGCTACGTTGCTGACGACGTGATTGATTTGCCTGTCTTCGTGCAAGTGGGATTTCGTGCGGCGGTCGGTGATGCATCGCCTGAGGTTATCGAGCGGGCGCACTACGTGGCAAATAGTTTCGGCGGACGCGGTGCCGTTCGGGAGATTATAGAATTTATTTTAAAGGCAAAAGGATTTTGGGCGGGCATTATCGAACGCTACACTGCGCCAGAATTTGACGATAAGGAATTAAGCGTGATGAATCAATAAAAACTCGGAGGAAGATATGCTTTATAAGACGCTGATGATGATGAGCAGAATAATCCGGCTCCTGCCCTATGACGTGCTGTTAGCTTTGGGGTGGGTGTTCGGGCATCTGTATTATCTGCTCGTCAAAAAGCAGCGGGAACGGGCAGTTGCACAGATGATGCCGGCACTTAACATTTCGGAGACGGAAGCGCGTAAACTCGTTCGGGCGTCTTTCATAAACCTAGCGCGCAACATGTTAGACATCATGTATATGCCTAACCTCAACGAAAAAAATTTGTCGGAGTACATAGAAATTGACCACCTAGAACGAATGAAGGCAGCTTTAGCTGAGGGGCATGGCGTCGTTGTCCTCACGGGTCATATCGGCACATGGGAATGGCTAAGCGCGGCGTTCACGCTAAACGGACTGCCTGTCACGGCAATAGCAAAGCTCCAACCCAACGCGGAATATTCGCGAGTGCTTGACGACTTGCGGGCGACGATTCATGTTGAGATATTCAATCGCGGGACTAATGAACTTCGAGCGGCGGGACGTGCACTAAAGGAAGGAAAGATACTCGGTTTCCTCGCCGACCAAGACGCAGGACCGGGCGGAGCCTTTATAAAATTCTTAGGGAAGACTGCTTCAACGCCAATGGGACCGGCTGTCTTCTCAAGGCGATTTAATGCACCAGTCTTGCCCGCGTTCATCATTCGCAAGGAGGACGGGCGGCACTTAGTCAAAATCGGTGAAGTCATGCACTTCGAGGACACCGGAGACACCGACGCAGACCTTTTGCGCTTTACAGAGAAGATGACAAAGATTTTGGAGCAAACCATACGCGAGCACCCGACGCAATGGCTTTGGTTTCAAAAGAGATGGAACACGCCGCCCGAAATGCAAAAGACTAACAAGCACCATACGGTTAAAGTTCGGAAGAAATCATCGGAGGAAAGTCAATGAGCACACGAAATAAAATCTTAGCGGCACTGGTTGTAATTTTTTTTGTGTGCGTTGTAGTTTGGACAGTCAAGACGACGCCCACCGAGCCGCCGCCGATAGAAAAAGTTGAGCCGCCAACCGTCATTGAGTACGAAGGCAATACAATCGTTGAGGAACAAGACGGCAAAATAATTTGGGAGCTGACCTGCGACAAGATGCGAATCGACACCATAACGCAGAACATTGAGCTTGACGGCGTGAAGGGCAAATTCTATCAGTACAAAGACGATGACGAAGTTATTTGGGAGCTTACAGCGGCGACGGGCATTTACTACCAGATTTCAAAAAATATCATGGTTGAAGGCGAAGTCGACATAACCAACAGCGAAGATTCACAGCTCCTGGCGGATAAGCTTGAATGGTTCGCTGAACAGGGCTTGCTAAGTGCGGCGGGTGATGTCAAAGTCAAGAACAAAGACGGCGCGAAACTTCGTAGCGATAAGGTCGAGTGGTTCACGGGCGAAGATAAGATTATCGCGACGGGCGGCGTAAAGATTTCTAAGGACGATATGCGCGGCTTCGGCGACCTAGCTTATGCCGACAACGAATTTAAACATTTCGGGCTGTTGGGGCACGCCAGAGTTCTAAAGGGCGTCAAAGACGAGGAGGAGGCTTTCTGATATGATAAAAAAAATCTGCGCGGCGTGCGTGGCGACGATGCTAATAAGTTCGGTGGCAATGGCGGAAGATAAAAAAGACAACTTGCCCAGCGAGGTCAATGCCGACGCTATCGAATACGACATGAATACAGGCGTAGTCGCGGCGGAAGGGAATGTTCTTCTTAAACACGGCACCGCTAAGGCGACAGGGCTACACGCACTCTTCAACGTCAACACCAAGGAGGCTCAACTTATCGGCAACGTCATAGTCGTGCGTGAAGACATGCGCATAACCTGCAACGCCTTGATGAGCAACGGGCAAGGACACATGATGGCGGACGGCAATGTTATCGCCACGCAGAACCTTGCACCCAATGAGAAATATCCGAACGGCGACACAAGGACTTTCACGGGCGAGCATATCGATTACTTCTCCGACGACCGCAAGCACGTTATCATACCCAACGGCGGCTTAGCCAAAAGTGAAGTCGAAGGAACTTTCACGGCAGATAAAATGGAAGGCTGGATAGACGACGAACGCTACCTCGGCACGGGCAATGCACACCTTATCAGCAAGCAACGCAACCTTGAGGCGGGCGGCGACCAAGTCGACTATGACGGCAAGCAGGAGGGTAAAGCAGTCGTCACAGGTAATGCGTGGGCGATTCAAGATAACAACACCATTCGCGGCAATCGTCTGACGGTTTATCTTGCTGACGACGGAACCTTGAAGGCTGAACCAAAAGTCCAAATGCCCGAGGAGTTTAGTAAAGCCTTCGAACAGAAGCCGGAGCCTGATAAGACTTCCGAACCCGAAAAGACGCCCACGCAGGTCAAGGAAGATACCGTTACGATTAATCCAGACGAGGCGACGGCTAATGAATCTTGAGGCACGCAACTTAGTTAAAGCCTTCAAGGGGCGGACGGTCGTCAACAAAGTTTCGCTCAAGGTGGAGACGGGCGAGATAGTCGGCTTACTCGGACCCAACGGCGCAGGCAAGACTACTTCCTTTTATATGATAGTCGGGCTTGAACATCCTGATTCGGGCGAAGTGCTTGTTTCTGACGTGAATATCTCAAAGTTGCCAATGTATAAGCGGGCGGAGCTGGGGATAAGTTACCTAACACAAGAGGCGTCAATCTTCCGCAAGCTCACAGTCGCCGAAAACATAATGGCAATCCTTGAGACGCTCAAACTAAGCAAAGCCGAACGACGCAAGAAGCTTAACGAATTGCTCCGCGAGTTCAGCATACGGCACGTCGAAAAACGCAAGGGCACGGAGCTTTCAGGCGGCGAACGGCGGCGCGTTGAAATTGCCCGTTGTCTTGCCTTGGAGCCGAAGTTCATTCTGCTTGACGAACCTTTTGCCGGCGTCGACCCGTTGGCGGTGGCTGACATTCAAGAGATTATTAAATATCTCAAGAAACGCGGCATGGGCATTTTGATAACCGACCACAACGTCCGCGAGACTTTGCACATCGTCGACCGCGCCTATATTTTGAACGAGGGAAAAATTTTGTTGGAAGGCTCCGCCAATGAGATTGCCAACAGCGACATTGCCAAAAAGTTTTATCTCGGTACAAACTTTATGCTTTAGTTCGGAGGTCATTGAATGCGACTTAGGATACTTGACAGATATATTTTTCAAGAAGTCGTCTTCGCGTTCTTGTTTGCAATATGCGCGTTCACGGCGGTTTTCATAGGTTCGGGCACGCTGTTTAGGATTGCACGCTACATCACTGACTACGGCGCGAGCTTTTCTTCCGTGATAAAGATTTTTGTTTACGGCCTGCCCAATATCATCATGTGGACGTTCCCAATGTCAATGCTTTTGGCGACGTTGCTGACGTTCGGGCGACTATCTAGCTCAAGCGAGATTACCGCTATGAAGTCTTGCGGGATAAGTTTCAGCCGCATTGCCGCGCCCGCAATTTTTTTGGGCATGATAGTCACAATCTGCGCGATTCTTTTTAATGAACACGTCGTGCCTTGGGCGAACACCGCTTATAACAACGTCGTTTATTACGAGATTCAAGGCAACACAGAGCTAAAGTCGCAGGATCACATAATCGTTAAGGAACTCAACGGCGACAGAATGGAGCGGCTGATTTATGCCCGCGAGTACAAGGCGCAGAATGAAATCCTGGAAGGCGTGACGATGCAACTGTTCAATGAGGAAGGCAAGGTTACGCACGTCGAGAACGCGACTTATGCCGAGTGGCGCAACGAACAATGGGTTATGCATGACGGCATGATTTATGACTTCTCCGATGAGGAACGAACGCGCACAATGAAGTTCGACCAACAAATACTGCCCGTCAAGGCAAGCCCGCGTCAAATCGTCCGCGAACAGAAGAAGACCGAAGAACTTACGATGAGCGAGCTTAAAGCGCAAATCGCAATCATGAAGTCACAATACGTCAATACAAACAAATTGGAGACGGAACTTTATCAACGCGTGACGGTACCAATGGCAAGCTTAATCTTCGCGTTAATTGGCGTACCTTTGGGCTTACAACCGACGCGGACGCCGTCATCAATGGGATTTGCACTCAGCGTCTTGATAATCTTCCTGTACTATGCAGTCATGACGCTTGCCAACGCAATCGCCCGCGGAGGAGCAATCCCGCCAATATACGCCGTGTGGATTCCGAACGTCATCGGACTAATCGCGGGCTTTGTTTTAATCTATCGGGCGTCGAGGTGATTGGCATGAAAAAATTTTCCGTTGAGGCTGACGAGGCACGCGTTAAGAAGCTTTACGAGTACGAGGACAAGACACGCGCCGAAGGCTTTAAATTGATTGCGGGCGTTGACGAGGCGGGGCGCGGCTCCTTAGTCGGGGCACTCGTGGTGGCGGCGGTAATTCTTCCCGATGATTTATATCTTGAGCGGCTTGACGATTCCAAAAAACTTTCCGCCAAAGTCCGCGAGCAACTCTACGATGAAATCACTACTAAGGCTATAAGTTGGAATGCCGTTCGCGTCGAGGTCGAGGAGATTGATAAGTTCAATATCTATCAGGCGACGCTAAAGGGCATGAAACGCGCCGTCGAAGGTTTGGACGTTCAGCCGGACTTTGTTTTAACTGACGCAATGCACGTTGAGTTTGACGGTATTAAGTCGCTGTCGATAGTTCGCGGAGACACCTTGAGTGCGTCTATTGCCGCCGCGTCGATTATCGCTAAGGTAACACGTGACCGCCTTACTGACAAGTGGGCTTTGAAATATCCGGGCTATGGCTTTGAACACAATCGCGGCTACGGAACCGCCGAACACATTGCCGCTATCGAACGTCTCGGAGCTTGCAAGATTCATCGTCGCACATTCAATCCCGTTAAAAGTCTTTTGCAATAAACTGGAGGAAAAATTTCATGAGCAATTTGGAAGTAGGTATCGTCGGTTTGCCGAACGTGGGCAAGTCGACGCTTTTTAATGCGATAACGAAGGCTGGCGCGGAGGCGGCGAATTATCCCTTCTGCACGATTGAACCTAACGTCGGAGTAGTCGCCGTGCCCGATAGCCGACTTGAGGTCTTGACTAAGCTTTACAACTCTAAGAAGACGACGCCGGCTAGTGTTCGGTTCGTGGACATTGCCGGACTTGTTAAAGGTGCGTCTAAGGGCGAGGGGCTAGGCAATAAGTTCCTTGAGCATATCCGCCAAGTTGATGCGATTGCTCATGTCGTGCGTTGCTTCGAGGACGAGAACATAACGCACGTAGCCAACACGATTGACCCACTGCGCGATATTGATACGATTCAAACGGAACTTTGCCTTGCCGACTTGGACATTGTGGAAAAACGCCTTGCCAAAGTCGCTAAGCTTATGAAGTCTGGTAGCAAGGAGGCTAAGCTTGAGGCTGAAGTTTTGGAACGCGTCAAGAACTCTTTGGACGAGGCAAAACCTGCGCGAAGTCTCGGATTGACGGAAGATGAACTGTTGATGATTCGTGATGTGAACTTGTTGACGCTTAAGCCGACGCTTTACATTGCCAACGTTGCGGAAGACGACCTCACGCAGGACAATGCTTATGTCAAGGAAGTTCGCAAGCTCGCCGCTAAGGAGGGGGCGCAGGTCGTCGTCATCTGTGCTAAGGTCGAGTCGGAGATTGCGGAGCTTGACGCGGACGAGGCAAAAGAATTCTTAGCGGACTTGGGGCTTGAGGCTTCGGGCTTAGATAGGTTGATTCATGCGGCGTTTGACCTGCTCGGCTTGATGACGTTCTTGACGGCGGGTGCTGATGAGTGCCGTGCTTGGACGATTGTTAAGGGTACTCTGGCAGTCAAGGCGGCGGGCAAGATTCACAGCGACATTGAACGCGGTTTTATTCGAGCGGAGATTGTCAACTACGACGACTTGATTAAGCTAGGCTCAGTTACTGCCGCCCGCGATAAAGGTTTGGTGCGACTTGAAGGCAAAGATTATATCATGCAGGACGGAGACGTAACTTACTTCCGCTTCAACGTGTGAAGGTTTCGACTAACAAAAAAACTCCCGCCACATTGACGGGAGTTTTTTTATTGCAAAGAGTCTTAGCAGGTGTGGCAAATTTCGTAAAGCCCTGCGCGTTTCAAAGTATCAACGACGGTATTGCCGATATGTGCGACGGTGTCCGCGACCTCAATGCCGACAGCGTTTAAAGCCTTAATTTTGTCAGCCGCCGTGCCTTTGCCGCCGCTGATGATTGCGCCCGCGTGCCCCATGCGTTTACCTGGAGGAGCTTGACGACCCGCAATGAAAGCCGCAACCGGTTTATCGGGCATCTTCTCGGCTATCCAATGTGCGGCGTCCTCTTCGGCATTGCCGCCTATCTCGCCAATCATAAGCACGGCTTTAGTCTCGTCGTCCTCTTTGAAAAGTTGCAAGATGTCAATGAAGTCCGAACCCTTGACAGGGTCGCCGCCGATGCCAACGGAAGTCGTTATGCCTATGCCCGCGTTCATGAGTTGGAACGCCGCCTCGTAAGTCAAAGTTCCAGAGCGCGAAACTAATCCGACGTGACCTTTCTTTTGGACGTTGGGCGGAATGATTCCTAGCTTAGCTTCGCCCGTGGTCATGATGCCGGGGCAGTTTGGACCGATAAGCCGAGTCTTTTTGCCGACCATGTAGCGACGAACCTTTACCATGTCCAAAACGGGGATGTGTTCGGTAATGCAAACGACCAGTTCTAAACCCGCGTCGACTGCCTCAAGAATAGAATCCGCCGCGAACGGAGCTGGCACATAGATAACTGACGCCGTAGCTCCCGTAGCCTCAACTGCCTCCTCGACCGTGTTAAAAACGGGAAGTCCTTCGACTACTTGTCCTGCCTTGCCTGGTGTCACGCCGCCAACAATCTTTGTTCCGTACGCTAGCATTTGCTTTGTATGGAACGTCGCCGCCTTGCCCGTGATACCTTGAACAATAACTTTGGTGTTCTTGTCAACCAAAATCACGCTATTCACTCCTTAGAAAAATTCTTTATCAACAATCTTATCGTAAATGTAGCCTTCGCGGACGCCCGAATCGCTGTAGAGGATATGAAGACTGCCGAAACGTTTAGCCAGCACGTCAGCGATAATCAAGCCCGGCATAAACGTATGCATTCGTTCGGGAACGGTCTTCATCAACAGAATCTTATCGGGGACAATAAGTTCGCGGTCGCGTTGAAAGCGGTTTAAGATGTCGTGAATCCGCCGCACCTCCATACGCATATTTTGCCGCGTCATTCCGTACATTGCGTTGTAAAGTGCCATTGCGCCTTTGAACGTGCCGCCGATACCGCAGATTTGCGCATGGCTGACGGCTTGGAATTCCTGCACCGCACTGACTGTCGCCTCTGCCTCGGCGTACATTTCAGCCATCTCGACTGCACTGGGCAAAATATGGACGCCCGTATATCGCGTGTGGAAACTCAAGCTCCCGATTGGCAGGCTCGCTTTAACTTGAATCTCGCGTTCCTTGAAGTAGACAATTTCAGTTGAGCCGCCGCCTATGTCGATAAGCAATCCCTTTTCGTCGATAAGGTCATGCGTCGCGCCTATGAAGTCGTAAGTTGCTTCGTCGTCACCGCTCATGAGCATGATATTTATCCCCGTGCGCATAGAGATTTCATCAACGGCTTGCGAACCGTTTATTGCGTTGCGGAGGGCAGCAGTCGTAAAAGCAGTCACTTGCGTTATTCCGAAGTCGTCCAAGAAGTGCCGATACTCCCCGATAATGTCGACGACCTTATCAATGCCCGCTCGTTGCATGATGCCATCGCGCACATAGGACGCAAGCCCCACGGTGTGTTTCCTTTTCATGAGCATTTCCACGCGGTCGCCGTCAATGTCATAGACAGCCATGCGTATCGTATTCGAGCCGACATCAATCATTGCGTAAAGCATTCTGCCCACCTCCTTAGCGCAAATTTATTCTGTCAACGCGAAGATTTTCCTGCCGTCAGTTTTCAATCTCGCTCGGAGCCTTGACGATAATTTTTCCGTCGCGGTCTAGGTAAACGACTTTGGCAATGCGTGCGTTAAGAATCATACGGCGGCACAGCTTGCACGGTTCACCAGAGGCATTTGAGCCGTCCACACAATTCACGCCCGCAACGTAAATCGTCGCGCCGTTCATCTTATCGGGGTCGGCGTTTATGATTGCGTTCTGTTCGGCGTGCACTGCTACGCAAAGTTCGTAACGTTCGCCCTTTGGCACGTGAAGCCGTTCGCGTTCGCAGATACCGCTATCAATGCAATTCGTCTCGCCGCGGGGTGCACCGTTGTAACCTGTGCTGATGATTATCTTATCTTTAACGATGATTGCCCCGTAGCGTCGACGAAGGCACGTTGCTCGCTTGCCGACTTCGCGGGCTATGTTTAAAAAGTATTCGTCCCAATCTGGGCGCGTGTTGTTATTCATAGTTCAATCTCCTTTGCTGTCCTTGACGGCGGCTCTTAAATGTCGTCTAACTAATATCTCTGCTACTATGGCGTCGACTGGCTCTGGTGGTACTTGCATTGTCGTCGGCAAGAATTTTCGCCAACCTCGCGGTGGATTCTTCTTCCAATATTCCCGCCGAGCATCTTCCGTCGTGTGTTTCTCGTCGACGACTTTAAATTGCAAACCCGCCTCCTTAATCAAAGACTTTGCCGCCTTATGTGTTGTGCCGTCGCCGAGTATCACCAACTCTATCTCATATTCCATTGACAATCGCTTTATCACTTCGCTGAGTTCGTCCGTCTCGACGACCCGTTGATATTTTATCTCCCCCGCCGCCGTCAAAACTGCCACGCCGCATTTGTCGCGCCCTGGGTCTATTCCCATTATCATTGCTTCTTCTCCACTTTTATATTTAGCCTCAATGGTCCTTGCGAATACGTTTCCTCGCGTGCCGTCGCCGTCATCTGAACTCTTCCCTTTATACCCATTACCTTCGTCCACCTTGGCCTGAAGAGCATCGTCTGAGTAAATCTTACCCATCACTACCTGAGCGGAGCGGTTGCAGTTGGACCATGTGGATCTCGCTGTGTAGCCGACCGCTTTGGTGAAGTCCTCTGCCTCCTCTGCTGTCTTGGCCAGGCATACCGTGGCTCCGCATCTCATGCCGTAAGCTGTGAGTGTCTTGGATGCGCTGTAGCCGTAGATCGTGAGAACGTTGCTTCCGAGATCCTCAAGCATTGGCATGAATGCTCTTACCTCATCATCCTCGCCTGCATAGTCGATGTATGCCACATCGAGGAAGAGGACCACTTTGCACTTTGCAGCATTGACGATCCTTATAACGTTGCTCCAGTCCTCAAGGGAAAGTGAGTAACCTGTAGGATTGTGCGCCGGTGTGTTGATCATCAGGATGACCTGATCCTGCTTCTCAGCGAGAGCGTACAGCTGCTTCTCAAGATCAGCGCTGTCGAACTTTCCCTCTTCATCGAAGAATCTGAAAGTCGCAAGATTGCGGCCGTTCTCACTGCAGATGTTTCTGTAGTTGGCCCAGCACCAGTCATGAGTCAGAATGCTGTCGCCAAAATTCGAGTAGTTCTCGATAACGTTGGTGATGCTGCCTGTTCCGCCAGGTGTGGCGCATACGCGTACGAATCCCTTAGGCTGGAACTTTCCGAACAGTGCCTTCTGAACGGCTTCCTTGAATGCAGGAGTTCCTGCGATAGGAGCGTACTCCGCATAGTCAGCCGGCTCAAGAGTCTTGATGGCATCCATTACGGATGACATGACTACGAGATCTCCGTTGTCATCGAGCAAAGCGCCGATAACAGCGTTGATAACAGCATCCTTGCCCTTTTCGGCAGTCGCAGCCTTCGCGCGTCCGTTAAGAGCGAATACTTTGTCAGCAACAGGAATAGTCCTGCCGTTTTCCTTTACAAAACCCATTTTTATCACCTCGCTTATTAGTAATATACTGCGTAATTGAATTGGTGTGCTGCCGCGGCCCGCATCTCAATTACGCCGGATATGCCTTGTTCTTCATGTCGATCGCATCAGGATCAACCTTGTTCCTGAGCGCGGCTCTTCTCTTGAAGTACTCTATAGCAACAGGTCCGAAGAGTGCGTATGTCAGCACGTCCTCCTCCTGCTCCTTGTAATCTCCAATTTCCTCTTCCATCTTGGCTATTTCAGGCTCGAGGAGGTCTGCAGGTCTGCATGTGATGATCTCCGAAGGGTCGATCCTGGCCAGGACTTCAGGATTCATAGGCAGCGGAG
>JACXWG010000077.1 GCA_014764605.1 Quinella sp. 1Q5 | reverse complement strand
CAGCGGCGGAGACCTCACGCTCACAATCAACGGCGGCGGTTCTGTCATCTTCAACGGCGTCAGCGCAGGAGACAAATTCAACATCAACAACAAGACTTACACTCTAGGTAGCAAGAAACTTAAATAAGTTTTAAGCGACTGGTCATCAGAAATAAAAACCGGCAAGACGATTCGTCCTGTCGGTTTTTTGCTTGTGTGGAAAAATTTTCTCTGCACGGTTGAAGCGGGCGTGTTATAATGGCGACGCTTGAGATTTTTTTGACAAGAGAGGAAATCTAAATGTTCAGAGTAAAAATCGTCGCCGCCCTGTTAATCGTCGGGTTGTTCGGAGCGATTCACCTAGCCGCGCCAGAGTTCTTGCCGGAGGTCGTCGACCTTCTATCACGCGGCGACATCGTAGAGACGGCGAATTATATTCAAAGCTACGGTTCATTAGCGGTCGTGTTTAGTTTCCTGCTGACGCTGTTTGTAAACGCAATCGGCTTCCCGCCCGCGATAATCTTTTCCACGGCGAACACGCTGATTTTCGGTATCGTGCCTGGGATAGTCTTATCAGTCATAGCGGAGACCGTCGGCGTGACGATAAGTTTTCAGCTGTTAAGATTTTTCTTCCGCGACTCGGCAAAGAAGATTATCTCCAAAAGCAAACGCCTAAGCTCCGTCGACAAGTACAGTTCAAAGAACGGCTTTACCGTCATGTTGATTGCGCGAATGGTTCCCTATGTGCCGAGCGGGATATTAAATGCGGCGGGCGCGTTGAGTTCGATGAGCCTGCGCGATTACTTCCTAGCGTCGCTTGTCGGCAAGTTCCCTTCGACGGGCATTGAAGCAATCATCGGGCATGACGCTATCTTGCAAGAAGAGGACATGACGCGTATAATCGTCGTCGTGATATTTGCCATTGTCCTAATCGCGTGGGCGTGGCACTATCAGAAGAAGCATCATCATTGAAGTTTGGGAGGTTTGATAACATGAAGAAAATTTTAATCGGCGCGTTGATGTCGGTAATGCTGATGAGTTTCGGCGCGTTCACTGAGGCAAGCGACGTTGAGCAGGAGAATATTTGTTGCCGTGGCTATTGCTACCAAGACTGCGACGAGCCGAGCGGCGAATACTGCGGGCGTTATGGTTGCGGGCAAGGGCAAGGCAACGGCTACCGCGGCGGCAGATGATTATTACTCCTTAGCCGTCACGATTTTTTTCAAGCCGTGAATGTGCGCAAAGACTATGTTGCGGTTATTCGAGTCGTAAGACTTCAAGTCACCGCCCAATAGAAGAGTCAGCTTATCCCACGTGCGAGAACCCAAGAGAGTTTCAGACCAAGCGGGCAATTCAATCGGCGGGACAACAACTAAGTCGTCGTTCTTGTGAGCGGCGACTATTTCATTTCGCACAACAATCTGATTGAGGAATTCGGCTTCGACATAAAGACAGCCGAGCAAACTAATCGACCAGAAGGCGGCAAGACCGACGAGAATTTTTATTCGATGGAGGAAAAATCTTTTGACGAGCGGCAAGACTTCTTTAAACGCGGCGAGCGAGGCGACCAATAAAAATATCGTGGAGGGAAAGCCAGCGCGTTCAGGGAACATAGGCGCACACATCATAACCATTAGGCTAAGCACAGACGCCGCCGCGAACGTCAAGATAAAGCGTGTGACTTCGGGCGAAGTCTTTGCTTTGATGAAGTATAAGATTATCGGCACGAACAGAATCATTTCGCGCAGGAACACGGGCAAGAATCCTCCGACAAAATTAGCGTAGAGTACTTGCGCTATGTCGTGTTGCAGATGGTCGCTTATCAAGTCCGCCCGATGCAAGTTGCCAGGCGCGAACATTAATATCGCAAAGCCGACGACTAAACAGGCAAAGCTGACCTTCATCCACAGCTGAAGATTTTTTTCTCGGCGGAAGTGTATGACGAATACAAACGTTATAAACACTGCGACTGCCGCGCCCGGTTCAATCGACCAACCAGCAATCAAACCGAGGATAGGTAATAGGTAATAGGTTATGGGGGATAGGGTTTTGCGGCGGTAGGCTTCGGCGAACGGTAGCAGGAACAAAAGTATCAGCGTGCACATCCAAAGATAGTTGCAAGTGCCCGTCAGCCAAATCGTCGTTATGATAAGCGACGGCGCACAGAAATACATTCCCGCCAATGTGAACAGCAGGTAGCTTTTATTCATCTGCTGCAAGGTTAGTCCCGTACCGATTTTGAACAGGAGCAACACCAACGCCGCGAATACGAAGACATTTGCCACGTCGAAGAAAATTTTATCTTGCCAAACGAAGAACTGCGCGAAGATATGAGCAATCGTCCTGCCGCCCCACGCGAAGTAATGTTGCCACTGCGAATAGAGAATATCGGCGAAACTTTCCACGGGTTGCAGGCGGTTCGGGTCAATGCCGTTGATTAAATTGCCTTTGCCCGCGCCGTCCCAAATGAATTTGTAAGAGTTATCGTCGGCGACGTTCGGCATTAGCAGGTTGCGTAAAAAAAATATCGCCAAATACGCGGCGAAGATACTTTGCCATGTGAGCTTTCCAAAGAAATTTTTCATCAAAAATGGCGCACTGGAAACCCCTAGCTTTAGCTATGGGGAGGAAACGCGCCGTTCACTTCCTTTCTTTACATTTTTCTGTTAAAATAAATTCGCGGTTAGGGTTCCGCTTCAACAAAAACAGTAAACAATCAACGGCTCGTGCCTTGCCAACAATGTAGTCGTTCTTGGGTTTCCTTTCTAGTGGAAGTTTAATCCACCCCCGCTGCAGCGCGACACTTAGAGATTTTTTCTCCGGACTGAGTGAATCGTGACGAGTTAAAAGAGATTAATGGCAAATAACTAAGAAAGGCGGTACGTTTAGGAAAAATGTAGCCGGATGCTTTGTCTACCGGATAGAGGCGAGTAAACACGCCCCAACGAATTAAATTTTTAATTGTTGAAAGCCCCCGCCGCTATCGCGTGGGGACGTTTACATCAATTCAACCCCAATGAATTCCAAATATTATCGACACGTGCTTTGACTTCGGGCGACATTTCGATTTCGTCAGGCCATTCGCGAGCGTGCCCCTCCTCCGCCCAAGTCTTAGTCGCGTCAATGCCGAGCTTAGCTCCCCATTTTGCATAGGGCGACGAATGGTCTAGCACGTCAAGCGGTCCATGAACAATTTCCAAGTCGTGTTCGGCGTCAATGTTGTTGAAGACTCGCCACGCCACCTCGCTTAAGTCCTGAACGTTGACATGCGAATCGACGACGATAATCATCTTGACGTTCATCATCTGCCCTAAGCCCCAAAGCGCGTGCATGACTTTGCGGGCGTGCATTGGGAATTGTTTTTTAATCGAGACGATAACGCAATCATGGAAGACGCCTTCAAGCGGCATGTTAATATCGATGATTTCGGGCAGGAGCTGTTGTAGGAGCGGAAGGAAGATTCTTTCGGTCGCCTTAGCCATATAGCAATCTTCCATGGGCGGCTTGCCAACGACTGTCGCGAAGTAAATCGGATTGCGGCGGTGAGTTATGCAGGTGACGTGGAAGACGGGATAATCATCAGCCAGAGAATAATAGCCGGTGTGGTCGCCGAAAGGTCCTTCGCGGCGGAGTTCGTCGGTTGCAACGTAGCCTTCCAAAATAATTTCGGCGGTTGCGGGTACTTCCAAATCGACAGTCTTGCACTTTGTCAGCTCAACGGATTTTTTCCTAAGGAAGCCAGCAAAAACCATCTCATCAACGTCACGGGGCAAGGGGGCAGTCGCGGCATAAGTTACAACCGGGTCAGTGCCGATAGCAACCGCCGCCTCGATTTTGTTTGAGCTGAGTGCTTGGGCGTCGCGGAAATTCTCTGCGCCGTTCTTGTGAATGTGCCAATGCATACCGGTCGTGCGTGCGTCGTACTTCTGCAAGCGGTACATGCCGACGTTGCGTTTGCCAGTCTTAGGGTTCTTCGTGAAGACAAGCGGCAACGTCACGAAGGCTCCGCCGTCTTTAGGCCAACACTTTAGGATTGGAATTTTATCTAGCGACGGATTGACTTCGACGACCTCTTGACAGGGCGCGTTGCGGACATACTTTGGGAGGTTAATCGCCTTGTGCGCCGTCGACACGATAGAAAAAATGTTGGAGCGGTTCTTGAAAGACAGATACGGCAATTTCATAATCTCGCGTATATCGGCGGCGGCATCGTCCAAATTCTCCACGCCGAGCGCAAGAGCCATTCGCTCATAACTGCCGAACGCGTTCATAAGTACTGGCATATCATAGCCTTTGACATTCTCGAATAGCAATGCGACGTTGCGGCTGTCCTTGAACTTTGACACGCGGTCAGTTATCTCGGTTATCTCTAGTTCGGCGTCGACGGGTACTTTTATCCGCTTAAGCAACTGCCGCCGTTCAAGCTCTGCAATAAATTCGCGCAAATCTTTGTAAGCCAATGAATCATCTCCTTAAAAATTTGACAAGACGTGCGGCATTGTGCCTATAATAAACGGGAAGGAGGATACTCAATGCCGACGTATAAGGTAAGGCAGGTGCTCCGAGACTTGGAAAGCAAATGTGAAGTCGTACCGAACAACAACGGGAGCCACCAAAAGTTTAGAAACCCAAAGACAGGACAAACTACAACGGTTCCGGTGCATTTCAACAAAGACATGCCGCAATACTTCGTCAAGGAAATTTATAGGCAACTGGGCTTAAAGCTCGACTATTAAGGAGGCGCAATCATGAAGTACTATTATCCCGCCGTGTTTACGCCGAAGGGGAGCGGTCTCGTAGGCTATACGCTCGAATTCCCCGATATCCCCGGCTGTCTCACTATGGGCGACGATATCCCCGAATGCATGTGGATGGCGCAGGACGCGCTCGGCTTAATGCTTGAAGACTACGAAGACAAAGGCTATCCTACGCCGTCGAATGTACTTGACATTGACCTTAGCGATTATCCTGCGGGTTCGTTTGTCTCTTACGTCTGCTTTGATAAGGAACAATACGACGCCGCCAATGGCAAGTCAAAAGTCGTTCAGCAAACCGCTTAGCCTTTAAGTTTGTAACGTCCCCGCTCCGTCAAATCGGCGGGGCTTTTTTGTCTTTGTAAGCCAATGCGTCTTCTCCTTAAGTTTATAAAGTTTGCAGTTCGCTGTTCACGTCCTCAAATTCTCCCGTCCGTAGAAGAGAAACGAACTGTTCTTGACTACAAGAAAAAGTTTTGACTTTCTCAAGCTGTGTACGCTCAGCATTGGGTTTGTACACCGAAAAATCAACGCTTCCATAACTCAGCTTTTGACGCCTGACGAATCTGTTATCTTCCCGAACGACAATAGGGCGAACGTCAACGCTTTCTGTCGCCGAATCAATTTGCAGACAAAGATTTATTTTCTTAAGAGCGTCACTCCAAATGTCATTGTAAGCCGCCATATCGTCATAGAAAACATGACCCTGTTGAAAGTTGTAAAGCTTGCCTTGAGTAAGAGCAAGTTCTTTCTTAGAATTCTTGCCGCGTTTTTCGTCTTGCGCCAAAAGTGATTGCCAGATGATGTCAAGTGACTCATAGTTACACGGTCAAACAACGAATCGCCAACCGTCAGCATAGCCTTTGGAAAAATCGGCGATAAGTTCACGGCTACGCTCGCTCTCGTTAATGAAGAGGTTCAATTTATTGGCTAATTTGTACATGTGTTTGCAAGGCAAGCCCCTAAAATGAAAATCTGGACAAGTGCAACCGTGCAAGGAAACAAGATAATTTTCTATCCTGCAAGTTTTAAGTTGTCTATTCCAAAGAAAAGTTCTCCTCTGGTTGCCTTTTTTAGTTAAACGCGGATTACCATTTTTATCTAATTCGTGAATCCAATTTATTTCCACTTCGGAAATCTTATCCTGCCGGATAAGTTGCTCTTCTTTGTTATGAAGCTTCTCGGATTTGGACGAAAAGAAATTCATATAAATTACCTCCTCAAGATGTATTTCACGACAAGATAGCCGACCTCATAGAGCAGGATAACGGGAATAGCCACGGCGATTTGAGTTATCACGTCGGGCGAAGTGACTAAGGCTCCAATCACGAACGAGAAGAAGAATACATAGCGGCGATATTTGCCGAGCTTTTCACTGGTTAGGATGCCGAGCTTGCCTAAAACGATAATCACGAGCGGCAACTCAAAGACGAAACCGAACGGCAGGACGAACAGTATCACGAACTCGAAATAGCTACCGAACGAAAAAAGCGTTTGCAGGTTCTCTGACTCTTGCCCGAAGCCCATAAAGAACTTAAGCGCAGTCGGCAGGATAAGGAAGAACGAGAACGCTAGCCCCGTGAAGAATAACGTAACCGACGCGGGCACAAGGATACCCATGACGGCTCGTTCACTCTTTGTCAGGGCGGGCAAGAAGAATTTCCACGCGTGATAAAAAATTATCGGCAGGGCAATCAGGAAACCCGCCGCAATGTCAATCTTAAGATACGTAAAGAAAGCCTCGCCGGGCTTCATGTAGTAAAGCTTGCCGACGGGCAACGTCAGGTAATTCGTTATTTCGTCGAGGAAAAGATAAGCGACGCAACTGCCGAAGACGATAGCCAGCAACGATTTGATAATACGTGAGCGGAGTTCTTCAAGGTGCGCCGTCAAGCTCATGGTGCCATCGTCGTCAGCGGGAACTTTATCTTGCTCGACCTGCGCGGAGGTTTTATCAGGCTCAGTCATTTCTTATCCGCGTCAATCTTTGAGGCGTCAAGTTTCTTTTGCTCAGTCACGTCGACGGTTTTATTGTCGTCGGAGTTCGCCTGCTTGAACTCTTTGATACTCTGTCCTAAAGCTTTGCCGACGCCGGGGAGCTTGCCGGGACCAAAGACAACTAAACCGATGATAAGAATCAGAATAAGTTCGGGAACGCCTATGCCAAACATGATTATCACTCTCCAAAAAATTTTTTGCGATTATATCATAAGTTTTTTTGCGTGTCGAAAATTTTTTTGCTATCATTAGCGGCGGAGGTGTTTAAAGTTGACGAGCAGGCAAATAATCTTCGTGGCACTGGGCGGAGCGCAAGCAGTCGGGGCAAGCTGTTACTTCCTCAAGCTCGGCGATAATAATCTTTTGCTTGACTGCGGATACGGTTCGACACGCGGAATCAGATTCGCGCCAAAATTTTCCGCTCTGCTCGCCACGCCTTACTTGCAAGACTTCCACCAGGTGTCGCACGTCGTGATTTCTCATGCACACCTAGACCACGCCGCCGCCCTGCCCGATTTCTTGGAACTAAACGAACGAGCCGCAGTCTACATGACGGACTTGACGCGAGAAATTTTATTCGCGCAACTGGAGGAGAGATTCACTCGGCTTGAGGAAAATATTTCGTCGGTCGCCTTCCTGCAAAAGATTCCTCTGCCGCGTCTCAAGATAAGCTTTCACCAAGCAGGACATATCCCCGGCGCAATGATGACGCTGATAAACTTCCGGGGCAAGAACATTCTTTACACGGGAGACTATTCGACGTTCTCGACGCAACTAGTTGGAGCCGCCCTCTTGCCTGATGTGCCGATTGATATTCTAATCCTTTGCGGACTGCACGCCCGCCACCCGAACTATCACCGCTACGGGGACAGCGACGCCGCCTTAAAAAAGATTCTGCACAAGATTTATTATGCCTTGCGCCATCGTAAATCGGTTTACTGCCAAGTCACGCAGATTAGCAAGGGCGTCGAACTCATCACGCTGATTAACAAGTTCCTGCCGCAAGCCGAGCTGTTCATTGATGAACGCGTCATGGGAATCGTCCGCCGCTTTGAGAACCTGCATATTCCGATAATGCGCGAACAGAATCACCCGCTGAACGTCCTGCCGCGAGCCCCCTGCGTTATCCTGTCGACAATGCCGCCGCCTGTGCATTCAGGCTTAGAGATTATAAACGGCGACTTCTCCTTGCATGACGACTTCGCCGCGACCGTTGAATTTGTCCGCCGCATCAATCCGAAAACTTGCGTTGTAGTGCACAGCCCACCCGATAAATTCTTCCATACGGGCACGACGCTTGAACAAGTTTTAATCAACGACCCCGACTCAAGAACGAGCTTTATCTTTCCAGAGACGGGCGAGCCGTTTGAACTGTAATAGGAGGGAACTTTAAATGATAAACGTAAACGACCCGCTGATTAAAAGATTTATCGACAACCTGCACAAGTCCATTGAACGTAAGAGCAAAAACCTTTCCGCGACCTCCTACGACGACTACATTAGGGAGAATCGTATCATAAAGATTTTCTGCGAGGACAAGTCGAAGGGGCCGCGCCAATGTGCCGCCGCAATGAACGCCCGCTACAAAACCGACATGGACAACGAAGACGTTATTCGCGTCCTTAAAGCCAACCGATTGAGCTATCAGGATAAACGCGCCGAGCTTTTGAACTGGGCGGAGGAGATGGTTGAGACCTTAGCCAAGGCTCTCGAAACGCAGAAGCAAAAAGCCTTCGACGAGTTCATAAACGTTCGCAACAGAGTCATTCGCACGAACGACTACGAACGCTACAAGATTCAGGAGCGCATTGCCAGTCTTATGCTTTATGTCAAGCACCCCGAATTGGACAGTAGCACCGATGCTGAGGCTCTTGAAAAATTCGGCAACGTCTACATGAAGCATTTCATCTATGACGCCAGCGATTTTCTTAGGAATATTTGTAGCAAGCCCAAGACGACTGCCAAAGGCGATAAAAAAGACGCTCAGGCGGAAAAGATTGAGCTACTCGAAAACATGTTGAATCGCTCCGATATGCTCTTGAAGGACTTGCAAGACGAGTTCGACGCCCGCATTAAGCAAAGTCATCAAGATGATTTGGTGGAGTTTTTCTCGCGGCTCAATTCGGAGAAGTACGGTTGCATTCTCGACGAGATCTTGAACGCTAGGAACGGTGTCCGCAAGCTTCGCAAGGAAAATGTTCAGCTTCACCCCGAAATAGGCGGGCTTTTTATCCTTATCGAACGCTTCGCGCAATTTATTCGTGACAGCGAGATTAATCCAATCCTCAAGCCCGGTGCCGTAAAGGAGGTTCGCTTGGAAGAGGTCGAGTCGTGTGATTATGACGGTTCGCCCT
>JACXWG010000076.1 GCA_014764605.1 Quinella sp. 1Q5 | reverse complement strand
GACTGCAATTAATCTTGCGGCTTCTTTGGCTCAAGCGGGCGTGAAAATTTTCGGCACGAGCGTAGACGACATCGACCCCAATAGCCTTTGAACAGCGACCAGAAGCCGCGAAATAATTTTTTCGTATCCAAGTGCAAAACCTCCCGCGCAAGTATAATCGCCCGCCCGATTTTTTACAAGCCACGTTCGCACCACAATTATACAAAGTAATTGCCAAGAAATTTTTTCTGTGCTATAATCTGCACAAGCGTATGAATCACACAGGTTATTTTAGGAGGTTATAACTATGGCTAAGTATGTATGCAGTATCTGCGGCTACGTGCACGAAGGCGACGCTCCGCCGGCTGAGTGCCCGATTTGCAAAGCACCGGCAGAAAAGTTCATTGAGCAGAGCGGTGAGCTCGTCTTTGCTGATGAACACGTTATCGGCGTGGCTAAGGGCGTCGACGAAAGAATTATCGAAGGTCTTCGCCAGAATTTTACGGGCGAGTGCACTGAAGTCGGCATGTATCTTGCAATGAGCCGCGCCGCACACCGCGAAGGCTATCCCGAAATCGGCGAGGCTTTCCGTCGCTATGCATTGGAAGAGGCTGAACACGCCGCTAAATTCGCAGAGCTCTTGGGCGAAGTCGTGAGCGCGTCTTCCGCCGAGAATCTCAAAGTCCGCATCGCCGCTGAACACGGTGCTTGCCAGGGCAAAAAAGATCTCGCCGCTCTTGCGAAGAAACTCAACCTCGACGCAATCCATGATACCGTTCACGAGATGGCAAAAGATGAGGCGCGTCACGGCAAAGGCTTCAAGGGTCTCTATGATCGTTACTTCGGAAAATAATTCTTAGGCAGTTAGTCTAAAAGATAAAACGGCTCGCGTCATGTGCGCGGGCTGTTTTTTTTACTTGACGAATCAAAGGGCGTTGCTTAAAATTTTTTTGGTGATGTGAATGTTACAGGACATAATGCTTGGACAATTCTTTCCAGGTCAATCGATACTGCACCGCCTCGACCCGCGCACTAAAATAATTTCAGTGTTCGCGTTGCTGATTGTGATTTTCGCGGCGCAAGGTTGGGCGGCATATCTCGCGTTGACTGTCTTAACGACGGGCTTAATTTTTTTATCGAAGGTGCCGCCGCTTACAGTCTTAAAATCCGTCAAGCCGCTCAGCTGGATAATTCTGTTCACGCTACTGATTCACTTCGTTAGTCACGACGGCGAAGTATTAGCAAAAGTTTACGTCTTCAAGGTGACGACGGAGGGAATAATCTACGGAGTGCAGATAAGCTTGCGGCTGGTGCTATTAATCGTGTTGTCGAGTCTGCTTACGTTCACGACTTCGCCATTGCAACTCACTGACGCTACAGAAAAACTTTTATCGCCGCTGAAAAAATTTGGCGTACCCAGTCACGAACTGGCAATGATGATGACGATAGCAATTCGATTCGTGCCGACGCTGATTGAGGAGACGGACAAAATCATCAAAGCGCAGAAGTCTCGCGGATTAGACTTCGAGTCGGGCGGCTTTGTAAAAAAGTTGCGGGCAATGGTTCCGATACTCGTTCCGCTGTTCCTGTCTAGCTTTAGGCGAGCCGATGATTTGGCAATGGCAATGGAGGCGCGATGCTATCGAGGCGGCGAAGGTCGAACTCACATGAAGCAGTTGCGCCTGACGAATTTGGATTACGGCGCGGCGGCGTTCGTGATTGCAATATGCGCGGCGGTTGGAGGGTTGAGCTATGCGGCATGAACATAAACAGGAGATGAGACTTCGGCGGCGGAACCTGGCGTTGACGGTGGCTTATGACGGCACGAACTATAACGGCTTTCAGTGGCAGAGACCGACGCAGGTCGCTGTGCAAAATGTTCTGGAGGAGCGACTAGAAAAAATCTTTGGCGATAAAATTGAGCTTGCGGCGGCAGGCAGGACTGATGCGGGCGTTCATGCCTTCGGGCAGGTCGTCAACTTCTTCACGGACGGAAAGATTGACGTTGATAAAATTCCTATCGCGGCGAGTTGCGTCTTGCCCAGTGATATTGTCGTTCGTGAGGCTCGTGAGGTTGATAAAAACTTTAGCGCACTCCACAGCGCAAAGAGCAAAGTTTATCTCTACAGAATCTTGCGCGGCGCGTCGTCCAATCCTTTTGTCAATCGTTTCGCCTGGCATATCTTCCGTCCGCTTGACGTTGACGCAATGGGCGCGGCTTTGAACGTCTTAATCGGCACGCATGACTATTCAAGCTTCAGGGCGGCGGGCGGTGCTCCTAATATGAGTCCGATACGCACGATTTACGCGGCGGAAGTTTTCGGGGAAAATCTCTTTGGCGGCGACTGTTTAACGATAAAAATTCACGCAAGCGGCTTCCTTTATCACATGGCGCGGAATATCGTTGCGTTGACTGTTGCCGTTGGTCGTGGCAGGGTGACGCTTGACGAGTTCAAAGCGATTTTCGACGCTCGCGACAGGAGCCTTGTTCCTGCGACGGCTCCGGCTTGTGGGCTGTGCTTGCAGGAAGTTTTTTATTGAGGGGGTGACGCAATGGCTTGGCTACGTTGGGGCATTCGGGCGATAATCGCGGTGGCGGCGGTGCATGTGATTATCTTCCTGCTCATGCTGATAAAATTCTTGTCTGCCTAACAGCTTCGGATAAAATGATTGCGGCTGAAGTTGCAACGTTCAAGCTCTCGGCGTGCCCGTTCATCGGTATGAAAATCTTTCGGGCGTCGTCGAGGATTTTTTTTGTCACGCCATTAGCCTCCGAACCAAAGACGATTGCAACTTGCCTTCTGAAGTCGTGACGATAATAAATCTCCGCCGAGCTGTCGACTGCCGCCGCTAATATCTCAACGCCGCGCAACTGTAAGAAGTCTTCGTGGTTTAACTTCGAAATCGGCAGATGGAAAATTGCGCCCATAGACGAACGAACGACCTTTGGATTAAAAACCTCCGCCGAGCCGTCTAACATAATCGCCGAGCAATCGAACGCCGCCGCCGTCCTTAGAATCGTCCCGACGTTGCCGGGGTCTTGCACTCCGTCCAGTGCGACGATTATTTTTTTTGCCAAGACATCTTCGAGCGTCGAAAGCCTCTGCCGCACGACTAGTAAAATTCCCTGCGGCGTTTGCGTGTCGCTTAGCCTTTGCATTGTCGCGGGCGAGACTTCCTCTAACGTCCCTATCCGATTGACTAATGCCGCTGCCCTTGCGTCGGATAGAAAGTCCCGCGTGAAGAATCCGAACTCAATTAACGCGGGCGGCACCTCTTCGCAAAGCCTCAAGCCCTCCGCCACGAAAAGTTTCAGCTCGTTGCGGAATTTTTTTTGCGCCAACTTGCGGACGAGTTTTATGTTTGACATTCTAAATCCTCCGTGCTATATAATTGATAAAAATTTTCGAGGAGTGATTGACTTGAAGAAGACGTACAAGATTGATGTAGACTGCGCGAACTGCGCCAACCTAATGGAAACCGAGACTAAGAAAACAGCCGGCGTGCGTGATGCCGTCGTAAACTTCATGACGCTTAAAATGAAAGTCGAGTTTGAAGACGGCGTTGACCCTAAAGAAGTCATGAGCCGTGTCCGCGACAACTGCAAGCGCGTCGAAAAGGACTTTGAAATTTTCCTATGACCTCTAAGCAACGCAAGAACTTAATCAGAATCATAATCGCGGCGGCATTGCTCATCGGGCTAAACTTCGTCGAGGTGTCGGGCGGCGCAAGGTTCGTGCTTTATCTGGTGCCTTATCTGGTCGTCGGCTATGACATTGTGCTTAAAGCCTTCCACGGGCTGAAGAATCGACGACCGCTTGACGAAAATTTATTGATGACGATTGCCACGCTCGGAGCCTTTGCCTTGGCGATTTACGAGGACGGCGACTACAACGAGGCGATTGCCGTAATGCTATTCTATCAAATCGGCGAGTGGTTTCAAAGCTACGCAATCGGGCGGAGCCGCAAGAACATTTCCGAGCTTATGGATATTCGCCCCGATTATGCGAACATTGAGACTGATGACGGCTTAGAGCAGGTTGACCCGGACGACGTGGAAATTGGCACGGTGATAATCGTTCAGCCCGGCGAAAAGATTCCGATTGACGGCGTGATTGTCGAGGGTAGCTCAACGCTAAACACGGTCGCTTTGACGGGTGAGAGCTTGCCGCGTGAAGTTTCGGTCGGCGCGGAAGTTATCAGCGGTTGCATAAGCCTAAGCGGCGTCTTGAAGGTTCGCACGTCAAAAGAGTTCGGCGAGTCCACGGCGTCAAAAATATTGGAACTGGTCGAGGACGCAAGCTCCCGCAAGTCGCGTTCGGAAGACTTTATCGCTAAGTTCGCAAGGATTTATACGCCAGTCGTCGTCGGTTGTGCGGTTGGGCTTGCAATCGTCCCGTCGATAATCTTCGGCGGCTGGGAAACGTGGATTTATCGTGCGCTGATATTCCTGGTAATAAGTTGCCCGTGCGCGTTGGTGATAAGCATTCCGCTGAGTTTCTTTGCGGGTATCGGCGGCGCAAGTCGTGCGGGCATTCTGATTAAGGGTTCCAACTTCCTGGAGACGCTCTCGAAAGTCAAAACCGTCGTCATGGACAAGACAGGCACATTGACGCAGGGTAGTTTCGAGGTCGAGGCGGTTCACAGTAAGAATCTTCACTTCGACGCGGAAAAACTTTTGCACCTAGCCGCACACGTCGAGAGATATTCAACGCACCCGATAGCCAATTCCCTGCGCAAGGCTTATCCGAACGAACGCGATGATTGCACGGTTGAGGCGGTAGAAGAAATTTCTGGGCGAGGAATTCGGGCGACGATTAATGGGCAAGTCGTCAGCGTCGGCAATGAAAAGTTTATGGACGAGGTCGACGCGAGTTGGAAGGCTTGCTACAAGGTCGGGACGATTATTCATGTGGCGGTTGACGGCTCTTACGCGGGGCATGTCGTCATTGCCGATAAGATTAAGCCGCACGCTAAAGAAGCAGTCGCCGATATGAAACTTGCGGGCGTCGATAACGTCTTCATGCTAACGGGCGACAGCGAAAAGATTGCCTCGAAGGTCGCGGACGAACTCGGCATAAAGAATTACCGTAGCGAACTTCTTCCCGCCGATAAGGTCACAGAGTTTGAAAAGATTTTGTCGGCGAGTTCAGGCAAGGTCGCGTTCGTCGGTGACGGCATTAACGATGCGCCCGTCCTAAGCCGTGCAGATGTCGGAATAGCAATGGGGGCTTTGGGTTCGGACGCGGCGATTGAGGCGGCTGACGTTGTGCTAATGGACGACGACCCGTTGAAAATTTCCAAAGCAATCCGAATCGCCCGCAAGTGTCTGGCAATCGTCAAGCAAAATATTTTCTTCGCAATCGGCGTTAAGGTATTGTGCTTGATACTCGGTGCAGTCGGCTTGGCTAATATGTGGGCGGCAATCTTCGCGGACGTGGGCGTTATGATTCTAGCCGTGCTCAACTCAATTCGCAGTCTAATCTTGCCAAGGTAAAACGTCTTTGATATAATCTGGCGCAAGCGTATGATTCAAAGTATTTCTTAGGAGGTTAAGATTATGGCTAAGTATGTATGCAACGTTTGCGGTTACGTCTACGAAGGCGACGAGCCGCCGGTTGAATGCCCAGTTTGCAAGGCTCCCGCCGATAAGTTCACTAAGCAGGAAGGCGAACTGACTTGGGCGGCTGAACACGTCGTCGGCGTGGCGAAGGGTGCTCCCGAAGACATTATCAAGGATCTCCGCGCTAACTTCAACGGCGAATGTTGCGAAGTCGGAATGTATCTGGCTATGAGCCGCGTCGCTCATCGCGAAGGCTATCCGGAAATCGGTGAGTACTGGCGTCGGGCTGCTTTGGAAGAAGCCGAACACGCTGCCAAGTTCGCGGAACTGTTGGGCGAAGTCCTCACGGACAGCACCGAAAAAAATCTGCAAATGCGCGTAGAGGCGGAGAACGGTGCCACCGCTGGTAA
Organism: Quinella sp. 1Q5; assembly: GCA_014764605.1. Taxonomy (GTDB): domain Bacteria; phylum Bacillota; class Negativicutes; order Selenomonadales; family Selenomonadaceae; genus Quinella. The sequence goes on along the minus strand of JACXWG010000076.1, from coordinate 3,201 downwards.
GACTGACCTTGCCAAACGCGCTAAGGCTCTCAACCTCGACGCAATCCACGACACCGTTCACGAGATGGCACGCGACGAGGCTCGCCACGGCAAAGCTTTCAAGGGTCTGCTCGACCGCTACTTTGGCAAATAAGCCTTGACAGATACTATCGCGAGTGGTAACATTGCGCACGTTGCGGAGGAGTTGTTTTTCTGAAGCAAATACCCGTTCGTTAGCGGGGAATTCAAGCCTGTGGAGCGTTATATCAAACGCAAGTAGTTTCGACAAAAGCGGACGTTAAGAAGCAGGAATGGGACATGGGTTACAATCCCTGTAAGTTCTCAGTAACGGAGTGTCCGAGCGGTTGATATAAATGATTAACCGCTTAAGGTGGAGAGGTGTCCGAGCGGTTGAAGGTGCCTGACTCGAAATCAGGTGTGGTCACAAGCCACCGTGGGTTCGAATCCCACCCCCTCCGCCATAAGGTGAAATTTCAAGCCCGTCGAGAAATCGGCGGGCTTTTGCTTTACAAAAAAATTATCCCTGTCACACGGCAGGGATTTTTTCATTGCGAAAAGGCTTAGTTCAGTTCGATTTGCTCGGAAGTGCCCTCGTCCCTAAGGTCGTCTTCACTGCGTGCAATCTGATATTCAATGACGTTCGACTTCACGGCGCGGATATAAACTGTCGCCTCCTCGTCAGGCTCGTCAAGGTTGATTGTGATTCGCTTCGCCTTTTGAATGCTCATCTGATTGGATACGGCTTCGGGCAAGTTCGTATAGAAAACGTCGAAACTGTCGCCCGCGTCAATGAACGGGTACCACACGTCGAACTTTGTATTGCGGTCGATAATCGTCTTGAACTTGCGCTTGCGGTTCCTGCCGACGTAACAGCTAAACGGAGTCTTCGAGGCGTCGGGGGTAATATGTTTAGTTTGAACGGTGCTACCCGCCCTGCTAAGCAAAAGCCCGTATGCTACGCCCGTTTTACCCGTCGGAGCTGTTAAATCCTTGCGAATCTCGACGCCGCGTGCCCTTTGCAATTCGTGAGCCGCCTCCGTCCCCAATGCTGGATAAATTTTAAACTCTGGAGCCTTCTCGCCGAATTCAAACAGAATATCCGCTTGAGACTTCTCGCCGTCCTTTGAGTTTGGAACCTTCTTCACGGTCTCGCTAAGGACAATCTGGTCGTTCTCGTTGTCCATATCGCCCAGCCAAACTTCCAAACCATTTTTATCACGGCGATAAATGCTATTGCCCTTCGTGAAGAATCCCTTCTTCGGCTCGTAGCCAACCTTGAGCCGCCCATTAACAAAAGGAACCTCATCAGCGGCAAGGCGCGTGTCTTCGGACGGCGAAAGGTATTCGGCAAAAAGTTCCGTGACAAGCTTTGACTTAGACGAGTTGCCCGCCAGGAAAATCGAAATTTCATCAATCTCGTTAAGCGACTTTATCTTGCGCAGGGAATTTTTGCTATTTTTCTCGAAAGCTTCCTTCATGGAGATAAAAAAGTTGTTTATGCCGGACTTTATGCGCTCGCGAATAATCTTTTGCAGGTCAATGGTCACGTCCAACTGAAAATCTTTGACAAGCTGTCCATCGTCGCGGAAAAGGTTGAGTTCAATCAAGTTGCTCGTCAAAATCTCTTCCGCCGCCTCGGAGTCGGGAGCCTCCCACACAGGGCGCAACTTCTCAATCAACGCGTGCATATTTGAATGAGCTTCTTGCGAGTCTTTGATAAAAATCTCGGAGCCGGCGAAACTTTTTTTGTCCGCCGCCCACGTGAACGGAATCTTGCCGCCCTCAATCATCAACTTATCTTGATTCGCCTTGAAAATCTCGAACGCCAAGAGCTTCAAAAGATTTTCGCCGCCTAAAGTCCGGTCGCCGTTCTCGCCGAAGTGCACTAGCATATAATCATAACGGTCAGAAGACGCCTCGCGCAGAAATCCGAAATCAAAATCCGTGGTGCCGCCGCCGAAGTCAAACACCGCGTAATAAATCTCGTCCTCGCCTTCAGGGTCGAAGCCGTATTCCTGCAGAGCCGTTATCGCATACGCTGCCGCCTCGCTCGCCCCTTCCCGCACGGAAAATTTCTTCATTATCGCCTCGTTCGTCAATAATGCCGTCGGAAGGGACTTCTTTAATCCCTTTTCAAACGAAAGACGCATTTTATCCCGAACGGGGCGTTCATAAGTCACGGGGAACGACAAAATATAATTCAAGAAGATATGATTCTCCTGCTGCATGTTGTTGATATAAAGTCCAAGATAATACGCGTAAATTTCCAGCGGATTTATTTCGTCGTCGGCTAATTCCTCGAACGGCGCAAGCTGTGTGATGAATTTTTTCTCGTCGCGGAGCATGTATTGCGTTTTCGATCCGCACCAATACTTTAAATCAGTCAGGAACGAGTAAAATTTCTCTGAACCGCCGCTAATCATGTTTTCAAACGCCTCATGAGATACTTTTACGTCATTCCATTTCGTGAACGGGCGACCTTCACGCCAATAATACGCCGTCAAAAAACTTTCAATGTCAATGAACTGAATCACCGTTGGGTTTTCGTAGTTCGCGGAACAATTTATCCCGCTTTTATAGGAGCCGCTCCCGACTTGCAACGGTAAAATCTGCGAGTGTTCGTTCTCATAGGCAACAACCGTCCGGCTCGTGCCAAAATCAATCGCAACTATCCCGCTTGAAACGTCCGATAACGGATTTCTCGCCACAAAGTTTTCTCCAAGCGCGATTTCCTTGCCGCCTTCCGAGTCGAAGTCCCATAAGTCCCAATGCCCGCGATTCGGGTCGTACAAAAGATTTTCATCGTAAGGATCCAACCCGGCGCGGTCGCTATCGCAATTCAGCAGGAATGTTTTGAGTTCCTCGGCGATTTTATCGTCAGGCGTGTCCTTTTCCGCAAAAACTTTCAAATCGTCCTCTGAAACCTTCACGCTGTTTATAATCTTCGTCATAATCTCAGCTCCAAAACTTTTTTAGCGATTATAGCATAAAAAAATTTTTTGCGTCTATAATATTGACTCAAAATCAGTGTTTATAGAGTTTATATAGCAGGAAAAATTTTACAAAACCCGTCGTTCGATTGAGCGGCGGGATTTTCTTACTTTTTTTCGATTTGGGCGACGCTTTCAACGTGCGATGTAAATGGAAACATATCGACGGGCTGAATTTTCTTCGTCCGATAGCCTAAATCGTACAAAATCT
>JACXWG010000025.1 GCA_014764605.1 Quinella sp. 1Q5 | reverse complement strand
CCTGGCCTTCAGTCCGTAGGCCTTTGTGTAAGCTGCCTGCCCCCGCGGGATCTCTCCTATGGCCAGACGCTCCTTTAATAAGTCTTCCTCGCCGGCAGCCTTATAGATGGCGCTGTCTGTCCCCGCTCCGATTATGGGCCTGGGATTGGCTGTATTGACGATCGCGTCCGCTTCCACTCTGGTAATATCGTTTCTTATGATCTGAAAAGGCATCCTTATGTTTCCTCCCTTAAGCCGGCGTCAGTGAATCTATTTTTTCTATATTATAAGGCGGCAGGCTCCCGGGAGCAAATCTCAGGCTCCTGCGTCTTAAAAGTCGAACTCCCCGGGATCCAGTCCCGCATCCTCCAGAAGTCTTTTCCGCTCCGCGGCGGGAAGAAATTCCATCTTTTCCGGATCCAGTCCTGCCAGGATCAGTACATCCTCGCTGTCATTCTACATGATTGCCTCCTCCTTTTTCGAACAACCCATGGTTGTATAAAGGGCGGGAACCGCCCCGGCTCTACCCTTCCTTCCAGGGTCTTTCCTTCTTCTGCATCTCTCCGTCTTTCCTGCAGCGGACATTTCCCATCCCTCCTTTATAAAAAGCTGCCGCTTCTGACTTTCCATCTTTATAACGCGGTAAATGTCCGTTTTTTGTAACAATGCCTTATTTTCGTCAAAGTGCCTGTTCTGAGCTTCCTCTTTTATGCATAATGACAGGTCTGTTTTATGAAAGTATCTATATCCGCCTGAACTTCCAGTTCCACAGGTCATCCTGCGTCAAAAAAATACGGCTTTCCGGCTGGTCCCGCAGGACCTGGCCGGAAAGCCGTATCGTTCGAGCTTTTTATTACTCTCTCCGCAGTGCTTCGATAGGATTCATATTTGCGGCCTGCATGGAAGGCAGAAGTCCGAAAATAATACCGATCAGCATGGAGAATGCAACGCCCAGAATAATAGTGGGTATGCTGATGAAAACCGGGGCCCCGCTCATGCGGGAAATGACCTGGGCCAGTATGATGCCGGCTATGATCCCCAGTATGCCGCCGATGCTGGTCAGAACGGCGGACTCTGTCAGAAACTGCAGAAGGATGTTGCGCTTTCTTGCGCCCAGAGCCTTTTTGAGGCCGATCTCGCTGGTCCTCTCCGTGACGGAGACCAGCATGATGTTCATGACGCCGATACCGCCTACCAGAAGGGCGATGCTGGCCACCCACACCAGAAGGGAGTTGGTGCTGGCATTGAGCTCCTGCTGTTTCCTGGCAGTTTCCAGCACGTCTTCCGCCCTGTAGGAGAAGGCACCCTCTTCCGTAGCGGAGGACTGGACCAGATTGTTCAGGATCTGGGCGGCTTCCGTTCCGGCCCTGCTCATATCTTCCGTGGATGTGGTCCGGATCACGCAGTTCTGCGGTTCGTCGAACTGGAAAAGGATGGGCCAGCAGGCATCGGGCATAATGACGGATCCGTTCTGGGACTGGTTATAGGTGTAATAGTCCTGAATAGTCTCGATCACGGGCTTGAAGGCTTCCGACTTGCGGTAGAGACCGATGACCGTAAAGGGCACGCCCCGGATATCAATGGTCTGTCCCACAGGGTCTTCCCCGGGGAAAAGGGCCGTAGCAGCCACTTCATCCAGAACGACCACCTTGCGGAAATCCTTATAATCCTGATCCACGAAGCCGCGTCCCCGGTAAATCACATAGCCGTTGGTAGACATGTAATTCCGGTCCGCTCCAATGGCGCTGCCGCTGGAAAGGGACAGGGTGCCTCTGCGGACATTGTCCATCCACTGGCGGCTGTTGTAGAAGGAATACTTTTCCACATGGCTGATCTCACCGATCTGTTTCGCTATATCCTCCGTGACCGGATATACGCCCTCGGGATTTCCGTTCCCGAAATAATAGGAGGAGTCTCCCTGCCAGAGGGAAACGGTCACGCAGTTGTTGCCTGCTCCCACCAGATTGTCCATGATCTGGCGGTTGGTGCCCTGAATGGTGGAAACAATGGCGATAATGGAAGCAATACCGATGATCACGCCCAGCATTGTCAGGAAAGAGCGCATCTTATGTGCCCAGATTCCCTGAAAGGCAAATCTGAAATTTTCACTCATGTCTCTCTCCTTTCTTACTGATAAAGCTCATCCACGGTGCCCTGACGCGTCTTGGCCCCTTCTCTGACGGAATTGCCGTAGGGGAAAGCCACGTAGTCTTCTTCCGTAATTCCGGAAAGCACCTCGTAGGCTTCTCCGGACATTCCGCCGATCACGATATCCTGGCGGACCAGTTTTCCGTTATCGTCCTTATACATGTACTTCTGGCCGTTCTCATCCTGTATGAAGGCCTTGAAAACATAGAGCTTACTGCTCTCACCCGGTCCTGTCATGGCAGAGGACTGATCGGCCCTGACTTCCAGGTAGTCTCCCTCGTTCAGTTTCACAGCAGGGTCCGTGACGGAAATGATCATGGGATAATAGGTAACGTCGCTGCCGAAGTATCCGAAGCGGCCTGTGGTATCCGGATAGGGAGAAACGGATTTGATCGTCCCCTCAAAGGAGCTTCCGTCCATGTAGCTGGTCATGTAAACGGTATCTCCTTCCGAAACCGTACCCAGATAGAGTTCGTTCAGGCCCGACTGAATAAACTGTCCGTTCTCGGAAACGACTGTCAGGAAGGGCGTTCCGTCGGTGGGAGGATTTTCGGGGTCGTTGACAACACCTACGATACCGTCCATTTCCGCTTTGACCACGCCCTCTTCCAGCGCTCTTCTGGCCGCCTTGACAGCCAGATCGGATTCACGCAGATCCAGTGTCAGATCGCGGATCTCTTTCTCCGCATCCTTCCTTGCCTGCTCTAGATCTTCCTTTGTATATTCGGCATCAGAGGGGATCAGGCCGCCCGCCTGAGGCGCTGCGGTCATGACCACACGGCTCTTTCCGCCCATATCCAGGATCAGAGACATGGACTGTCCTTTTCCGGAAACAAAGGATACGCCGGAAGGTTTTACTTCTTCTGTCTGGGCGGGTTCCTGTGCATTCTGGCCCTGTCCCCCTTCGGAGGGTTCTGCGGAAGGTTCTGCAGGATTCTCAGAGGGCTCCTGCCCTCCGGACTCTCCGCCTTCAGGAGGAGTATCGCCTCCGCCCTGCTCTCCGGGGTCTGCGGGATCCTGAGGATTAACCGGCTCTTCTGTACCCTGTGAGCCGCCCTGTTCGCCCTGGCCGCCCTGACCTTCCTGGCCGCCCTGGCCTTCCTGGCCGCCTTCTTCTCCGGGTTCTTCAGGCGTATTTTCCTTTTCCTTAAATCCGAAGGAAAGAACATATTCCTTTCCGGCTTCATAAGTCTCATCCGCCCTGGACTGTCTCTGCCAGGAGACCAGCAGATCACCGTCAGCCTTATCCCCGTCCCGGATCTCCAGAACATAGTGGACGCCTTCTCCGTCCGCACCGGTCCTGCCGGCCATTTCATTCAGGAAATCTCCGGTAATAACGGCATTATCCGTGCAGAGGAAGCGCATGGGATTGGATGCGGATCCGAGAGGATTGCTTTCCGTACCGTCATCCTTGTTATAGGGCTCCGCCCCCGCTGTCCAGGCGGTCCGATGCAGCGGCGTCAAAGTGGCTTTCCTTCACCCTGCCGGCAAGATTCACGGAACCTTCCCAGCCGGCTGGAGCTTCATCCAGAGCAGCTGCGTCCATGATCCAGGCCCTTTTCAGAGCACCGTCCGTCTTATTGCCTTCCCTGACTTCCAGTACGCAGTAGACAGGTACATGGGCCTGTTCCGCGCCTTCTTCCCGGCCTTCTTCGGAACCGCCCCGGGCATTGCTCTTTTCAAGGGCATCTTTTCTGATCCTGTTGAGGAATTCCCCTGTGATCACAGTCTCGTCATTGCAGAGGTAGCGGTAGGGATTGAACTCCGAACCCAGAGGACTCTCTTCTGTATCCTCTTCCTTATTATAGGGCAGAGAATTTTCATCCAGTTTTTCGGCCGCTGTTACGCCGCTGTAGTCCGGCGTGTTGTCCTCCGGTTCAGGAAAATCCGGAAAATCAGGGAAGTCCTCTCCGCCGTTTCCGCCTTCAGAGGCAGGTTTGATCTTCTTGAGAGTCGCAAGGTTTTTGGAAGCCACATCCATCTGAAGCAGAAGCTTTTCCCTGGTCAGGATCTCTCTTTCCAGGTTGATGGAGGTCTGGGTAGCGTCATACTTCATAAGCACGTCACCCTGCTTTACATGCTGTCCGGTCTCTACCAGGACCGTATCCACGCTCTCAGTATCCATCAGATATATATCCTGGGAAAAGCCCGAGGCCACCATGCCTTCCATGCTGTTCTGATCATCGCCCCAGGAATAGTTCAGATCCGTCACGGGCACTACCACGACGGTCTTTCTACGGCTGGCGGCAAAAGCCCTGCCGATTCCGTAAACAAGTCCCGCTGCCAGTGCCAGACAGAGCAGCACTGCCAGTATCCGGTTCTTCTTCATTATATCTTCACCTCCTGATTCAGCAGTCCGTCACGGATCTCCACGATCCTGTCCGCATTGGAAGCGATCTCCGCGTCATGGGTGATCATAAGGATCGTTACGCCGTCTTCGTTCAGTTCTCTGAACAGTCCCATGATCTGCCTATCGTGGTGAAGTTCGATAATCTCGACTTCGGGCATATACTTAGCAACCGTCTGGGCAGTCAACATCATCAGCACCGCGCCCAATGCAAAGTTCGGAGCGATAAAAGCGGGCGTGTCATTAGCCTCAGCGAGTGCACGAATCTTTTCTTTAGCGTCGTCGCTTAAACCAGTCGTGCCAACCACGGGCGAAACTTTATTGGCAAGAGCAGTCATCACGTTATCGAAGACGACAGCCGGGCGCGTGAAGTCAACCATAACATCGGGCGTCAACCTCTTCAACGCGGCGTCAAGGTTCGTCTCGACCGTCAAGCCTTCGACCTCACCCGCGACAACATCAACCGCCCCGACGAGTTCCAATTCAGCGTCCGCCTTAACCGCATTGCAAACCGTGCGTCCCATGCGTCCGAGTGCGCCGTTCACCAAAACTTTAATCATCTTAAAACCTCCTACATCTTAACCAATCGTCCGCCGTTTAGCAGATACAAATATTTTTCGGCGACATTTATTTTAAGCAGAGCCTTGACCGCTTGCGCGTAAAGGTCAATCTGCACTCGATAGCGTTCGGCAATGTCCGCTGAGTCACGGTCGGTCTTATAATCAAGCAAAACCCACCGCCCAGCCGCGTCCTTGAACAGCAAATCGATTATGCCTTGGATAAAAATTTTCTCGTCGACGTGGAAGAACCTTTGCGCGTCAATCAGTCGGCTGAACGGTAACTCCCGATAAGTTTCCTGCGCCGTGACTAATCGCTTGCCGAGTTCACTGGCGAAGAACCTTGCGACCTTCTCCGGCTTGATTAGTTTGACGTGCTCTGGCGAAATGACTTCACGGCGTGCAAGCTCCGCAACCTGCGCGGCGATTCCCTTTGCTGATAAGTCGCCGCCGAGGTTCAAACTCTGCATGACCTTATGCATGAGCGAGCCGAACTCCGCGCCAGAAATTTCTTTGCGTTGCATGAAATCTGGTCGCCGATAAAGAAATTTCTTCCTCTTTATGAAGTCAGCCTCTTGCGACAAGTCGTCTTGCTCTGCGCGGCGTTTTAGTTCCGTGACGGACAACTTAGCCGGGATTGATTCAAGCGTCGAGGTTGGGAGCTGTTCGGGCGATTGTGAAACTTTCTTCTGCGCCTTGTCGAGGGTTCGTTCCTTAATCAATGCCACGTCGTCGAGTGTGACGAGTCGCGACTTGATGACAGGTTCCAATGCGTCCCGTATCGGCAATAACCAACTCATGAACTTGCTAGCCGATAAGATGTCGTAATCGCTCGGCACGTCGACGGCTCGCACTTTATCTAACACGCCTTGACTTGTGCAACCGACCAAAAATAATTTTTCCTCCGCCCGCGTCAATGCCACGTACAAAAGCCTAAGTTCTTCGGCTAACGACTCGTCACGGATTTTTTTGGAGACAGCCGCCGTTGCCAACGTCTTGACTTTAAGCTGAGAACCCTTCGGCGTGCGATATGCCCCGATACCAAATTCACGGTGCATGAAGAGATTAGCCCTTGCGTAGTCTTCCATGTTAAACTGCTTGCCGACGCCCGCCACGAACACAACGGGATATTCCAAGCCCTTGCTCTTGTGAATGGTCATGACGCGCACGACGTTTTCATTTTCGCCGAGAGTGGTCGCCGTCGATAGGTCGTTGCCGAGCTGCTTAATCTTGCTGATAAATTCGATAAACCTGGATAAGCCGCGGGCATTGGTTGATTCAAATTTAGCGGCGCGGTCAATCAAAATGCGTAAATTCGCCTGCCGAGCCTCGCCGCGTTCCTCTTGCCCGACCGAATCATAGTAGCCCGTCTCGCGATAAAGATTGCTCAAAAGTTCCGCAACGCCCAGTTGCCGAGCCGTATCCCTCCACTGATTGAGCTTTGCTAGGAAGGCTTTGCATTTGTCCGAGCCGTTCGCGACCGCTGTATAAAAATCGACGTCGGGATTGTCAATCCTAAGTTCAGCTAGCTCCTCCGCACTAAAGCCGCCAATCGAACTGAGCATCACGGCGGCAAGCGGTATGTCCTGTCTTGCATTGTCCAGTAGCGTCAGCAAACTCATCACGACTTGAATTTCATTCGCCCGAAAATAATTTTCCTCATCAGGCACATAAGCCGGCACGCCGTATTTTTTCAGCGTGTCTAGGATTTCAAAGGCGGTTGTCTTCGGCGAACGGTGCAAGATAACAATATCCCTAAACTGCACGGGACGATAGATATCACCTTCGCGCACAAGTTTTTTAGACGCAATCAGCTCATGAATCTTGCCCGCAATGAAACGCATCTCAAGTTCAATGTCCTTGCTCTCGTCGTCGCGTTCGGTCTGTATGTAAAAGAACTCCGGACTCTCGTCAAAGAACTTATCGCCGACCTCGTAGCTTGCCCCGAATTGGAGCCTTGCCGCCGCGTCGTAGTCAATCTCCGTCGCCCGCCGATTCATCAGCCGCTTGAATATCTCATTGACCGCCGCGATAATCTTTTCCCGACTGCGGAAGTTCTTCGACAGATTTATACAGCGATAGGAATTCATCTTGTCCTTGAAGTTCGCCGAGTCGACGAGCCGGAACCGATAAATCGACTGCTTGACGTCGCCAACGAAGAACAGGTTATCGCCACGTGAAATCTTCTGGACAATCGCCTCTTGCACGCCGTTAGTATCTTGGTATTCGTCGACCATGATGAACTTAAACTTATCGCGATAGGCGGCGGCGACTTCGGGGGCGGCGTCGAAGATATTTAAGGCAAGGTGCTCCATGTCCGCGAAATCGATAATGCCGCGTTCGCGTTTAGCGTCGGAAAATTTTTGAGCAAAAGCCTTCGTCACTCGGATAAGCTCCTTAATCGGCTCGTGAAGTCCTCGAACGTCGGCAATCATGCGGGCTTCGTCGGCAAGGAAATAATTATCGCGCAAGGCAAGCAGTTTCTTCTTGTAGTCGTCGTGCAACGCGGTTAGCTGTGCCTTAGCAAGTTTTTTATTCTCCGCAACGCGACCGCCTGGCATCCTCCCGAACTCGAACTTCCAAATCTTATCGTAAAGCGTATTCCAATCGTCAAGGGCAGTTTTCAAGTTGTTTAGCTGATTGAATTCCTCGCGAATTACATTGACGGCGATATTATTTTCCTCGGCAATGCTGTAAGCCTCGGCGCACTCCGCGAAAACTTTTTCTAGCGTTTGGAAGATGTGCGGCTTAAGGAACTTAAACCAACGAGTATCCTCAAGGCGGGTGTCTTCGGGCAAGTCGTAAGGCTCGGCAAGCGAATCAAGCCACGCGTCGGGATAGGGCATACTCAACGAGAAGTCGTGCAAGCCGATAATCATCTCGTGAATCTTATCATCGCCGTGAACGTTGCCGCCAAACTCGTCCGCGAACGTCTTAAAGGTTTCGTTGCCTTCCGCGTAATTGTCCTCGAAAAGCTCCTCTATGACTTCGCGCTTTAAGATGTCAAGTTCGTTGTCGTCTCCCGTGCGGAACTTCGGGTCAAGGTCGATTCGTGCAAAGTTCCGCCTAAGAACTGTTTGGCAGAACGAATGAAACGTTGAGATTTGCGCCCCGCTTAGAAGGATTATCTGCTTTTCTAGGCGGATTTGCTTATCGGTGTCTAGTTCGGTCTCAAGACGTTTCATTAGTGCTGCTTGAATTCGTGAGCTCATTTCTTGAGCCGCCGCGTTGGTGAAGGTCATGATTAACAGTTCGTCGACTTCGCAAGCCTCCTCCTCAAGCAGATTGACTACGCGTTCAGTTAGTGTGCGAGTTTTGCCCGCGCCCGCCGCCGCCGCTATCAATAAGTTTTCGCCGCGTGCCTCGACGGCCTCTTTTTGTTCGCGTGTCAGTTCCATGATTAGAACTTCAGCTCGCCGCGCGTCAGACGTTCCCTGAGCATCGGAGCCTTAGCGTCTTTATCGGCAAGGATAGTCGGTGCGAACGGCCAATCAATGTTAATCTCCGCGTCGTCCCAGCGGATATTCCCATCGCAGTTCGGCGCGTAGAAGGCGTCGGCTTTGTATTGAATCTCAACATCATCAGTCAAAGTTATAAAACCGTGAGCAAAGCCGCGGGGTATCAGCAACTGCTTTTTATTCTCGGCGGTGAGTTCGACGGCAACCCATTTGGCGAAAGTCTCGGAACCTTCGCGAATGTCAACTGCCACGTCCAAAAGTCTGCCGCGTGTGCAACGCACGAGCTTAGCCTGAGCAAAAGGAGCCGTTTGATAGTGCAAGCCGCGGAGTGTGCCCTTTTGAGCTGAATAAGATTGATTGTCCTGCACGAAGTTAAAGTTAAGCCCCGCCGCCTCGAATTTGCGAGCCGACCACGTCTCCATAAACCAGCCGCGAGCATCGCCAAAAACTTTCGGCTCCAGAATCAATACGCCTTCAAGTTCCGTCTTTGTAACCTGCATGAGAATTCCTCCTTAATATTTTGTGTGCAGTTTATATTCTTTGCGATTTACCGTCAAGCCGCACTTTTACGGGCAAAAAAAATCCCCGCGCAGAGAACAAATACGCAAGGAAATTATTTTGCCATTAACCAATTCGACCCGTGGCTGATGTCGACGACCAACGCCACCTTGAGCGCGGCAACGTCTTCCATAGCCCCGCGCAGAATTTTTTCTACGGCGTCGAGTTCGGAACTTTTAACCTCAAGGACAAGTTCATCGTGCACTTGAATAATTATCCTGCTGTCGAAGGGGCGCAAACCTTCTTCCGCCCGAATCATCGCAAGCTTGATAATATCCGCCGCCGAACCTTGAATGGGAGTATTCATCGCCATACGCTCGGCATTCGACCGCTTATTGAAGTTCTTGCTGTTAATATCAGGCAGATACCTGCGCCGCCCAAACATCGTCGTAACGTAGCCGCTAAGGTGAGCCTGTGCAACGGTCGTATCCAAAAAATCTTTGACGCCAGGATAACGCTTGAAGTAACGGTCAATGTATTCGCCCGCCTCCTTGCGGCTGATATGCAAGTCCCGCGAAAGTCCGTAGTCGCTGATACCGTAGACAATGCCGAAGTTGACTGCCTTGGCTTTGCGCCTAAGGTCGGGTGTCACGTCGTCAATTGACACGCCGAAGACTTCCGCCGCCGTCCTTGCGTGAATGTCTTGTCCGCGATTGAAAGCGTCAATCAAATTGGCGTCGCTGGACATGTGCGCCAAAAGTCGCAGTTCAATCTGTGAGTAATCGGCGGACAGAATGCAATCGTAACCTTCGCCGGGCTTGAATAGGGCGCGAATGCTTCTGCCCTCTTCGGTGCGGATTGGGATATTTTGCAAGTTCGGGTCGGAGCTTGAAAGCCTGCCCGTCGCCGTGACTGTCTGATTAAAATTCGTGTGAACGCGTCCATCATTGCCGATAAGTTTGCCGAGTCCGTCAAGGTAAGTCGATTTGAGTTTAGACAGCAGACGATACTTTAAGATTGCGGCGGCGATTGGGTGTCCTTGCAAATCCTCCAAAGTCTCAGCGTCGGTCGAGTAACCCGCCTTAGTCTTCTTGCCCGGCGGGAGCTTGAGCTTTACAAAAAGCACGTCAGACAGTTGCTTAGAAGAATTTATGTTGAAGCCTTCGCCCGCCAGAGTGTAAATATTTTCTTGGACGGCGGCAATCCTCTTAGTCATGTCGGCGTTCTTGTCCTTTAGGCTTGCCCTGTCGACGAAGACTCCTCGCCTTTCCATGTTCGCTAAGATTTTAGTAAGCGGTAGTTCCATTTCAAGATAAAGCCTCGTCAAATTGGCGGCGGTTAATTTTTTTTCGTAAAGGTCGGCGAGTTTTTCTAAAGCCAGCGCGTTAGCTGTAAGGGAGTTTGCAACCCTCAAGCCGTCGAACTCCAAAGGCAAGAGACTAGCGCAAGAATAATCGTTGCGTTCGGGGTAAAGCAGATAAGCTATCAATTCCACGTCGAAAACTTTTGCAAGCTTGCTGACGTTGAAGAAGTGAAGATAATTCTTGACGCCGCTTAGGATAATCTTACCCGCGAAGTCGTCAAAGATTCTTTGCACGTCAACACGCTCCGAAGTTATAAAGGTTTCGCCGCCGCAGATTTTTATCGCGAACTGTTCAAAGTCGGCTTGGGCAATGATTAAAGCCTCCGCCGCCAAAATTTTATCCCAATCAATCGGCAAGCCTTCATCGCCCGATAAAGTATTCTCCGCCGCATCGCTGAAGAGATTATCGCCGCCGAAGAGTTCATGAATTTTTTTCTTGACTTGATTGAGGGCATAGCGATTGCAGAAATCATCGACGCGGACTAGGTCGGGGCTAATCGCGAAATCGTCGGGCTTGAAGTCAATATTGGGAACGTCGCACACAATCTGCGCTAGACGTTTGCTCATGATTGCATCGTCGGCGAAGTTCTCCAAGGCGGTGCGAACTTTCTTAGCCGTCAACGTGTCGCGGGTAGTCAGAAGACTTTCCAACGAACCGAACTGCTTAATAAGATTCGTCGCAGTCACTTGCCCTATCCCCTTGACGCCGGGGATATTATCGGACGGGTCGCCGCGCAGACTCTTGAAATCGACGAGCAAGGCGGGAGCGAAGCCGTATTCCACGATAAACTTTTTCTCGTCGTAGGTCTTCACGTCAGAATTCTTGTTAAGCAAAACTTGCGTCGAGTGGTTTATCAGCTGAAGTGCATCGCGGTCGCCAGTGAGAATTTCCACGCGGAATTCCTTACAAGCCTGCGTTGCCAGCGTCCCGATAATGTCATCAGCTTCGTAGCCTTCCGCCGCGCAAATCTTCAAGCCGAGAACGTCAACGAGTTCCCTTATCAGCGGCAGTTGTGCGGCAAGTTCTTCGGGCATGGGCGGACGATTCGCCTTGTAGTCGTGGAAGATTTCATTGCGGAAAGTCTTCTTCGACGTGTCAAAAGCGACTGCTCCCAATTCGGGCGACCGTTCACGCATAATCTTTAAAATGATGTTCGCGAAGCCAACAAGTGCACCCGTCGGCTCGCCGCTCGGAGCAGTCAAACTCGGCATAGCGTAGAAGGCTCGATAGAAAATGCTACTGCCATCGACTATCAGAAATTTTTTCATGCGTTCGCTACCTCGTCTGCTTTAGTCTCGGTCGTCGGCTGTAGTTCTTCCTTAGGCGTAACGGGTTTATCAGTCGGTTGCGGTTCTTCCTTAGGCGTATCGGGTTTATCAGTTGGCTGTTCTTCCTTAGGCGTAACGGGTTTATCAGTCGGTTGCGGTTCTTCCTTAGGCGTATCGGGTTTATCAGTTGGCTGTTCTTCCTTAGGCGTAACGGGTTTATCAGTCGGTTGTGGTTTTTCTTCGGGCTTAGGCGGTTCAACAATCGGCTTCTCGACTGTTGGCAGTGACTTAAAGCGGAAGAGTTTTACGCCGTTCTTGTCCGTCTGCAAGCCGCCTTCCATGTTGAAGAGTATCGGAGCGTCGTCGGCGTTGCAATATAGTTGCCCTTTCCGTTCGTAGCAAATCACCTTGCCGAACTTGCTTTTAAGTGTCGCCTCGCCCTTATGCCACTCAAGCTTGAGGCGCAGAATTTTAGCAATGGGCACGACTGGCATATAAGAAATTCCGTCGCGGATAACTGCCTTAGCAAAAAAGCGGGTGTTGTTCGCGTCTGTCGGTTGTGTAAGTTGCCCGTTGATTTCCACGTTGTAAGGTTTGCCAATAAAGGTCGGCTCTCCGTCGGAGGCTTCAATCTTCTGGGAAATATCGTAATCGCTCTCGAAGGCAAGCACGCCGAACGGCTCAATCCATTTAGTCACGTCCGCAACGGTTATATCCTGCACGCCGTAGCCGTCGGGGTAAATGTAATAGACGACCTCATCATCAGCATTTTTTTCGACGACGACGCGATTATAGGTTATCTCGACTGGCGTACCGACTTCCACGGCGTCAAAGAGTGCCTCAACATCAGCCTCGCGCATTCTTATGCAACCGTTGGAGACGTAGCCGCCGATACTTTCAGGGCGATTGGTGCCGTGAATGCCGTAGTTGCCCCAAATCTGCATCCAACGATAGCCCAGCGGATTATCCGGACCAGAAGGGATTTCGTATTCGGGGTCAGAAGGGTCAATCCATGACGGATTAATCGCCTTTTCCGTGATTGTGTAGTAGCCCGTCGGCGTCGGCGTACTCACCTTGCCTAAACCCAGATGATAGACCGCAACTTTGATATTGCCGTCATAGAAAGTCATCAGCCGGCTTGCCACGTTGATATAAATCTTTTTCTGCGCCGCCTGCGCGCTTGTGGCGAATGAACTTAAGATAAAAATGATTGCCATTACGCTGTAAAGAAATCGCATTGCACATCTTCCTTTCCTAAAATTATTCGCCGCCAATATAGCAGTTCAATCTGAAAAAGTGTTGAAGCTCTTCACATTGCGGCGCGGATTTGATAATATGCGGGCAAAATCATTTAGGAGGTAACGGACATGAGGATTATTCACACGGACAAAGCTCCCGCCGCCGTCGGTCCCTACAGCCAGGCAATCAAGGTCAATGGGTTGCTTTATACGTCGGGGCAAATCGCTATCGACCCTGTTGTCGGCAAAATCGTAGCAACGAATATCGAAGGGCAAGCGGCGCAGTGTTGTAAGAATTTGGCGGCGATACTCGACGAGGCGGGCTACGACTTCAGTGAAGTTTTCAAGACGACGTGTTACCTTGCTGACATCGCGGACTTTAAAGCTTTCAATGAAGTCTACGAGAAATATTTCATCAGCAAACCAGCTCGGAGTTGCGTGGCGGTCAAAGACTTGCCAGCGGGCGCACTCTGCGAGATTGAACTTATAGCGGCAAAATGATTCGGGCGGAAGGTTTGCGGCACGTCTACAAAAGTTCATCGGACGGTAAGGTTGCACTAGACGACGTAAGCTTCACCATTGACGAGGGCGAGTTCATCGCGATAATCGGCACCAACGGTTCGGGCAAGTCGACGCTAGCCAAACACTTTAACGCATTGCTCCTGCCGACTGCCGGAAAAATCTTCGTCAACGGGCTAGACACTTCGCAGGAAGAAAATATCTGGCACGTCCGCGAACAGGTTGGAATGGTCTTTCAAAATCCTGATAGCGAGATTGTCGCGGCGATTGTCGAAGATGACGTTGCGTTTGGCTTGGAGAATTTAGGCGTTGCGCCCGATAAAATCCGCGAACGTGTCAACCTTGCCTTAGACGCCGTGAACATGACCGATTATAAAAAGTTCGCGCCGAGCAAGCTAAGCGGCGGGCAAAAGCAACGGATTGCAATCGCGGGAGTCATCGCAATGCAAACGCCAGTAATTGTCCTCGACGAGCCAACAGCAATGCTCGACCCGCAAGGACGCCGCGAGATTATGGACATGGTCAAGCGACTGCACGCGCAAGGCAAGACGATAATTTATATAACGCACTTCATGGAGGAGGCGGCACAGGCTCAGCGGGTCTTTCTAATGGAGAGCGGGCGAATCATACGAATCGACACGCCGCGAGAAATTTTTACCGACGCTAAGGAAATGAAACGCCTAGGTTTTGATGTACCCGTCGCCGTCGAGATTGCTGAACGCCTCCGCCGCAAAGGTTTAAAGCTCCCGCCAAAAATTTTGACGCCTGAAGAACTCGACACCGCATTGAGGAAATTAAGATGATTAGCGTTAAAGACGTAGGCTACACATACATGACGGGCACGCCCTTTGAGAAGACGGCTCTGGAAAATATTTCGTTCGACGTGGCAGAAGGTGAGGTTTTGGCGATTGCAGGGCACACTGGCTCCGGCAAGTCTACGCTGATTCAACTGGTCGCCGGACTGATTAAACTGACGAGCGGCACGATTACGATTGACGGCTTGCCAGTCGCTGATAAAAAGATTCGTCGGTTCGTGGGGATTGTCTTCCAATATCCTGAACATCAGCTATTCGAGGAGACGGTTGAGCGTGATATTGCCTTCGGTCCGAAAAATTTCGGCTTGAGCGACGCGGAGACCTCAACGCGTGTAGAAGAGGCAATGCGGCAAGTCGGATTGGACGCGGCGTTAAAAAAAGTTTCGCCGTTCGAGTTATCGGGCGGGCAACGGCGGCGCGTGGCTATCGCGGGGATTCTCGCTCTCAAGCCGAAATATTTAATCCTAGACGAGCCGACCGCAGGACTTGACCCGCTTGCAAAAAAAAATCTCCTACAGGAGTTGTTCGGCGTGGTGAGGCGTTCGGGCGTCACGATAATTTTAGTCTCGCATTCAATGGAAGACATTGCCCGCTTTGCTAGCCGAGTCGTCGTCTTGGCGCAAGGAAAAGTTCTTTTCATAGGCACGCCGCGTGAACTCTTTGCTGAGGAAGAAATTTTGAGCCGCGCAGGTCTGGAGCCGCCGCCGATAACTAAACTACTGCGAACGCTTAACATAGACGAGCAAGCTTTGACCGTCGACGAGGCGGAGAAAATAATTTTAAGACGGGAGAAAACTTTATGCCGAAGATAGCCGTACTGATTCCCTGCTACAACGAGAGCCAAACTATTGCCAAGGTCGTGCGCGATTATCGGCAGGCGTTGCCGGAGGCGACGATTTACGTCTACGATAACAACTCCTCTGACGGCACCGACGAGATTGCACGAGCGGCAGGCGCAGTTGTTCGCTATGAGAGGCGGCAGGGTAAAGGCAATGTGATTCGCACGATGTTCCGAGAGATTGACGCCGATTGCTACTTGATGATTGACGGCGACGATACCTATCCAGCCGAGAACGCTCGCGAGATGTGCGACGCTGTCTTGACGGGCGGGGCGGATATGGTTATCGGCGACCGGCTGTCCTCGACATACTTCACGGAGAACAAGCGACCCTTCCACAATGTCGGCAATGTCATGGTTCGCAGGTTCATCAACATGTTCTGGCGTCCGAAGGCTCCGATACTCGACGTGATGACCGGCTATCGTGCATTCAGTCCGCTGTTCGTGAAAAGTTTTCCAGTGCTTAGTAAAGGCTTTGAGATTGAAACCGAAATGACGATTCACGCGCTGGACAAGAACCTTTTGCTTAGGACGGTGACGGTTAATTATCGCGACCGCCCCGCCGGCTCCGAGAGCAAGCTGAACACTTACGTTGACGGCGCGAAAGTCATCCTGACGATTTTTAATCTGTACCGCGACTACAAGCCGTTGCAATTCTTCGGCGTCGTCGGAATGATTCTGGCGTTGCTTGCGCTGATACTGTTCGTGCCCGTCTTCTACGACTACTTGCAAACGTCATTGGTGCCGCGTTTCCCAACGCTAATCGTCAGCGGCTTCTTAATGTTGTCGGCAATGCTGTCGTTCGCGTGCGGGCTGATTCTCGACACGATAGCCAAAAACAACCGCAAAAGCTTTGAACTGCACATGAACTTGATAAAACTGTTTAAGGAGAGGATTTGACTTGTTGACCTTGGAACGAGCAAAGGAAATTTTACGTAAGCACACGACCGAGCCGCATTTATTCGTACACGCGGCGGCGGTTTCAGGAGCTATGGGGGCGTTGGCTGAACATTTCGGCGGCGATAAGGAGCATTGGTCAGCAATCGGCTATCTTCACGACGTTGACTTTGAGAAATTCCCCGAAGAGCACTGCCAACACGTTCGCGAGCTTTTGGAACCAGAAGGAATCAGCGACGACGACATTAAAACGATAATTTCCCACGGCTACGGCTTGACGGGCGCGACGATTAAACCTACGACCGATTGCCAAAAGTCTTTGTTCGCCGTCGATGAGCTAACGGGCATTGTTCATGCTTATGCGTTAATGCGTCCAGAGCGGATGGCGGGCATGGCGGTTAAGAGCCTCAAGAAGAAGTTCAAGGACAAACGATTTGCGGCGAAGTGCAATCGCGAAGTTATTCAACGCGGCGCGGACGATTTGGGAATGGATTTGGGCGTTTTAATGGAGCTTTGTATTAAAGGCATGACTGAACGCGCCGACGAACTCGATTTATAATTCCAAACAAAAAAGACCGCCTCCAAATCGGGGACGGTCTTTTGATTTGTCAGCGGAAATATTTCTTCACAAGCTCAGAACGCAACTCAATCAATTCCTCCCGCCGTCGCCGCGCTGATTCTTTCATTGCCTCGCAATTCCTCACATACGCCACAAATTTTTCCTGCAATTCAATCGGCGGCAGATAAAGTTTCAGTGATTTAAGATTCTTAAAGTGTCGTGCGTAACCACCAAGCGGTTTATACTCCGTTCGCAACATGTAGAATAAAAACATCGCGTTTAACTTGTTGCGGTCGGCGGGAACGATAATTTTCGTGCCGTCTGCACCGAGATAAAATTTTTCACGCACCAGCTTAAAAATTTCCGTGTGGTCGCCGAAAATCACGCAAGGCAAATCGTCATAAGGCGCAGGATTGTTCGCCACGTTCATATAGCCGGCAATTTCATTCGCGCCTTGGTCAATGATGAGAACTTCGCCTGACTTCAAATATTCGGACGTCTGAAATTTTACGCCGCTTGCAGTATCGTCCTTGCAAAGCGTAGTAAACGAATAAATTTTATCGTCTGAATAACCCTCGAACAATGCGCTGAACTTTGCTTGAATGTCGGAGTCGAGCTTTTTAATCGTGTCGTCCTGCGCGGCAATTTGAGCGTCAACGGAATTGAATTCGGCGACGATTTGACGTTGCATATCAAGCGGCGGCAATATCAGATAAAAATTTTGCAAGTCGCCTTGATTGATGCTGGGGTATGAGCCTTTAGACATCTTAGCCTTCATTTGAGCCATCAATAACGGGTCGTCCATAAACAGGCAGTAAATAAATTCATTTGTAACGACGGCGGGATTTTTTGTTGACAACACGGCGAATCCTGTCGAGTACAAAGTATCAGACGGCGCATTTTTGATTCGTGCGAAACTTTTAAGATACGGTCGAACAGTTGAAATTAAAATGTCGCCATTGTCAGCCAATCGCCTTGCCCTCGAAGGAGCCGCCGCACCTGTTACCGTGGTCGAAAAATCAATCTTATTTGTCGCTGAATCAACCGAACCAATGTCGACGTAATGAAAAATTTTTTCGGGCGTCTTCGATGGGTCAAAAGCTTTTACATTAATTTCGACAATGTTGCCGAGTTTTATCGTCGGAAAGTTTCTGCCCGTTGTCAATGTTTCATTAGATACCTCGGACAGCGTGATTTTTTTGGTAAAGTTGGCGGCGTCGAAGTCTAGCAAGTCGGACAGCGTGACATAGCGATAATATTTTTCTAGCTCTGGTAGATTGAGTTGCTTGCCGTCAAAAGCGGCACGAATTACGGCGGCAAGGGTATCGTCTGCGGCGCGATTGTTGTTATCGAAGAGCATTCCGCCGATTTTCTTATGAACGATGCCTTCGCGACCTTTAGCATTGCTCCAGCCGTAGCCTAGGAAGATTTCTTGAGCGGCATTATCGGCGGGCGCGGAAATAATCAGCGTCGTCTGCCGATAAGTCAGCCCGAAGTAAAAAATTTTCTCGTACTCAACCTTGCGCGTCTTATCGTTGGCGGCGGCGATAAATTGGCGGTAATCGTCGGTGGTCTTGCCGATTTTGCGCAGGTAGGCATCGAAAATATCGTGGCTGAACTGTCTGGCGGGCGTCTTGCCGTCAATGATAGTGTCCGCAACGTCAGCGAAGTCGGCAATAAAGCTCGGAGGCTCGTCAAATCGTTCAAGAAACATTATCGCGGTATTGGTACCAGTCGCGCCGAAAGTCTTACTGCCAAGCTGAACTATGGCGCGAATAAAAAATTTCGTCAGCAACGATTCGCGGGCGGCGATAAAACTTTTGCCGTCCTTGTTTAGGATTGAACTCGGCAGAATCACGGCGGCTACACCTTGCGCCTTGACGAGCTGCCCGATTCTTTCAGCAAAGAGCGTTTCAATTTCGGAGCCGTTGACGGAAATTTTATCGAGAACCTTTAAATCTTCGTTGGCAAGCTTCAGGTGGAGTTTGAAACCTTTGACGGAATAGGGCGGATTGGCAACCAGAATATCGAAAGTCGCGGGCGAAATTTTTTCATCGGGATAATTCTCCAGCCCGTCGCCGAATTTGATTTTGCCCTCGTCGGCACCATGCATGAAGAGCGAAATTTTTGAGACGCGGGCAAGTCTATAATCCTTTTCCACGCCGAAAAGTTTATCGCGCTCCCACATAACTGGCGGCGTCCGATTTTGGCGCAGGTAGCAATCATTGACGGCTTGAAAGCCTTCTGTGAGGAAATGCCCCGCGCCGCACGCATAATCGATAATTTTCGGCGGCTCATCAGAAATAATCCGTTCGAGAGGCAGACTGTCCCAAATGAATCGCGTTATCGGCAACGGCGTAAAAAATTGTCCTTCGTTCTGCTTAAAGCCCTTATCAAGCAACTGTTCAAACAAATCGCCGAGCGTCTGCAAATCAGTCGAGCCGATAATCCGATAGTTGCGGAATATGTCGACGACTTCTTTGAGAATTTTGGCGTTGAGGTAGAAAAGTTTATCGTTGTTCACGTCGACGAATGCAAAAGCGTTGTTCGTGTAAAACTTGAGCTTGCGGAACTTTTCTCTTAGGTCTTCGACTTTTTTTGAGTGATTCTCCGCGTCGCCGAAGTTTTTAAAGACTTTATCGGGATAATCTTCTGGCAGGTAAAAAATATCTTCGCCCATGAATTTTTTCATGCCGTCGGAATAGAGGCGTTGCAATCGGTCTTGAAAAATTTCGTGGGTATCAGAGCCGCCCTTGAATTGGAATTGAACTTCGCCGCTATCGGGCGTTAGGCTTTCGTCAACGAGTTTTGCGATAAACAGCGCGATTAAACGGTTAAAAGCGTTCTCCTTATCTGAAACTTGATTATGGCGCAAAATTTCCTCGAAATTATTAACAAGGCTCGTGTCGTCGAAATTTTTAAGGTCTCGTTTACGCAAGGGCTTCGCGCCGATTTGATAGGCAATAGTTTCGTCGTGAAAGATAACGTCGTCCAAAAAATTTTTTTCGTAACGCTCGCTCCAAATCTTGAAACGTTCGGGGACGGTCGACGCACCGCGATAAAATTTTTCGCCGCAAGGAACGCTTGCCGCCTCAAAAGTCAAGTTGCCGTCGTCAAAGTCGGAAGAGTAGAGCACGAGCCATTGACAACTTTGCTCCTGTTGCCAATAGGAAAATAATTGTCCGCCGTCCGTGCGCATGTTGGCGCGTTCGTGCTTGAATTCCGCGCCAGCAGTTTTGCATTCGATGATAAACAACGTCCGCCTGTTTAATGAAACGCAAATATCGGCACGCCCGCCCTTAGGGGAATGACCGAGCGTCCAAGCTTTTTCCAGCCAAATATCTTCGGGGCGATAGCCTTTATCGAGCAAGCGATTGACGCATTCAAAGACAACGAGATTTTCTTTGTGTTCTGCGTCGCATTTAGTATTATGTTCGCGTCCTTTGACTTGCACCGGATATGAAAGTTTTTTATTGTCAAGGTCGGCTCGCATGATGATATTTTCGGCGAAAAATTTTTCGTAGCGATTGCCATTGAGCCGCGTGAAGTTCATTTTTTTAAGTGTGTCAGGGAAATTCTTTTCGTTGAGCAATTTGCAACCTCCATAATTGAAAAAGACACCTCCCCGCGTTCGAGGAAGTGCCTTTTGTTAGTCGATTGTTAAGTTGCTGACGAATTATCTGCCAACCGAACGATTGAGAAGCGGGGCGCGTTCGTAAACAGCGCATTTGCCGAGCTCTTCTTCGATACGGATAAGCTGATTGTATTTCGCCATGCGGTCGGTGCGGCTGAGTGAACCAGTCTTAATCTGACCGCTGTTAGTGGCGACTGCGATGTCAGCAATAGTTGCGTCTTCGGTCTCGCCGGAGCGATGAGAAGTAACGGTCGTGTAGTTGTGGCGGTGAGCCATTTCGATTGCTTCGAGAGTTTCGGTAAGCGAGCCAATCTGATTGACTTTGATAAGAATCGAGTTCGCCGCGCCCATCTTGATGCCTTTTTCGAGGAATTTGGTATTGGTAACAAAGAGGTCGTCGCCGACGAGCTGGCACTTATGACCGATTTGCTTCGTGAGCTTAACCCAGCCTTCCCAATCCTCTTCTGCCAAACCGTCTTCGATAGAATCAATGTAATAGGTGTCGACGAGTTTTTCAAGGAAGTCGATTTGCTGTTGAACGTCGAACTTCGGTCCGTTGGGGTCTTTCAAAATCGGGTGCTTGCCGTTGAGTTGCTTGTAGTCATAGAAGTATTGACCGCCCTCTTTTACAGCGAATTCAGACGCCGCGCAGTCCATAGCGATTTTAACTTGTTCGCCGGGCTTGTAGCCAGCCGCCTCGATAGCTTTGATGATGGTTTCGAGCGCGTCTTCAGTACCTTTGAGATTGGGAGCAAAGCCGCCTTCGTCGCCGACAGCCGTGGAAAGTCCGCGACCTTTGAGAATCTTAGCGAGGTTATGGAAGACTTCTGCGCCCATGCGAATGGCTTCGCGAACTGTGGGAGCACCAACGGGACGAATCATGAATTCTTGGAAAGCAATAGGGGCGTCGGAGTGTGCGCCGCCGTTAATGATGTTCATCATCGGGACGGGCATTTTGTAGGTATTGCAACCGCCGATATAGCGATAAAGGGGCAGACCGACAGCTTGAGCACCAGCTTTGGCAGCGGCGAGCGAAACAGCAAGGATTGCATTTGCGCCGAGTTTGCTCTTGGTGGGCGTGCCGTCGAGTTCAATCATCTTGTAATCAAGTGCACGCTGATTGAGGACGCAATCGCCTTTCAGAGCCGGAGCAATGATTTCGTTGAGGTTTTTGACTGCTTTGAGGACGCCTTTGCCCATATAACGACCCTTGTCGCCGTCGCGGAGTTCGAGAGCTTCATTTACGCCAGTTGATGCGCCAGACGGAACTGCTGCACGACCAACTATGCCGCCTTCAAGGATAACATCTGCTTCAACCGTCGGATTGCCGCGAGAGTCTACGATTTCACGACCGATAATCTTCTCGATTTTTGCCATTACATAATCCCCCTTATCATTAAAACCAAATTAAAAACTATCTACGTTGCATTATACCATTTCAAGCGCGATATGCAAGCAATTTTTCTAAAAATTTTTGCAATGCTTGCCGCCGTAAAAAAATAGCCCGCCGATAATCGACGAGCCGAGAAAAATTTTACTCATTGCTTCTTTAGCTTGGAACCGCTGATTTTATACGTGGCGTCGTCAATGTGGAAGGTCGTGGCGGTAAATTCTTTAAACGTTATCGAGCCGCTGTCGAATGTTAAAGTTATCGTGCCTTTGGACTTGCTGTAGGAGCTTGTGAAGTCTAATCCGTCAAGGGTTAGCGTGTCGCCGTTCTCAAAACCATAAATAACGTCTTTTCCGTCGCCTCTTGCATAGTAGAATGTGTCGTTGCCTGCGTCACCCCAGAGGGAATCGTTTTCAGTGCCGCCATTTAATGAATCATTTCCTGCGCCGCCGTAGAGTGAATCATTACCAGTATAACCGCTTAACGTGTCGTTGCCGTCATCACCGAGGATTTTATCATAGTCAAATCCGCCGCTTAAATCGTCATTGCCTGAGCCACCACTCATTGTCACGTTATCAGCAAAATTAAAAATCGAATCGTTACCAGAGCCGCCATATATTATGCTTTTTTTCCCAGTGTTAAAAATGTAATCATTGCCTGCGCCGCCGTAGATGGTGTTCTCTTCAGGATAATGAGTTTCAACATCTGCAGGACCGAGTGCACTAGTATCTATTGAGTCTGCTCCGCTACCGCCATAGATTAAAACTCTTTGTCCGCTTTGATTATGAATTACATCGTCACCGTCGCCACCATTAATCGTACTTTCATCGGAGTATGAATATTCATCCGTGCCGTCAAATCGGAGGGTTTTTTCATTAAAGTTTGTGATGCCCCAACCCGTGGTGTTAGTAATTCTATCGTTGCCTGCTCCGCCTGAAAGAGAAGCATTTTTGCCGCCGTTGTTACAGATATAATCAGCCCCCGTGCCGCCTTTGACTGTGACCGCGTTCGGGAAATTTCTCAAGTTGATGTCTCCGCCAAATTCCCCTGTGCTGATAATCGCGTTATCGCCCATATTCCAAATCGTAGAGTAACTTTCTTTCGACTGAATAACCGAACCTTTACCAAAATTATAAATTGTGTTACGGTGAGCATTGCCGTCCAGCGTAGCATAGTCGCCGTAGTTAAAGAAAAGGTCTTTGTCGTCGCCGCCGCTAATTGAAACATTTGCGCCGTAATTTTTAACGGTGTCATTGCCGCCTAGAGCTTGAATGGTAGCATTATCGCTGTCGTTGAATATGCTTTCGGCATTGGCGGTACCAACTATCAAGCCGCTAGTTTTTTTGAGTTTAGAGCCGCTGATTTGATAAGTGTCGTCATTGATATTGAAAGTCGTCGCCGTAAAGTCTTTAAGCGTAATCGTACCACCGTCGACTGTTAAAGTAATCGTGCCTTTGGACGAGTTATAAGAGGACGTGAAGTCCAATCCGTCAAGTTTTAATGTGTCGTCATCTTCAAAGCCGTAGATAACATCCTTACCATCGCCCTTATCATAAATAAACGTATCCTTACCTGCGTCGCCCCAAAGCGTGTCATTGCCAGTACCGCCACTTAAGGTATCGTTACCCAAACCGCCAGAGAGTGAATCATTGCCTACCTCGCCGAAGAGTTTATCATTATTGGTTCCGCCGCTTAAGGTATCATTACCTGCACCACCGAGGATTGAATCATTGCCAGAGTCGCCATAAAGTTTATCGGCACCATCTCCGCCGTCAAGTGAATCATTGCCTGTGTCACCGTTTAGACAATCGTCACCAGAGTCGCCATAAAGTTTATCATGACCCGCGCTACCGTAAAGCGAATCCTTACCCGCGCCACCAAAAAGAGTATCCCTACCGTCTCCGCCGTAAAGTTTATCGTTACCCGCGCCTCCGTTGAGATAATCATGCCCCTTGCCGCCGCTTAGGGTGTCTGCGCCGTATTCACCGAAGAGTGAATCATTTCCCTTGCCGCCGACGATTGAATTGGCTAATTTGTTGCCCGTGATGTCAACTGCCGCCGTGAGTTTGGAGGCACTAGCAAATTTAATTTCCGAGTCGAGTGTAATGGGCGATTCAGGCGCGGTTGTGACGTTCAAAAGCTGTGCGCCGTCAATATTCAGCTCGTCCAAGTCCATGCCGCCCACGATTGTTATTTTTCCCTTGCCAACCGTTACGATAATGTCGTCGCCGCTCTCGATTGTCGAATAAGTGCCCTTGCCGCCGCCGATTTGCAGTGTTGAAGTCTCGTTGAAGCCATAAATCTTATCGTTTCCGTCTCCAGACTTGTATTGAACTAGATTATTCGCCGCGTCGGAGCCTAAACTGATTCTATCATTGCCCGCGCCGCCGTTTATCGTGTTCGATGAGCTTTCAACCTTGATAGTGTCGTTTCCAGTGCCCGCATTGATTATTACACTCGTAGCTTTGTTATTTATTGAATCATTACCCGTGCCGCTGTTGATTGTTACCTTGCCGCAGTTATTTTCAATTGTGTCTTTGCCGCTACCAGCATTAATTGTGGAGTAATTGCCATACCAGCCGTTAATTATGAAATCATTGCCTTCGCCGCTATTAATTGTAACGTAAGTGCCTCCATTTTCAATTAAATCATTGCCCGCGCCGCCGTCGATTGAAACTTTTCTGCCAAAATATCTGGTCATGTTATAAGCAGAGCCTGAATCTTTATTTACGATAGTGTCATTACCTGCGCCACCGATTAAAGTAGAGTTATCGCTATAGTTCTGAATAGAATCATCGCCCGCGCCACCGTTAATTGAAACTTCAGAGCCGTAGTTTTCAATGGTATCGTTACCACTACCGCCGTCGATAGTCACATTCGAGTTTTCGCCGTTGCTAATAGTGTCGTCACCGGCAGCCGCGTCGATTGTCACGTTGGAGCCGCCGTTTTCGATAGAATCATTACCCGCGCCGCCGTTAATCATGACATTGGAACCGTCTACATTAAATATAGAGTCGTTTCCGTTGCCGCCGTTGATTGTCGTGTTGTCTGGCGAAGATAGGGTTTCCCATTTCCCCGTTTCCTCATTCCGTTTAGTGTACTCGATATTGTCAATATAATCGTTTCCGTCACTGCCTTCGATAGTAACTAAAGCACCGTAGTTTCTGATTGAATCATTACCGACAGCCCCTTTGATTGAAACTTTTGAGCCGTAGTTGCCAATGCTGTCATCACCTGCAGCCGCGTCGATTGTTACTGAATCACCTCTGTTTTCGATAGAATCGTTGTAGCTCGTCCCGACGATTATCGTATTGGACGTGCTGTTGGAAATTGTTGCCATAAAAACCACTCCTCCTAAAAAATTATACTTTGTCGTTCATCCGTTTTATCGTCGATTACAGCTTTATTTTTAAGAAATAATAGCCTGAAAATCCTTAATTAGCAAGCATTTTTTCGAGTTATGAAAAATTTAATCGGCTTTAATTTTGTATGCGACAAAGTGTACTTTTTGCTAAAGCAAACGTTCTGTTGACAGAAAGAGCCATGCTATCAGCAAGAAAATCACGCAACCGATAAAGAAAACCTTAACTTCCTAACCTTCTCCGCTCCGCCGGTGTTGCGTGTAAGTAGAATTTGTGCTATACTCGGCGCAGTATACGATGATAAAATGTATCCACAGCATAACGTGTAAGATAATTAAAAGCCCCTCCACGGCGGAGGGGTAAATTTTTAGGCGGGTGATTCTGTCTCCTCGGCGAATTACGGCTTTGGCAGAATCAGCAAATCGAAAATGAAAAGGAATTCGACGACAGTTATATCTACATTTATCGAGAAGACGACGGACATATTATAAGACAGTCGAAAGGTCTGCTTGCGCCCGTCGCTGAAAAAATTTCGTTAATCTGTGTCCGTGAAAACAGGCGGCTAATTTTAAAAGACGAATTTACAGAAATGTTAAGCAAATGCGGGCTAAATTCGCACTCGTTCCGCCATAAGCACGCAACGCAGTTGATAGAAAATGGCGCGTCAGCGAAAGGCGTTGCTGAAAGATTAGGTCATGCGGACGCCACAATTACGCAAAACCTCTACACGCACAACACGCAAAAATTACAGGAAGAGGCGGTAGCAAATTTCGCCAAAACTCTGCAGACAAATTAGTAATGCAGACAAACGACAGACAAAACTAAAATTAAGTAAAATATTTGTAAGTAATTCAAAACAAGATGAGGAGTGATTATCTCATGGGTTTAATTCAAGCTGCGTTGGCGTCGGCGGGCGGCGTGCTCGGCGATCAGTGGAAAGAATTCATTTATTGCGACAGTCTTTCACCTGAAGTTTTGGTTGCCAAAGGACACCGGCGCAAAAGTCACAGTTGGAGCTCAAACGACGGCGACGACAATATAATAACCAACGGTTCGCGCATTTCCGTAAACGACGGACAATGTATGATGATTGTCCAGCAAGGCAAAGTCGTCGACTTCTGCGCCGACAGCGGCGAATATATTTACGACAAATCGACCGAGCCGAGCCTCTTCAACAGCAACAAGACCGTTGCCGAAAACATTCAAGATATTTTCTTCGCCATGAAGGATCGCTTTGCTTTCGGAGGCGATGCAGGGCGCGACGAAAGAATTTATTACTTCAACACAAAAGAAATTATCGGCAACAAATACGGCACGCCCAGCCCGATTCCCTTCCGCGTCGTCGATTACAATATCGGGCTTGACGTGGACATTGCGATTAAATGTTTCGGCTCCTACAGCTACAAAATCGTCAATCCGATTCTTTTCTACACGAACGTTTGCGGCAACGTCAAAGACACTTACAATCGCTCCGAAATTGACGCGCAACTTAAAACCGAACTCATGACGGCTCTTCAACCCGCCTTCGCAAGGATTTCGGAAATGGGAATTCGTTACAGTGCCCTGCCCGCTCACACGCAGGAACTTGCCGACGCGCTCAACGAAGTCTTAAGCAAAAAGTGGGGCGAGCTGCGCGGCTTGAAAGTCGTTTCGTTCGGCGTGTCGAATGTCAGCGCGAGCGAAGAAGATGCCAACATGATAAAAGAGATGCAACGCAACGGCGCGTTGAGAAATCCGGCAATGGCAGCGGCTCACTTGACGGGTGCTCAAGCTTCGGCAATGCAAGCGGCAGCTCAAAATACTTCGGGCGCAATGACAGGCTTCATGGGCATGGGCATGGCTCAACAGGCGGGCGGCATAAACGCGGGCAACC
>JACXWG010000024.1 GCA_014764605.1 Quinella sp. 1Q5 | reverse complement strand
TCGTTCTTGGCAAGGCAAAAGGTATTTTTGAGTTCGCCGCCTATCGCAAGCACGGATTTTTTATTTGAAGTAAAAAAAATCGGCAACGGGGCATATCCGCGACTGCGACGAATCATTGACGGCTTATTATCAACAAAATCCATGACAGAATCATCAGCGCGGAGCAAAATTTTACGATTGTGACTTAAAATCGCATCGCAGAAGTCAAAATTTTTAATTGCGTCGTCATCATCGATAGTAATTGGCACTCCAGAAGGATTTCCGCTTGTCATTATTAAAGCGTCTGGAAAATCGGAAATTTCATCAGGAAAATCGAAAATCAGCATGTGCAACGGCGTATAAGGCAATATGACACCGATTTTATTTATATTCGGAGCGACATTTTCGGCGATTGAGCCGATTTTTTTATTTAAAAGCACGATTGGCTTCTGCGGACTATCTAAAAATGATTTTTCAGCGTCAGAAAGATAACATTCGCTATTTACGGCGGAAATATTCCTAAACATGACGGCAAAAGGTTTAGTCGGACGAGTTTTAGAGTTGCGGAGGCATTCAACGGCATTAAAATTACGTGCATCGCAAGCCAAATGGAAGCCGCCGATACCTTTTATAGCCACAATACCGCCATTAACTAAAATTTTCCGCACAAATTTAATTGCGTCATGCCCGCGCAGATTTTTTCCTAAAATATAAATTTCGGGGCCGCAATCATTACAACAAACCGGCTGAGCGTCAAAACGGCGGCTATTTGGATTAAAATACTCTTCGGCGCAGGATTTGCACATTGGAAAATCGTTCATGGAAGTTCTTTCGCGGTCGTAAGGCATATTTTTTAAAATTGTTAGTCGAGGGCCGCAAGCAGTGCAATTTATGAACGGATGCAGGTAGCGACGGTCATTTTTATCGAAAAGTTCGCGTTTGCAAGCGTCGCAAGTGGCAATATCAGGAGAAACGAAAATATCGCCGGCTTCGTGAGAACTTTCGACGATTTGGAAGTCAGAAAAGATTTTATCGGGCAAATTAATTACATCGACTTTCAAAATAGCCGAGCGTGGCGGATTTTTTGATTGGAGAGCCGCGAGAAAGTGATTTAAATTGATTTCGGAGCCTTGAGCGTAAATTTCGACGTAAGAACCGCGATTAGAGACGTTGCCGACGATATTAAACGAATTTGCGAGGCGACTGACGAACGGACGGAAGCCAACGCCCTGCACGATACCGAAAATTTTAATATTGAGCAAGAAAATCACCTCCGCGCCGATTGTAACAAAAAAAATCCCGCCATGTCGACGGGAAGAAAGATTTTTATTTAAGCGTCTTGTTTTTTATTGTGTAGGTCGTACCGTTAATGTTGAAGTCGTCGCTCACGCTGACATTGTTAAAGACGACCTTGCCTCCGCCCGTAATTGTGAGTATGAGAACGTCGCCGCCGAAATTTGCCTTCTTGAAGGTACCAACTGAGCCGTCCACGTTCAAAATCTTAAGCATGTCGCCCGCCTCATAGTCGTAGTCGAAGATAGTATCAATACCTTCGTCAGGCTTATAAACGAACGTATCCTTGCCCTCGTCACCCCAGAGCGAATCATTACCCAAGTCGCCCCACAAACTATCATTGCCAGAGCCGCCGTGAATTTCATCGTTACCCGCGTTGCCGTAAAGTTTATCCTTAGCATCGCCGCCTGTGAGCATGTCAGCCTTCTTGCCGCCTTTGAGCGTGCTTGACTTGTCGTCGCCGACGATTTCAACACCAGAAGTATTCTTCGATCCGTCGACATTGGTAAAGTCTGTAGCATTGAAATAACCGCTGTCCGTGCTCAACGTGATTGATTTGCCCTTAGCAATGCCGTCCGTCGAGTAAGTGTTGTTTGAGATGACTTTGCCAGTCGTGTCAACGAGCGTGAACTTTTTATTATCGGAGGCGGCGTCTTTGAAGGTGATTAAGCCGTTGCCAACTGTAAAGATAACGTCGCCCCCCGTGACCTTTGTCGAGATAGCAGACGTGCCGATAACTTTCACCGTATCCTTATCAGAGAAATTATAAAGCGTATCCTTGCCGTCGCCGTTCGTGTAAACAAAGGTATTGCCCGTCGCGCCGTCCCAGTCGATGTCGTTGAGCCAAATTTTATCATTGCCCGTGCCGCCATTGATTGAAACGTTTTCTCCGCCGCTGTTTGTTATTGAATCGTTGCTGGAGCCGCCGCTTATCGAAGCTTTGTTGCCAGTGTTGTAAATATAATCGTTATTCTCACCGCCTATCATTGTGACTGATTCACCGTCCTCATTGCGAAGAGTATCCTTGCCGGAGCTACCGTGAATCGAAACGTTCGCGGCTCTGTTGATAAGCTCATCATTGCCAGTGTTGCCGTTTATCGTGACGAAAGAACTTTCATTGAAAACAAAATCATTGCCCGTGCCGCCATTGATTTTAGTCTGCGTGCCGTAATTATTAATATGGTCGTTGCCCTTGCCCGCCGTGATTGTCACCTGCGAACCATAATTGCTAATGTAATCGTGCCCGTCGCCGCCGTTGATTGAAACTTTGGAGCCGCCAGCCTTGTACTCGTTGCCGTTACTGATTCTGTCATCGCCGCCCAAGCCGCTGATTATGGCATTGCTCCTGTAGTTTTGTAAATCATCTCCGTTTTCAGTGCCGACGATATTAAACGTAACCTTAATCGCTTTGCCGTTTGCGTCGACGATATTAACCTTGTCGAGAGCGTGCGCCCCTGCCAAAGTGATAACATTTTCTCCAACCGCAAAGAAATAATCCGTGCCGTCCGAGCTGATAACGGAAGAGAGCTTACCCGACACAATTTTTAACGTGCTAGTATCGTTGAAGCCTTGAATAGAATCATTGCCGCTCGTGTACTTGAACAGAACCTTCGAGCCACCCTCGTTGTTAATAGTGTCGTTTCCTGTGCCCGCCGTAATTGTGACCTTGTTACTGTTGTAAGCATTGTAAATCGAATCATCACCCGCGCCGCCGTTAATCGAAACGTTCGAGCCGCTGTTTGAAATGTTATCGTTACCAGAGCCGCCCAAGATTGTAACCTTTATATTTTCGTTGGAAATAGTATCGTAACCATTGCCGCCATCAATCTTAATGGTCTCGCCCTTGTAATTGGTAATGTTATCGTTACCGGAGCCGCCTGTAATCGTGACTTTGTCGCCGTAGTAATTAACAATCTCATCGTTGCCAGCCCCGCCGTCAATTTTCACGGAATCGGCTTTATCGTAGTAATATGGCGTAACGTAGTAATAAAGACCGTTCTCGATATAATCATCACCAGTGCCACCGAGAATTGTCGACTTCTCGCCGCCGCGATTATAAATTTCGTCGTTGTTCGCGCCGCCGCTTATCGAAGCATTCAAACCTTCATTATCAATCCTATCATGACCGTCACCGCCGCTTAAGATAGCTTTGTAGCCATAAGTCTCGTCATAGTCGTCGTCTTGATTGTAAATGTTATCGCCGCCTTTGTTGCCGAAGATTTTAACAGCCTTCCCGCCGTAATTGCTAAGGTCATCGTTACCCTTGCCACCGCGCAGAATTCTGCCGTCGCCCGAAATAGTGATGTCACTTCCTTTTAAAGAGCTTCCCCACTCGTCGTAATTAATATTGTAGCCGATTATGAGTTCTTTGGCGTTGTTATTCTTGTCGGGGTCGAAGTAGTACGCGTATTTGGTGTCATTGAAAGTTCTGGTGCCGCTCGTGAACTCATAGTTTGCCGAAAACCGCTGGAGGTCGAAGGTAAATGTTTTCATGTAAATCAGCTCCTCATAAGTTTTACCGATTATATTATGCCAACGCTATCGACGAAAGAAAATTTTATGTACTGGACTTGAGCTTAGCGATTTCGTTCATAAGCTCCTGCGCGAAGTCAGCGAGGGCTTGCTTATCCTTCGTCGAGCCTGTGAACTTTAGCGGCGTGCCGTAAACGACTGCAAGGCGTGGCAGAAATTTTTCGCGGGAGAAAATTTTTTCGGTATTAACGATAGCGGCGGGGATAATCGGAGCCTTAGTCATTGCGGCAATCAGACTTATGCCGGGTTCAGCCTTGCCGAGCTTGCCAGTCTTTGAGCGCGTGCCTTCAGGGAAGATACCAAAGCACTTGCCGTCCTTGAGGATTTTAATTGCAGTCTTAATAGCCGACTTGTCAGCTGCGCCGCGTTTGACGGGAAAGACGTGCAAGCTTCGACAGACCCACGCCATAACAGGATTGCTGAAGAGTTCTTCCTTGCCCATGTAGCAGACTTCGCGGCTCATGAACGTTCCTAGGAACGGAGGATCCCAGTTGCTTACGTGATTAGCCGCCAAGATGAACGCGCCGTCCTTCGGGATATTCTCCGCACCGATAACCCGCGTCCTCAGCACAAGTCCAAACCATATGCGGCATAAGACCTTAAAAACTTTGTAGAACATATCATCACCACGTTAGGTAAGTGTAGACGCTAAAGACCGTCAGCAGTAAGACTTCACAGAGCAAGACAGGCTTAAGGGTGCTGAACAGGTCCGCCTTGAAATAATCAATCGTGACGATTAAGCAAACGTGAGTTGGGGTAAGCATTTGCCCCGCCACGCCGAAAGCCATTGCCACGCCCGCAAGATTTAGGTTGCCCGTGCCCAGAGCCGCGACGATTGGCATGACGATTGCTACATGTCCTTGACTCATACCCGTCAAGATTCCGATGATAAACGACACGCACGCGATAATAACAGGCACCGGCAACGGCGACGCTTGGAACGCCGCGACGATTTCGCCAAGGACTTCTGTCACGCTGAGGATTTGGATAAAGTAGAGGATACAGCAAATGTTAAGCGTCATCTTCCAATCAAACGCGCCGAGGAAAATTTCTTTGACGCCGACGGGACGTTTAACCACCGCTAAGACGATAACCCATGCCGCCACGACTGCGCCCGTTGCGATTGACGCATTCAGACCGAAGAACACGACAACCATAAACACAGCCGCCACAGGTAGCAATGCTAGCAATAAGCCGTTGCGTTCGTGACGAATCTCCGCCGCCGTCTCAACTGGTCGCGTCTCGTGCGGAACTTTTATCGGGCGAATCAGAATCAACCAGCCAACCGCAATTGCCAAGACCGTTACCCAACAAAGATGGCTGATGAATTCCCCGAACGTCACGCCCGCGATTGAGCACGCCATAATCATGCCGGGAATTATCGGGCTAGAGAACTCGAACAGGTGCCGGAACCAGAAGTTAATCGCGGCTTTGCGTTCAGGCGTCAAAGTCAATCGTTCGCTAAGTTCTTGGACAATCGGCGCGGAGAACCTTGCCCCGCCCACGCTCGGTAGCAAGCCTAGGAACGCGGGCATCGCCGCCAATAAAATTTTCACGTCCGAACACAGCCGCCGCAATGCCTTTACCATGTCCGTTAGTGCGCCGCTCAATCGCAATTCAATTTCTAAACACATTACGAAGTACAGCGCAAAGATTATGTCATACGTCCGCGACAGCGTGAAGGTCTCGTAAAAGGCTTGAAGCAAAGAAATTGGGCTTGCCGAACGCAAAGCCCAGATAAAAAGTCCGCTCGCCAACATGCACAAGCCGATTTGTATTTTGAACTGCAACAGCACGATGATTATCAAAAGTGCCAGCGTCAACAGTAAAAAAATATTCAAGCTAAGTCATTCCGTTTCTTCGCCGCCCAAAAGGTAAAGTACGTCATTGGGATTTTGATTTGCCTGGGCTAGCATTGCCTGCGATGTCTGCGTTAAGAGATTGTATTTGGCGTAGCCTATCATCTCCTTAGCCATATCGGCATCGCGTATAGCCGACTCGGAGGATTGGTCGTCGGTTATCGAGGTCGTTAAGTTCGTGGAAGTTCGTTCAAGCCTAGAGAGTGCCGCGCCGATTATCGACTGCTGGTCAAGAACTTTGTTTAAGACATTATCGAGAACGTTAATTGCGGCGTTAGCGTTGTTTTTGGTCGAGATGCTTAAAATATTTCCGTCTGAACCCTTTAAGCCCAAAGCCGCCGCCCGCATGTCCATGAGCGCGAACTTGGTTGCGAAGTTTGAATCTGCGCCGACGTGGAAGGATAAAGCTTGGTCGCCCGTCTGAGTCTCGGCACGCTGATATTGATTGAACTGGTCTAATACGGAATTGACACTTTTTTTAACGTTGCCGTCCGAGTCGGTTATACTGATAGTGAAACCAGTAATTTGATTCTTTATTGCGTCGTCGCCCGTGCCCAAAGAAGAGATAACCAATCCTTGCGATTTATCTGGCGTGTAAACGTCCTTGCCGAATTTATCAGTAATGCCCGTGATTAGTCCACTGGTCGTCGCCTGAAGCTCGGAAACGTTGCTTATCTGCAGAAGGTCGGTTAAAGTCTTGTCGCCTACCCGACCGCTTGCCTCAGAAAGTTTGCCGTCCATGCCCCACGACACTTGATAATAATCCGTCTTGCGAATGCCAAGCCCTTCGCCCGCACGATTCTTTAAAGTCGTCAAGGCGTCGCTAATTGTGGTAGCCTCCGATAACCTTTGATTGAGCAGAATTGTTTTGGCAGGCTTGAAGGCGTTGTTGCGTGTGCCGTCAATCAGATACTTGTTGTTAAAGGTGATTAGGGCGTTATCGTCAATCGCGTCAACGAACTGGTTAAACTCCTTTTGAATCAAGAGGCGGTCGGCGTCGGTGTTGCTATCGTTAGCGGAGTCGATTGCCTTTGCCTTTAGCGTCTTGATTGCGTCGACGATATTAGCCACGGCAGTTTCAGCGGTCTTTAACATGTTGGAGCCGTTCTGCGTGTTCGAGTGTGCCTGCTCAAGGGCACGAATCCTAACGCGCATGTGCTCCGAGATTGCGTAAGCCGAGGCGTCGTCCTGTGCGTTACGAATCTTCATACCAGTCGAAACTTTTTCCAGATACTTTTGCGCCATAGAGTGATTCGCCGTCAGCTGATTGAGCGTCCGCATTGCGTCCATGTTGGTCTTTATTACCATTGACATTTCCAATTCCTCCTTGATACCTTCCCTGATTATCCGCGAACTTTTTACAGCTATTGTATCAAAAAAACTTTTGCAGTCAATAAAAATACTTCAACTTCTTTAGACTCAAATGCCGTGAATTATTAAGCCAAAAATATAAAAACCGCTCAAAAAAAATCAGACGATTTTTTCCATTAGTCAACGGGCTCAAAACTTTTTATCAAGAGCTCCTCGACCAAGGCCAAAATGTTTTCGTGAATATCCGTCGTGCTACGTGCGAAATTTTTATCCGCACACGGGACGACCTTCCAATCAAACCGCTGAGCAATCTCCTTGTAAGCGTTGTAAGTCTTCTCCATGTAATCGGCGTCGTTTTCGTGAATGTCCTCGCGCCCGCGCTCCTTGCGAAGAATAGCACTGATAGCGGGCGGCATGTCCAAAAAGATTGTCATATCGGGGCGCGGCAACTTAAAGCGTTCATACTCCAAATCGTCCAGCCACGTCAAAAACTTTGTGCGGTCAACTTTCTTTTTGAACTTCGCCGCCTGATATGCCATGTTTGAACCGACGTAACGATCACTCAAGACAAGTCCGCCGCGTTCGTAAAAGTTTTTCCACTCAACGAAGCCCGCAAATCTATCGACGGCATAGAACGCCGCCGCCGCGTAGGGGTTGACAGCCTCCGCATCGCCTCCGAAGTCGCCACGCAAATACATTTTAATCAAAGCGGACGATTCAGACTCATAGTTGGGAAAGCTCACACGCCTCACATTAACTTCCAAGTCCCGCAGACGTTCATAAAGTTTGCGCGTCTGCGTCGCCTTGCCGGAACCGTCCGAGCCTTCGATAACGACCAACTTCCCCATAACTGCACACCCCCTATAAAATTCTTACTGCAAAAGTGACTGTATAAGTTAGACAAACCATTACTATTTCCTGCCGAGAAGTTTTATAGCGGCTCTTTACAAAAATCTATGAACGCCTGCGCCGCCTTGGAAACGTATTTTTCCCTCTTCCACGCAAGCCCAATATCAACGAATATCGGATCATAAAACGGAATGGCTTTGATGCCGTGGGAGTCTTCGCAGATAAAGTCGAGTAGAAAAGCTATTCCTACTTGATGAGAGACAAGCCCTTTTATCGTGACGATTTGCCCCGATTCAAGCACGGTGCGCGGCGTAATCTTAAACGCGGACAATTTGCTTTGAACGACTTGCCGAAGGTAAGAGCCTTCCTTCATCATGATTAAATCGGAAGCGGCGATGTCTTTGGGCGTTATCCAATCCTTGCGGGCGAGCGAACTCCTTTGCGACACGCAGACCATAAGTTGATTGCGGCTCATCTTAAGGACGTTCAAATTTGGCGTGGAGTCGGGGACGATTATAATTCCAAAGTCCAGCTCGTCGCTTTCGAGTTTCTCCCTGATTGACAGCGAGCCTTCCTCGAAAAGTAGCACGTCAAGGTTCGGATGCAGATGCCGGAAGACGGAAAAGACTTTCGGGAAGAGGTATGCACCCATCATCGGCGGGATTCCAATTTTAATCGTGCCCTTCTGCAGTTGCTTATAGTCGTTGACTTCTAGGACGGCTTCATCAATGTTGCGCAGGGCAAGTTCAATTCGCTTGAGGAAGACGGTACCTTCGGGCGTCAAAGTCAGTTGCTTTTGGCTACGGTCGAAGAGTTGAACGCCAAGTTCGGTTTCCAATTTCCTTATCGCTACGGTGATATTCGGCTGTGAAACTTTGAGGCGTTGCGCGGCGCGGGTGATGTTCTTTAAGCGGCTCGCCATCTGAAAGTATTTAAGTTGTCGCAACTCCATTTTAATCACTTCCTTTGATTGAAGAGGTATCTATAATTGCGATTTATATTTTACACTGCTACAATTTGGCTTGCAACTTTTATTTCAAGGAGGCTCAAACGTGATTGAACTTAGGAGCGTGGAAAAAGTCTTCGGCTCGGTGCGGGCGGTCGACGGGATAAGCTTTGACATAAAACGCGGCGAAGTCTTCGGGCTACTCGGCAAGAACGGCGCGGGCAAGACTACAACAATTAAAATGCTGACGCTTCAGCTTAAGCCGACGGCGGGCGAAATCTTCTTCGAGGGGCGAGCGATTCTCGGCAACGAAATTTTTATCAAGAGCCTGCTAGGACTCGTGCCGCAACATTTGAACTTCGACCAGGATTTGACGGTTGAGGAGAACTTAGAACTACACGCCAGACTTCATCATTTGCCGAAGATTGAACGACGCGAACGCATTGACGAGCTTTTAAAGTTCGTGGAGTTGGAAAAAGTTCGTAAATCGTTCGTGCGGGAGCTGTCCGGCGGCATGAAGCGTCGATTGCTAATCGTCCGTGCATTGATTCATCGCCCGAAGATTTTATTCCTCGACGAACCGACCGTTGCCCTTGACCCGCAAGTCCGCCATAAGATTTGGGAACTGATAACCGACTTGAAGGCGCGGGGAATCACAATCCTATTGACGACGCATTACATTGAGGAGGCGGAGGCTCTGTGCGACCGCGTGGCAATCTTGAATCGCGGACGGCTCGTGGCACTCGACACGACGGCTAATCTTTGCGCGGGGCGTTCATTGGAAGAAACCTTCATCGCGCTGACTAAATAAAAAATCCCCGCCGCTTGACGGGGAATTTTTTAAGCTTGTATGACTGGGAAGGCTCCTAAGTTCTTAAGCCAAATACTTTTATCGTAAACGGCTTGGATTGCGTCCCTCAAGGCGTCGTCGCCTGCATCGGTTTCCAGTTCAAAGAAGAAGATATACGCGCCTAAAATCGTTCGGGCGGGGCGAGACTCAATCCGCGTCATATTGACGTTGCGTTTAGCGAACTCTTCCAAGACTGAGCAAAGGGAGCCGGCGCGGGAGCCATCAATCTGACAGATAACCAGAACTTTATCGCCGTCGAAGGTCTCAATAGGCTCGGCGTCGCGTGGGCGGTAAGTTATCTCAAAAAAGCGCGTGAAGTTGTTCGGGTTGTCTTGAATGTCTTTGGCGGCGATTGTAAGCCCGTGGAGCTTGCCGGCGCGTTCAGTGCATATGGCGGCGGCCTGTTCGTCAGCGGCTACAATCTCGGCGGCGCGGGCAGTCGAAGTCGTCGCGACAATTTCAACGTCGGGAAAATTTTTATGTAAGAACTTCCTGCACTGTGCGAGCGGCTGACTGTGCGAATAAATCTTCTTGACTGCCTTAACGTCGGCGAGCGGCTTTATCATCAGGAAGTTCTTAACCTGCCAGACGAGTTCGCGGCTTATCGTCAAAGTGTCGGAGCGTGCCAGAGTGTCAAGCGTGATGTTTATTGAACCTTCCAAAGAATTTTCCACCGGTACAAATCCTGCGTCCAATCTCCGTTCCTTGACTGCGGTTAATACGTCGAAGATGTCCGCGCATATTTCTATCCGCCAATCTTCCCGTGAATGTTTCTTAAGCCAAAGAGCCGCCTCCTCCGAATGCGTGCCCTTCGGTCCGAGGATTCCTAACGTCTTCATGTTAATCACCTAACTTCAATTTGCTTAATTCGGGGAAGAGGTCGCCGATTGACTGCGATAACTCCTTGGGGCGGAGCAAGTCGATAACGGGTTGCATGACGCGGAAGAATTCATCATCGTCCTGAAGGAGCGCGAGGATTGCGGCAGTGTTCGCGGCGTCGGCAAGGGCGGTATGTTGCGTGCCCTCGAAGTCTCGATTCATCGCGCCGATTGCATGCTTGAGTGCCAGCGAACTATGCAAGCCTATTCTCTCGTCGAAAGCCTTCTGCAAGTCCCGCCATTGCCTTTCGAGTTTGCCAACGTCATAGTCAGGCATCTTGAAGCGGCATTCGTCGCGAAGCTGATTAATATCCGAATTGCTCCACGAATAAAGCGTCATGTCCCACGTCCCAATCCAATCCATGAAGTTTTGGAACGCCTCAGGGAACAGCGGCTTATCGGCGACGGTCTCTTGCGTTATGCCGGTCAGCTTGGTTATGTGCTTAGTAATCTCGCCGTATTGCGGGCGGACGTAGCATTGGAACTCATCGACCATGTTATAACCTGCGTCGAGCTTCACCGCGCCAATCTCAATAACTTCATCGGTAGTAAATCGTCGCACGTCCTTGAGGTTTTTGTTGACGGGATTCATCTCCAAATCAATCACAATGTGAACCAAATTATCAACCTCCTGTTATATAGAAGTGTATTGAAACTCAAAAGAGTTTTGCTAAAATCCAAGCGGACAGAAACCTTATGGCTTCAATCTCTTGACTTTTTATAACCAGTTTAAATTATCGGCGTGAATTCTTCTCGAAGACCTTTTGCAGGTAGTCAAACGTCAGTGGGGTCAAGTGAGCCAGCTTATTTCGAACTTCGCGATAAAATTCCAAGTCGTCAGCGTCGTTTGGGTCAAGGAGCCACCGCCGCTGGTTGAATTGTCCGTACAGATAGCCGATTTCGACTTCCTCTGGCACTGGGTAATAGGGCGGCGTGTCTTTAATCTGCTGTTCGTACTGCTTGATAAAGTTTCGGCGGAAGTTCTCCACGAGCGGGAAGATTAACTTTAACTGCGTCATCCAAATTGCTTGCTCAATGTCGTCGTTCGTCTTGCGGGAAGTGAACTTGCCCTCGCGCAAAATATTTTCAAACGCCGCGTCGGGAGCCTTAAGGAAGTCATCGCTCCTGCCAATGCACGCCGCCGCAAACTCTACGTCACCTTCTGTCAAAGAGGAGACCAATTCGGCTAGGTATTGTTTCATCAGGTGATTATCGTTGCCGAAGTCCGCCGCCGTGAAGATATTAAAAGCAAAGCTATCGTAGCTACTGACCTTGTCGCCGTAAGACAAAATCTCCACGCCGAACTTGTTGCTTAGCTCGCCAATCGTTTCAAGTAGGAAGACGCCGCCCCGCTTGCCCGCTAAGAAGCTTTGATAGTCCGCAATGAACGAGAACCAATCATCGACTTGCGCTGACGTAGCGTTGCGAATCCAAATGCAGCTGTCGTTAAGCTCAATGCCCGTGCTCTCCGCTAAGAACTTTGCATAAGCCTTCTTGCTGTAGGGGCGGAAGCCGTCCTTGTTCGCGCAAAACTCTTCCATAACATACTCCTGCGGCTCTTGCGAAATGTCTTCCGCGTCGACAACTTTAATCGTCTGCGTGCCCTTGCGTAATAACCGCTCCAAGACGTCGCGCATCGTCTCTAACCACGGCACGCGCTCTGGCAAGCATATAACGACGCTTTGACCGCCCGATAATTTCTCCGCCGCCTCGACCAAAAATCTGCGCGGACCGTTCAAGTCTTCCCACCAAATTTTTCCGAATAAGTTATTCATGCGTCGCCTCCACCATAAGCTTAAGAAGTGCGTCCTCAACCTCATTGAACGTGCCGATTATCCTAAGAATCCTCTGGCGGGAGAAAAGATATTTGTCCGCGTTCGTCTTGCGCAAAATGTTAAGCTCGCAAAGCTCCTCCATAAGCGCACCAACTTTATCTTCGTTGTCGGGCAGGAATGGTTCCTTAATCAAGTCGTATTCATCAGCCGCAACTTTCATGATGTCTCGCGGCGAATAACCTTCAACGCTGTTTTGCTTGTAATAAAGATGAGTCAACAGGTTAGCGATAACGAAATAATATTTGTCCTCGCCGAGCCGCAACGTAATTTCAATCTTGGTTTTGATGTCCTTGGTGAATTCCTGGTCGGCAAGAATCTTCTTGATGTGCTCCTCGCTTATCCGATAAATCGGCGTGTCAGCGTCGTAGCCCGCGTAACTCGGCTCGAACAGTGCCTTAACCAACTTCTCGCAGTAAAGCTGAATCAGACTGGGGAAATAGTTCGCCGTCTCCAAAATCGTCAGTATCAGCGAATCCTTTTTGTTGTCGGGGAAGTACAAGCCAAGATACCTAAGCGGCACCTCCAAAAGCTTGCGGGCGTCCTCGACGTTAAACGGCTTAATCGTCAGTGATTTGAGCGTCGGCAGGATGCTGTTGTTGCTAAAAGTCTGTTCCCGCTCGAAGCGAATGATATTCCGCAAGCCCGCAATGACGAACTTAAATCTGCTACCGTTATAGTCTTCTTGTTGCGTCTTAGCCAAGGCGACAATCGGGTTGTAATTATTTTCCGCGCAAGACTCAATGAATTTGTCCGCCTCGTCAAGCATAAGCATGAAGTAAGGAATCTTCGTTGGCGTGTCGCTTGTCAGACGGTTCCTGATGGCGCGGGTGAGTTCTTCCCAATCGTCCGTCTCGAAGGGTTCAGCAAAGAAATTCTTATCACTAAGCTCGCGACTGGTAAGCAACGCCGCCTCCCGATAATTTTTGTCGTCAATATCAATGAATATCGCCCGCTCGTTGTTGCTACCGTCAATCTTCCGGCACGCCATCTTGAGCAGAGCCGACTTGCCCAGCTGTCGACCGCCGCACACGATATTAACTCCGCCGTGATTCATGACCTCATTAATCTCATTCTCGCGACCGATGAACATTTCCGGCGGCAAGGGTATCCTCGGCGACCAAATGTACGGCTGATACTTCGCAAACGGCATGACGATTGACATTAGCGTATCGGTGATTCGTTTCGTGCCCAGTTGCGCCGCGCAATTCTTGAGCAGGTACATTATCGCCACCCTGTCGACGACCACAAAAAGTTTCGTCAGGCTCTTCTCAAGCTTAATCTCTTTAGCAAGGCGGCGGCGCGTCGGCAAGTCAAGCGCGTAATCCAGGAAAACCATCGTGTTTTTGCTGTTGCCCAACTCCTTGAACTTATCAACCAAATTTTTCTCGTCGAACTTGCCGAACAAGCACGAGACGTTAAAGCCGTTGACTTCCGCCTCTGAGCCGAACGCCGCGATAGGATAGCTTGACTTCTGCCCCGTGGCGAAAATTCTTACGTGGAAATTGACCGTATTGGCACTGAGCAAAAAAAGTTTCTGCACGCTCTCGACATTGAAGCCGAGCAACTCAAGCAGAGTTTTAATCTTGTCTTCGCCAGTGGGATTCGTAATCCAATTTTTGACGAGGCTGAGCTTAGCACGCGACACTTTATCACGCGGGAAAATCTTTCTGCCGATGAGATTCTCCAACGAGTCGCCGCTATCATTGACGCGCTTATAACAGTCGCTGTACTCGTCCACGTCAAGGAATCGGGCAAGCGGCGTATCTTCCGTGTCGTCGAACTTCTTATAAAGCTCGCCGCGATTGAGCTTGAAGATAAGACCCTGCGCCGCCGTGAAATTCCGCGACTCGATTATCTTTTCAATCTCCGCCACGCTGTCATTAAGTTCCGCCGCCTCGAAAAGATTAGCTACCTTCTTGTAGCTATCAACCGCCTCTTGCAAATCCGCCCGAAGAACTTCCGCACGTTTGGCGGCGTTGTTCTCAATGACCTTTTCCCAATGCCTTTTCACGCGGAAGAACACGCCGTAATTCTTGCTTGCCTCAGCGTACTTATAGCAGTTGTCCACGAGCTGAAGAATTTTTTCCTTTTCGCCTTCAGGCAACGTGTCGAACTGTCCATAGCTCTGCGCCAATTCCAAGCCGCCGATAAAGCTTTCAAGGTGCCGCGGCGCATCTTTTGACGTGCTCTTTATGCACTTCGCCACGTCGTAGGATTTTTTCTCGATAAAGGACTTGCCGCCCGTCGCCTTAAGGTAATCATCAATCATCAACGCCGCGCCGAAGTCATCGCCGCCCGCCTCAAAGATTTGTTCGATACGTTCTTCAAAGCTAGGCAACTTCAACGCCGCGTGCTTTTTAATCTGTTCGGGCAGACCGTCTTTAGTGCCGTCGGTGATGTTCAAATCGAATTGCGGCAGATAATTTTCGTTGAGTGCCACCTTATCGCCGCGCAAGAAGTCCACGTAAAAATATTTGTGGCTGAGCTTGCTGTAGGAGCCGTCCAATCGTGCAGAAATTTCCTTCAGC
This sequence comes from Quinella sp. 1Q5, assembly GCA_014764605.1. GTDB lineage: Bacteria > Bacillota > Negativicutes > Selenomonadales > Selenomonadaceae > Quinella. Next base: position 12,551 of record JACXWG010000024.1, on the reverse strand, counting down.
GTCTTAGCAACGACAGCTGAACCCGCGTCATCACTCAAGGAGCCGATAATCGTTTCAACGTTGGAGAGGAGCCGCGAACGAATTCTCTTGTACTCGGCGTTGCCAGCGTCCTCGCCGACCGCGCAGAGAACCTGAGCACAATTAATCCACGCGCACATTATCTCGATAGCCCGTTCCAAATTCTTCGTGATGTTGTTGCGAAGTCGACCTATCATCTTGCCGGGATTTTTCTTGCCGCACGCCTCGTCCCATTTGTCGTCGATGAACTGATTCAACTTCTCGCCGTCAATGTTGAGCCGGTCAAAGCCCGCGTTCTTTTTAATGAAAGTCTCCGCTAAGAAATCTTTTACAAAGTTGAGCGTGTCAGCCGAGCGAGCCTCGTCCTTATCCTTTATCGCCGTGAAGATTTGCGCCCAGTCGCCGTTGCGCGAGAAAAGATTTTGTTCCATGCGGATAAAGGTTTCGTTGTCGGCGCGGTCAGTAATCTTGCCTTCAAAGTAGCGCGAGTAATAGTCTTCGGCGTCGCGGATAACTTTGGCAAGCGTTTCTTCGGCGGCGTTCCTGTCCTTGGTCTGATAGTCAGCGTAAAGGTCGATGCCCTTCCTCTGTTCCGTCTTGAAATTCTTCAAAGCGTCAATCAGTTCAGCAAGCGGAGAATTCTTCTTGACAAGCCCGAAACTTTTTATCAGGGCGTGCAGAGCGGGGACGCCGTAATCAATGCCGAAGTCGTTGTAAAACAGCGCACGGATTGCGGCGGCAGTTACCAAAGCCTCGTTGAAGTCGTCGTCGTCCTGCAGTGCCAAAGTTGAAATCGTGCCAGCACTGTAGCTTTCATTGAGGAACGGGTCATCGAGTGCGAAGGCGAGCTGCCGATAAAGCGGCTCCACTGCCTCAAGCGTCAAACTCTGCGCCCTAAGGTAAGCCGTCGCGCAATAAAACTTTTTGTCCGCGAGCAATGCCTTAACGTCGCTCAAAACTCTTTCCTTAACCGTCATGTCCAAAGGTGGAGCCTCGGACTTTTGCACGGCGGGAACGTCCTCGACCTCTTCGGGTTCGTCGTCGATAATTTCTTCCGGTTCAGGGTCGTCTTTCGGCGGCGGCGAAGGAGTATTCCAAATTTCCGGCGGGGTGACTTGTTCCAACGTGTCCTTGCGATAGAATTCGTCCTCGTCGGCGTCGTAAAGATAATAATCGGTGTTCTTCGGGAAGTCGTCAGCGAAAATCTCTTCCAAGGCGTCGAACATTTTCTTAGCGTGCTGAAGGCTAAGCCCCACCACGAACAGGCGATGAATCTTTTGGAAGGTCTTCAAGTAAATCCTCAGGCGTTTAAAAAATTTCTCGGTCTCGTCAGCCAACTCCCAAAAGCAACCGAGCAACAAATCATGCTTCTCGTTGCCGATGAAGTCCGCCCGAAATGCCATGGAAAAGAACTCCACGTCGAAGAAAACATTTCCGTGCCCGCGTTCGATGGCGTACAGGTAAATGTAAATCGAACGCGTCAAAGCATGTTTCGCCTTGTCCGTAATGAAGAAAGCATTCTCCAGTTCAGCACGACTGCGCTTGGCGTTGATAAACTTTCTGCCGCTGTCGCTCTTAACGAAGTCAAAAAAGTTTCTCGTCAAGCCGTAGAAGGTATCGTACTGCCTGAACGAATACTTCTGAATGTAGCCTTTGTTGAGCAAAAGTTGCGCCATGCTCTCCATAATGTCCTTGGGCATCTTCCGCGGGCAGAACGCCGGCCACGCCAACAGACCATGTGCCGCGATATAGGACAAGACAGGCTTGAGCATCTCCGAGTTCTTAAAGTCGCGCTTGAAACGAACGGCGGAAAACTCCCTGCTACGGTCAATGCTCTCAATGACGAATTTTTTATCCCACGCCGCGAAGTCGTTTTCCTTCAGCAAGACGCCCGCCGCGTTTAAAATTTCTGTGTCGTCTCTCTTAATTGGCGTCGGTGGTGGCGGTTCAGGCGAAGCAACTTTTCTAGGTCTACCTCTCCGTTTTACAGGTTTTGGTGGCGGTTCTTCGATGAAGGGAACTGGTTTATTCTCGACGGGCTTGACAGTTCCCCCGATTAATTCTCCGCCAAAGAGCGTCCGCCCGATAAAGTCATCACCGAAGAAAGCTCTTAGCTCTGTGCTCATAGAAAACTTTTTGCCGATGTCTTGCTCTTCTGTCGCGTCGACAAAATTGGCGTAGATTTCAAGGGTATTCTTTAGTCTGTTGTTCTGCCGCTTGCGTTCGAGTAGCTTAGCTAGTTCGCTTTGATGTTCCTGCAGAACACTTTTAACAACAGGACTGTTCGTGGTGAAGTGCAAGAACTTTTCCGCCTGAATCAAGACGTTCGCCGCCCGAATTCGATTTTCTTCTGCGTCCAAAAGCTTTTCGACCTCGGAGAACTTATCGGGCAACGGCTCCTTGAAAAGTTCAGTGTACACCTCTAAGCAGTCGGCAGACTTTTTCATCCACGCTAGCAGATGGTCGCCCCAAGTTTTAAGTCCTTCGGTGGGGGCAAATCTTTCGTGGTCGATAGCGTCTGCAATATCAATCATGTCGCCTTTAAAAACCGTGCCGAGTGTGCGTAGCTCATTTAAACTTCGTCGCAACTCGTTAATTCGTTGAATGTTATTCATAAGAAACTACCCTCCAAGATAAGCCTTGCGGATGTCTTCGCTAGCGGCAAGTTTTTTGGCATCGCCGCTGATTGTGATTCGTCCCGTCTCCAAGACGTAAGCGCGATTGGCAATCGACAAGGCCATATTTGCATTTTGTTCGACGAGCAAAACCGTCGTACCCGTCTTGTTTATGTCGGCGATGATTGAAAAGATTTCGCGAATCAAAAGCGGTGCAAGTCCCATACTCGGTTCGTCAAGGAGCAAAAGCTTTGGTCGACTCATGAGCGCACGCCCCATAGCAAGCATTTGCTGTTCGCCGCCCGATAAAGTTCCTGCCAACTGCGATTTTCTTTCCTCAAGGCGCGGAAACCGTCCGAAAACCATTTTAAAATCGTTTTGAATTTCTTCCGTGTCTGTGCGTGTGAAGGCTCCCAATTCCAGATTTTCTTGCACAGTCATTTCCGCGAAGATTCGCCGACCTTCAGGCACCTGCGATATTCCCTCACGAACGATTTTATGCGCCGGCATTCCCGCGATATTTTTACCGAGAAAACTTATCTCGCCGGTCTTCGGCTTAAGTAGCCCCGAAATCGTCCGGAGCGTCGTAGATTTACCTGCGCCGTTGGCACCAATCAGCGTGACAATTTCGCCCTCCTCGACCGCAAGGCTTATGCCTTTTATCGCGTGAATTGCGCCATAGTAAACGTTAATGTCTTTAACCTCAAGCATTGCCATAAGCATACCTCCTTTACTTGTCATGCAAAGAAATGAACTTTTCCACATCGTTAAAGTATTTAAAGTTGTCGTATATCTTGTCGAGGCTCCAATCCCACCATTTGATTCTGAGCAACGCCTTGATGACCTTCGGCGGAAAACGATACTTGATAACCTTAGCGGGATTGCCGCCCACGATAGCATAGGGCGGAACGTCTTTGACAACGACGCTATCTGCCGCAACAATTGCACCGTCCCCGATAATCAACGGCTTATTTGGGTTAGTACACTTCAAAATACAGCCACGCCCTATCCAAACATCAGAGCCGATATTAATTCTGCAGGTGCCTAACGGCGGAAAAAATTCTTTGCTTGGTATCCAATCCCAAAATTCAGGCGGATGCGAGCTGATATTGGCGGGATTATGGAAACCATTCAATCTGAGTTCAAAGATTAGATTCCACGACAGCGACGAAAAATTACTTACAGATACAATGCCGCAACCCTCAATCTTAGCATCAGTGACATAACTTTTCTTTCCCAAAATTAAAAATGAGCGTTTGTTATTCACCTCATAAATTCGTGTATGTATCGAATGAGTTTTATCTTGTACAAAATCTGTATCAAAAGCTCCATAAGCGATACCTTCATTCACAAAGCGAGAAAAATCTAAGTTTGGAATTTGAAAAACTCTGCCATCAACGATTTTGTCTCGCGGAATACCATTGGATTCAAGAAGTTTCATTCGTTCATAAAAGTTATTATTAGAAGAGATTATCGCCATGTTAATGCCAAGCAAGTCTTCTGAACTAAGCGGCTTACCTTCGAGACTAACAAGGAGAATGCCGCCGTCTTTAGGTTCACCATAGGCAACAATATCCAAAATGCCACGTTTGATTGCTTCAGAATAGTAAGGTTCAAGCTCTTTAAAAAGTTCGTCGACGCCGAAGATTAAAGCTTTGTACGTCATAAGAACGTCTCCTTTATCTAAAGTTGTTGCAGATTCTATCAGTGTTCAAATCAAAAGTATCGAGCATGTCATGAGCTAAAAAATTTTCAGCTTCGGTTGTGTCATCGTCTTTAAGCGGGTCATGCAGAGAAATGAACTTTTCCACGTCGTTGAAATACTTAAAGTTATCGTGAATCTTGTCGAGGCTCCAATCCCACCATTTAATCCTTAGCAATGCTTTGATGACGTGTGGCGGAAAACGATACTTTATAATTTGTGCGGGATTGCCGCCCACGATAGCATAGGGCGGAACGCTTTTTACAACAACGCTATCCGAAGCGATAACTGCACCGTCCTCAATAACTAGTGGCTTATTCGGATTAGTACATTTCAAAATAGAGCCGCGACCAGCCCAAACATCATTGCCAATATTTATTTTACATCTTTTTCTCTGCGGATAAATTTCTTTTGGAAACGCCCAATCGAGACTACTCTTAGGGAGAGTACCAACATTGGAGTAATTATGGCTTCTATTTTGTCCCAGACTAAAAAATATGTTTGTTGCAAAGGAAGAAAATTTTCCCAGAGTTATTAAGCCTTTTCCTTCAAGGATACTGTCTTTTCCAATATAGCTTTTCGTGCCGAGGGAGAGGGTGATATCTTCATCTTTTGTTTTATATTTATATACTTTCGGATAAATAGTGCGTGAACTGGATTCAAAAGTATTTACTTCTAAAATGCTATGAGCAACTCCTTCTTCCAAGAAGCGTGGAAAGTCCAGATTTGGTGCCATAAAAACACGCCCATCAATAATTTTTTTACGCGACAAACCATGTGATTCAAGCTTTTTCATTCGGGAATAAAAATCTCCATTCGACGAAATTATCACGAGGTCGAAGTTTGGAATATCTTCAACCCCCCCCCGTTTACCGTCGACGTAAACAAGATTAACAGCGTCGTTTGTAAGCTCGGCTGTAGCGACGATTTCCAAATTGCCGTTCTTAACTTGCGCGTCGTAAAAGGGCTTTAGTTTTTCGTAAATGTTGTCTGTGCCGAAGATTAAAGTTTTGTACGCCATAAAGCTTCCTCCTTAATTGATAGCCTCCGCGCCGAGATATGCGCGAATAACTTCAGGGTCGTTTTGAATGTCAGAGGGCGTGCCGTCTGCGATAATCATGCCATATTCGAGGACGTAAATCCGCTCGCAAATGCCCATAACCAACGCCATATCGTGTTCGATAAGCAAAACCGTCAGCCCAAATTGCTTGCGTATCCAACGAATCATTTCCATAAGCTCTTGCGTCTCTTGAGGATTCATGCCAGCGGCGGGCTCGTCGAGGAGTAAAAGCTTTGGTTTGGCGGCAAGGGCGCGGGCAATTTCCAAACGACGCTGTGCACCGTAGGGAAGATTCTTCGCGACTTCGTAAGCATGCTCCTCTAGCTTGAAAATTTTCAGCAGGTTAAGTGCCTCGTCCTCAATAGACTTCTCCTCGCCGAAGTAGCGACCCATACGGAAGACCGTTTCCAGTAGCCCGTACTTAACGTGGCAGTGATACGCAATCTTGACGTTGTCTAGGACGCTGAGCTCGCTGAACAGGCGGATATTCTGAAAGGTGCGGGCGATACCTCGTTGCGTAATCTCATAAGGCTTAAGCCCGACGATTGATTTGCCGTCGAAGGTTATCTCGCCCGTCGTCGGTTTGTAGACGCCCGTTATCAGGTTAAAAGCCGTAGTCTTGCCCGCGCCGTTGGGTCCGATTAGCCCGATTAGTTCGCCGCGATTGATATAAATGTTGAAGTCCGAGACCGCCTTTAGTCCGCCGAAGACCTCCGAGACATTCTCCGTTTCAAGCAAGGGTTTAGTGTCAGCCATCTTTTAAATCACCTCCTTTGAACCTGATACCTTGTCGAGGAACTTTTTAATCGGTCCGACGTTCGTCAGCTCCATATAGCCGAACAAACCTTGCGGGCGATAGAACATCATCAAAATTAAAGCCAAGGCGTAGATTATCATGCGCACTTCTGGGAAGGACGCCAACGCCGCCGATATGAACGTCACGACGAACGCCCCCGCGATTGAGCCGGTGATTGAGCCCATGCCGCCCATTACGACCATTATCAGATAGTTGAACGACGACAGGAACGTAAACGAGGTTGGGCTTATCAGATAGAACTGATGAGCAAAGAGACCGCCCGCCACGCCCGCGAACGCCGCGCCTAACGTGAACGCCATAACCTTATACTTAGTCGTGTTGACGCCCATAGCCTCCGCCGCTATCTCGTTCTCGCGTATGGCTATACATGCTCGCCCGTGCGACGAGTTCACAAAGTTTTTGATAAAGAACAGAGTCACGAGCATAACGAAGAAAACCCAAGTAAAGTTCGTAAGGTGCGGAATGCCCTTGAAGCCCGCCGCCCCTCCTACGTAATCGATATTCATGATGACGATTCGGATTATCTCGCCCAATCCGAGCGTCGCGATTGCCAAATAGTCGCCGCGAAGTCTCAGCGTCGGCAGTCCGATTAAAAACCCTAAGCAACCCGCCGCGATTGCCCCCATAATCAACGCAACGATTAACGGCAAACCAAACTTGACCGTTGCCACGACCCCGACATAAGCCCCGATTGCCATAAAGCCCGCGTGCCCCAAAGAGAATTGCCCCGTGTAGCCGTTGATTAGGTTCAGGCTCACCGACATGATGACGTTCACGCAGATTAAAATTATGTTCAGCTCCCAGAACGAGCCGATAACCTTCGTGCTGATCATCATCTGCAAAACGCCGTACAATACCAAAGCGAAGACCAGCATAACCAAATCTTTTTTCCTTGCTGAGTTCATAATGTCACTCCAATCCAAATGTTGTGCGATTAAAGCTTGTGATAATAATGTTTCACTTTGTCCGCCATGAGACGCCGCCTATTAAGTAAAAAATCTTCGTAATCTTTGTAAGTCTGCGTGACGACTGATGATGGCACAGAATTTTCCTCTAGGTTTTGAGGATAGTTCTTCAAAGCCGCAATCTCCCCGAAATATTCTTGCGGCGACTTTTTACTAATGACAATGTTGACGGGTTTATCCAGATAAGCATAGTTGGCGATTTGATTATATCGCTGGCGGTCTGTGATTCCGTTGCTCTTTAAATATTCTTTCGGGAAGATGTGATGAATATCGCCGCCGCTCAAAATCAAATCCGAAACTTTGACGGAGTTTGAAAACAATGCTTTGTCCGCCGAAAAGACTTGCGCTGCCAAGTAGACCAAGAAATAAGGACTCGTGGTAGAAGTAGTTTCAAAGTTTTGCACAAGCCGCACATCCCAAAAGGTTCCGGAGAGTAAAGCCGCCTCGTTCTCGGCGAAAAAATTTTTGAATCCCTTACTTTCAATCTCGCGTAAGTCTCTGTCCATCTGCGACTCAGGCGAAGCAATATATCTACCTGTCAACATCGACAGGACGAACCACTTTTGAACCAAACGTTTAACTTCAGTCTTAGGAATGTTCGCGTCGTCATGAAGGAGCAAATACAAAGTGTAGGCAAAGTCCAAAGTTATCTTTGAAGTGAGCAATTTATCATGAATGAAACCCGCAGATTGTATCGCGAGCACAAACTGCCGGAAATTATACTCGTTGATAAAGTTTTCCACACCCGCCCGCAATTTTTTAAAGCTATCCTCGATAATGCTAGAGGCGAACGTCCGCTTAACAAAATCTCTGCCAGAAAGCAAGCTAACCAAATCTTTAAGCTTGCCGCGCTGAAATGCCCTCATAAACGAGACGCGCAACATATCAGCATAATCGGGATTGTAAATGCTTTGCGAGAAATTTTTTACCCAAGCAATCTTCGCGACGTATTCGGAGTTCATAAATTCGCTGTCGCTACTTTTAAGGGTATTGTAAAAAGCGGCGTCGACTGACAGGCGGCAAAAGTAATCTATCACTTTGCGCAAAAGGTTTCCGCCATTCGATTTGTCAGCGGCAATCTTTGACATGGCAAAATCCGATGCATTGAGACGCTTACCTTGAGAATTTATCCGTACAAAAATTTCCGTGACCGCATCTATATCCAAGTTTGAATCCAAAATTATAACGCCGAGCTGGCAGTTCTTTATGTTAATCAATTTTTCTATCGCGGCTTCTACTTTGTCTTCGTCGGCATCGGGATTATCTTGCAAATATTTCTTCATAAATTTTAGCCGCGAAAAATTCTGCTTGAAAAGTTCGGAGATGTCCTCTATCCAAGAAGAACTTTTTATGTGCGCTGACGTTTGAACGGCAAATTTCTCGTTGTCGCCAGTAGCAGTGGGGTTGAAAGCTATTTTAATCGTCTTCTCTTCGTAATTCTCCGTCAAAATGCTTCTAGCTACGATAGCCGTCATCAAGGCAGTCACTCGTTGTTGCCCGTCGATTAAAATCTTTTTGCCGACCGCCGAGCCTCCGTTCTTTAGCCGGACGTTTGGATTTTGCCAGATGATTAGATAGCCCGTAGGATATTCGTTATAAAGCGAATCGATTAAATCGCGAACTTGAGAACTCTTCCAGACGAACGGTCGTTGTATCTCCGGAACGACAATTTCATCTTGCTTTATGTAAGTCAAAATCGTTTCGACGGAATAATTTATCACAGTATATTTGCTCATGAATAGCCTCCGTCACACCTTTTCATTAGTGTTCTTACCAAAGAGTCCGCTCGGTTTAATCAGCAAAACCAAAATCAAAATCGCAAATGCCGCCGCGTCTCTGAACGTCGACGACAAGAAACCGGCGACTAATGCCTCGACGACGCCCAAGACTATTCCACCGACGACCGCGCCCGGCAAAATTCCAATGCCGCCCAAGACCGCCGCCACGAATGCTTTAAGACCAGGCATGATTCCCATTAGCGGGTCAATCGTGTTGTAATAGACGCCGACTAAGACGCCCGCCGCCGCCGCCAATGCCGAGCCTATGCAAAACGTCATCGAGATAACTTTATCCGAGTCGACGCCCATAAGTTGAGCCGTTTCCGTATCGAAACTCGCCGCACGCATTGCCTTGCCTAGTTTGGTCTTCTGAACAATGTAAGTTAGCACCGCCATTAGGATTATCGTTATGCTTAGGATTAGAAGTTGTTGCCCGTTGATGATGAAGCCGCCAACATTGAATGAGATATTCGGCATGACTTCAGGGAAAGTTCGCGGCGTCGGGGTTACAAAGTACATGCTCGTATACTCAAGAAAGAATGATACGCCAATCGCCGTGATGAGCAGTGAAATCCTCGGCGCATGACGCAACGGCTTATAAGCAATCCTTTCGACCAACATGCCGAGTATCGCCGTTAATGCCATCGAGATTAATAACGCGGGTAAAATCGGTAAGCCGCCAATCGTGACTGCCGCGAACCCGATATACGCCCCGACCATGTAAACGTCGCCGTGCGCAAAGTTTATTAACTTTATAATGCCGTAAATCATCGTGTAGCCCAGAGCAATCAGCGCGTAGATACTGCCCAGGCTCACTCCGTTTATCAACTGCTGTATGAGTTGATGCACAAAGTCCATAAAAAAACCTCCTCGATAATTTTCAAGGAGGATTTTAACGTTTTATCGCGATATTGTCACGCTTTATTTTTGACCTTCGGGAGCAATCTTCGCACGAAGCTCGCGCACGCCGTCTTTGGTCTCGATAACGACGATACCTTTAATCGGATTGTGCGTCGCGGCATCCATTGTGATTTTGCCCGTGCCGACCGGTAAATCTTTTATCGTCTCAATGTTGTCACGAATCTTTTGCGAGTCATCTCCGCCGCGTTCAATGGCATTGATTAACATTTTGCCCGCGTCGTAGCCCAGAGCCGCAAAAACGTTCGGTTCGTTGTTGTATTCGCCCTTGTAAGCCTTGATGAAGCCTTGAACCTCCGCATCGCCGTCAAAATAGTGCGTGCAGAAGAAAGTATTGTTCAAAGCGTCCTTGCCAGCGATTTCGACAACTTTTGTATCGTCCCAACCGTCAGTTCCGAGAATTGCGGCGATTATTCCGAGTTCGCGAGCCTGTTTGACGATTTTACCGACTTCTTCATAGTAAGCCGGTACAAAAATAACATCAGCGTTCGCAGTTTGGATTTTTGTCAACGCCGCTTTAAAATCTTGGTCTTTAGCAAGGAAAGCCTCTTCCATTACAACTTTTCCGCCGTCAGCCTCGAAACGTTCCTTAAAAATTTTGCCGAGACTCTTTGAATAATCCGAACTGGAATCAAGATAAAGGACTGCCGTCTTAGCATTTAGGTCTTTTGCGGCGAATTGAGCCATAACCTCGGATTGTTGCGGGTCAATAAAGCAACTACGGAAGACAAACGGCTTAACTTGCCCATTTTCGACAGTGACATCAGGATTTGTCGCGGCAGGAGCGATAATCGGAACTTTATTATCCGTCGCAACTTGAGATTCGGCGATAACGTTCGCCGTGACTGCCGGACCGATAAGCGCAATAACTTTATCATCGGAAATTAACTTAGTCGCCGCGTTGACGGATTCAGCCGCCTCTGATTTGGCATCAGCCTCGACGATTTTAATCTTTTTGCCGTTGACGCCGCCCGCGTCGTTTGCTTCCTTAATCGCAAGCTTTAAACCGTTATTAGCGTTCGCGCCGTATTGTGCGTGGTTACCTGTCAACTCAAAGTTCGCGCCGATAACAATTTCATCGCCCGCCGCCGGTTTAGCGTCGCCGCCCGTGGAGCCGCCTTGCTCACCGCCGCCGCAACCTGTAAAAATCGCGCTCGCCAAGATACCGCAAGCTATCATCGACGCCAATTTGAATTTCTTCTTACTGAAAAACAATTCTACTCAACCTCCAAATCAATTTTTCCCTTAAAACTTCCGCGCAAGTATATTTTAAAGCCGCCGAAACGTCAAGATTGTTCCCTGTAAAAATTTTCCCCTCTGAATTTGATTTTGAACTTTGAATCAGCCATGAATCTGGCTACGATTGTATTTAGCAGAAGCATTATTAGGATTGATTTGAATCGCCCGATTAAAATCTTGCAATGCTCGTTCGTATTGTCTTAAATTTTTATAAGCAAGTCCACGATTATTATACGACATATCATCATTAGGATTTAATCGAATAGCCTCATCATAAAGTTTTATCGCTCCTGTATAATCTTCTTTACTATAAAGTTTATCAGCTTCACGAGATTTTTTATTAGCAAGAGGATTTAACACTTGTTGTCTAAATTCGGAGATTTGGCGTTTAAGGTCTGAATTCTCATTGCGGAGAGTTTCATTTTCCTTGCGGAGGGTCTCATTTTGGATTTTGAGTTCATTTCTTTCCTTAAAAAACTGAATGATATAGTTCATAAGGACATTATCATCGACTTGAGCGAGGACAGTCGCCCGAACCAAAGTATTATCGTCCGAATCGAAGACGTTGTACTTAACGTCGGTGATAGTACAAATTTCATCAGCGATAGATAAAACTTCGTCATCAGGAAGGGTCAAATACCTATCACGCCAGAATCCGGAAGCGTAATCGGCGATTTCCTGCTTAACTTTCTGTATAGCGAGGTCTTTGGCGCGGAGTTTGACACTTTTAAGGGTGTCGGCGTCATTCATGGTGCATTCGGCGATACCGTCGTAAATTTTAATGGAATCGGGCTTTGAAGAAGCATTTTCATTAGTCGGAGTGTCAATATCGTCGTCGCTAGGCAGACCAGGCACGAATTTTGAGCTTGCAGGTCGATTCATAGTCATCACTCCCAAAATTTTTGCCGAAATTATAACACGGCGGCTTGAAATAGAAAATACACGCTGAAAAAACTTTTTTGACGCCTCGAAAACGATTTTGGAGCTTTGAAACTGATTTTGGAGGTCTGAAACTGATTTTGGAGGCGATTTGGAGGTTCAAATTACGAAATCCACCCACATGGAATTTGTATCGCGTGATAATGCGGTTTTTTCGGTATGTACAAAAATCAGGGGTGATTTGGACGTTTGATTTACGTTTTCCAATATATTGGATTTTGTAAAACGGGCAAAAAAAAAAGCCCCAGCAAGGGTCGCGGGGGCATTTTAGGATTTATTTGCCTCTTGAGTAAGCCTCAAAAAAGTTTTCTCTGAACTCGGCGAACTTATCGGAAAGAATCGCTTGGCGCATATCTGCCGTAAATCGTTGCAGATAACGCAGATTATGCAGGGCGAGGAGTCTCAAGCCGAAAATTTCATCAGCGCGGACGAGATGACGGATATAAGCGCGAGAAAATCTATTTCTGCAGGCGTAGCAGTCGCAATTCGACTCCAGCGGC
>JACXWG010000023.1 GCA_014764605.1 Quinella sp. 1Q5 | reverse complement strand
ATCAAGGTTCAGTTCTTCCTGCACTCGTTTTAGGTATCTTCGCAGCTAAGTTCCAGCAGTTCTTAAAAACCTTTATCCCCGACATGATTGACCTTATCGTTACTCCGTTCCTTACCTTGACAGTCTCGATGGCTCTGGGCTTCTTGGTTGTTGGTCCTATCATGCACGGCTTGGAATCCCTCGTCTTCGGCGCAGTTCAAAGCTTCTTGACGATTCCGATTATCGGCGGCTTGATTATCGGCGGCTTGCAACAGGTTATCGTTATCTTCGGTGTCCACCACGTCTTCAGCGCATTGGAAATCTATCTGCTTTCAACGCAAGGTTCCGACCCCTTCAACGCGATTATCACTTGCGCGACGATTGCTCAAGGTGGTGCGGCATTGGCAGTTTCCCTTAAGACTCAAGACCCGCGCAAACGTGCCCTTTATATCTCCTCGACGGTTCCTGCGTTCTTGGGCATCACTGAACCGGCTATCTTCGGTATCAACCTCCGCTTAATGAAACCCTTCATGTTCGGTTGCGTCGGCGGTGCGGCTGGCGGTGCAGTCTCTAGCTTCCTCGGTCTTGCTGGTACTGGTATGGGTATCACAGTTCTGCCCGGTATGCTCCTTTACATGAACGGGCAAATCGTCCAATACATCATCGTCAACTTAATCGCGTTTGCAGTCGGCTTTGCTCTGACTTACGTATTGTTCAAACACGACGAATAATTTCTGTCACGCGCCTCTAATTTAGTAAAGGTTGCCGCGCTCGTTTGGTTAATATAATTCATGCGGGCGCGGCTCTTTTTAAATAAATGGAGGTGAGCACTATGACTGAACAAGAAAGAATTAATGCCGAAGTCCAAACCAAATTAGCCTTGCAGGACGCGAAGTTTAATATGTTCATGCAAGAGATGCGCGACAGAGATAATCAACGTGCAGAAGACATGCGCGAAATTCGGTCGAGTATAAGCAACATGCAAAATCGTATTGATGGTATGGGCAAACACGTCCGCAATTTGGCAATCACTTCAATGGCGGCTATTGGAGCAATGGTCGTCACGGTTATCATATCTTTACTTAAAAATTAAGGAGGAGTTTTTATGGCAAAGAAGTCCGGCGAAAACTTGGAAGAAATCAAGAAGAGATTCAACAAGGCAGAAGTCGACGCTCGCGCTCGCGAGGCAGTGCTTAAAGGCGGTCGTTGGCATAACATTTTCCACGTCGACGCTCCGTATTCTCTGATTAGCGACCCGAACGGCTTGTGCTGTTGCGATGGCACGTATCACATCTTCTGCCAGTGGAACCCCACGCCGATTAATCAGCAATGGCACAAGAATAAATCTTGGATGCACACCGCCACGAAAGATTTTGTCAACTACACCATGCCTGAACTTTCCCTCTGGCCGGGCGACGAGTACGACAAGGACGGTTGCCATAGCGGTTGCGGTTTCGTCGAAGATGGCAAGGTTCGTGTCTTCTATACTTGCAATGCTCGTGACGAAGAATATCGCCGCACGGTCGCACAACGTTTCGGCACCCTGCAGGAAGATGGCTCCGTAGTTAAGGAAGAAATTCAAGTTTACGGCAACCCCGAAGGCTACACCGCACACTTTAGAGATCCTAACTTCTTCTATCGCAACGGCGTCCGCTACTTCGCAATGGCGTCTCAGCGCATGAGCGACTATCCCGCTAAAAGCTCGCGTCCGACTAATGGTTGCGTTATCATCTACAAGGAAAAACCCGAAGGCGGTTGGGAATGCCTCGGCGAAGTCAAGACCGACTACTACGACTTTGGTTACATGTGGGAATGTCCAAACCTCATGCAGTTCGAGGATATGGACGTTTTGATTGTCTGTCCGCAGGGCGTCAAGCATGAAGAGCTTAAATATCAGAATCACTGCTTAGCCGGCTACTTTATCGGGCACTTCAGCGTTGATAGCCTCGATATGATTCATGGCAAGTTCCACGAACTCGACAAGGGCTTTGATTTCTATTCCCCGCAGGTCATCGCTAATGCCAGTCGCCATATCCTGATTGGCTGGATTGGTATGCCCGACCTCACCGACACTGTCGAATCCGCCAAGGACGGTTGGCTTTATACTTTGACCATGCCGCGTGAACTTACAATTCATCAAGGCAAGGTTCGTTCTCAGCCCGTCGAAGAGATGAAAGCTCTGCGCAAGGAACGCACTGATATTGACGTTTCCAATACGCAGAATCTTTATAACCAACTGCCTAAAGGCTCTGAATCTGAACTCGACATAACCTTTGGCGCGGCTCGCAAGGTTGAAGTCTCCGTTAATTGGGGCGATGAAAAATTTGTCATTCAATACGACCGCAATACCCAAATCATCACGCTCGACCGCAACGGAATGAAGCTCGGCGGCAAAGGTATTCGCCCGTTCAATGACGGCAAGAACACCGACGTTGATATAGGCGTTCGCAAGTTTAAGCTCTTCGCGAATCAAAATCTTAACTTCCGCCTGTTCGTCGACAACTCCGCGATTGAACTTTTCTTGCAGGACGGCGAGGAAGCTTGTAGCCTCCTTATCTATCCTGAAGAAGACGTTGCCCCCGTGCTCAAGATTAATGCTGATAAACCGATTCAAAGAGTTTCTGGCAAGGTTTGGGCACTCGGTTCGCTCCACTACGAATAAGCATAAACGGTTTATAAATCTTTTGCCCGTCAACTCGGCGGGCTTTTTTCATGAGGTGATATTGTGGAAGACACGATAAGCGCGATAGCAACTGCGGCAGGTTTGGCGGGCGTCGGGATTGTTCGATTGAGCGGCGAGGATTCGATTGCCATTGCCGAGAAAATTTTTGATAGACCGCTCACCGAGAACAGGAAAGTTATCTTTGGGCACGTGAAGAATTTTTCGGGCGAAGTCGTCGACGAGGCGATAGCTCTTGTCATGCGTGCGCCGAAGTCTTACACAAAAGAAAACGTCGTGGAGTTGCAATGCCACGGCGGAAGCGTCGTCCTGCGTGAAGTCTTACGGCTGACTTTCGAGGCGGGCGCACGTCCTGCCGAATGCGGCGAATTCACTAAGCGAGCCTTCCTCAACGGACGCATCGACTTGACGCAAGCACAAGCCGTCCTTGATGTGATTCAAGCTAAAACCGCCGCCGCCTTGACGGTTGCACAGAATCAATTGGCCGGCAAGACTTCAAAAACAATTCACCAGATACGGCAGGCGATTTTAAATTCAGCCGCACATATCGAGGCAACGATTGACTTTCCTGAAGATGACCTTGACGACGTGACCTTAGCTGAGGTTGATAAAAATATTTCCGCGCAGATTGCTAAGCTTGAGGAGTTGTTAAAGAATCAAACGGCAGGAAGGATTCTTCGCGAAGGATTAGAGACGGCGATAATCGGCAAGCCTAATGTCGGCAAGTCGAGCCTGCTAAACTTCTTCGCGAAGGCTGAACGGGCAATCGTCACGGACATACCCGGCACGACCCGCGACAGCATTGAAGAGTTCGTCAACGTCGGCGGCATTCCGCTTAAAATAATCGACACGGCGGGCATAAGGCGTTCGGGCGACGCGGTGGAAAAGATTGGCATTGCCCGCGCCCGCGACTGTGCTAAGCGTGCGGAATTGATTTTTGCGCTGTTCGATAGTTCGCGACCACTCGACGACGAGGACGAGGAAATTTTTAAGCTCCTGCACGACCGCGACGCTTTGATACTGCTAACTAAGATTGACCTGCCGCAAGTCACGACTGCCGAGCTTTTGGCAAAAAAAATCCCCGCCGCGCAAGTGATTGAGTTGTCACTTAGAAGCGGCGAAGGTTGCAATAAACTTTTGTCCGCGATAACTGAACGCGTCGGCACGATTGATTTTGAGATGAGCTTTGTCCGCGACGAGCGGGAGGCCGACCTCCTCCGCCTAGCCGTGAAACATTTGCACGAGGCGCAAGCGACCATTCAAGCGAATGTCGGGATTGACTTCGTGTCGATTGACCTGCGCGGGGCTTTGGAGTGTCTAAGCGAGCTGACCGGCGAGGCTGTTGGCGAGGACGTCCTTAACGAAATCTTTTCCAAGTTCTGTATCGGCAAGTGATTAAGTCGTTTTCTTGAGTTTGGAGCCGCTGATTTTATACGTGTCGTCGTTAATGTGGAAAGTCGAGGTTGTGAAGTTTTTAAGCGTGACGGAGCCGCCGTCGCTTTTAAAAGTTATCGTGCCCTTTGACTTGCTGTAAGAGGTCGTGAAGTCCAATTCGTCAAGCGTCAGCGTGTCTTTGCTGTCGAAGCCGTAGATAACGTCTTTGCCGTCGCCAGCCGTGTAAATGAACGTGTCCGCGCCGCCGTTGCCCCAGAGAGAATCATTGCCCTTGCCGCCGATTAAAGTATCGTTCTTGGAGCCGCCGAAGATTGAATTAGCTAAATCGTTGCCCGTAAGTTTAACAGCCTTCGTCCGTGTCGAGGCGTCGATAACTTTGGTTGCAGCGTCGATAGTCACGGGCGATTTAGTTTTGTTCGTCACAGTCAAAGCCTTCGTGCCCTTTATGTTGACAGCCGACAGACTCGCCGCGCCTTGAAGGGTTATCTTGCCATCGTCGACAGCCACGAGAATATTTTCACCGCTCTTAGTCGTCGAATACGTGCCGCCCGCGATTGACAGCGTCGAAGTCGCGTTGAAGCCTCGGATAAGGTCGTTGCCGTCGCCGCTTGTGTACTTTATAAGAACTTTGGAGCCGTTGTTGATAATCGTATCGTTGCCCTTGCCGCCAGAAAGCGTAACGCGTTCGGGGAAGATAGTTTCAATCGTCTCGTATAGCTTAGTCTCTTGGCTGTAGTCGCGATAGTTAACGGCGTAAATGTTCTCGATTAGGTCGTTGCCCGCGTCCGCGCTTATTTTGACACGTGAGCCGCCGTAATTGGTTAAGGTGTCGTTATTCGTGCTACTCGTGATTATGACGCGTGAACCTCCAATGCAATAGGCGTTACCGTTGCTGATAAAGTTCCTGCCCGTGCCCGCGTCGATTGAGACCTTGTCGCCGATGTTGTAAATGGTGTCATTGCCCGTGCCGCCAAGGATAGTCGAGCCGTTGCCGCGGAAGTCGTCATCATTTGCGTTGTAAAAGTACTTCGTCGGCTCGTAGTAGCGGTAGCCATTGTAAATCAAATCTTTGTTAATGCCGCCGTCAAGGACAGAATTTGAGCCGTGACTTATGATAGTATCGTTGCCCGCTCCGCTGCTGATTGAAACGTTAGCTCCGCCGCGTTCATTCTCCCAGTAGCCGCCGTTAATGATGGTGTCGTTGCCAGCGTCGCCCGCTAAGGTGGACTGGTCGCCGAGATTCTTAAGCTTGTCTCTGCCCGCGCCGCCCGATACCTTTATGGCTTCGCCGTTGGTTAGGATAGTATCGTTGCCGCCTTCGCCGAAGATTTTTATTGAGTCCCCGTGAGCCGTTAGCGTATCATTGCCCGCGCCCGCCATGATAGTTGAGTTCGTGCCACTACTTGTCAGGAAGTCTGCCTTACTCGTACCGCTTATGAGATGATTAGCCGTCCACGCGTAGTCGGAGGAGCTGTCGTAAGCGTCGGCGGCTTGCTTAGCTAGGTAACGATAGAACATGTAGCCTGCCGCGTAGTAATTGGGATTGCCCGTGCCGCCCTTGCCTAAATCCAGATACTTCTTGAGCGTGTCAGCGTTGCCAGCCACATTCTTTATCACGGTAGTTTTTCTGAGATCTATGCCACACGTTAAATCGGCAAGACCTTCCTTTAAGAACTGCGGAAGACTTCCCATAAAAAGAGCCTGTGCAATGTGCGTGAACTCGTGAGCAATAGTCCTGTCGACGCCGTTGCCTTGATAGTCCTCGTCGTTCTTGAAGTGCGTATAGTTCAAGCTTATAGTAACGTCTTTGTTACCGCTAGTATGTGCCCAATAACTTGCGTTCGGTGTCAAAGCAATGTTAATCTCGTTTCCTGCCTGGAACTCGACACCGTAGCTTTCTTCGATGAGATTAAGCACGCCCTGAGCCCACCAACTGTAAAGCCCGTCGAAAATTTTTTTGCCGTCAGCAGTCAAGCTGTCGCCAGTCGAGGAAATGTTTATCGTCACGTTGTTGCGGACGAATGAAGCCTGCGTGTAGTCGTCTAGGTGTTCAAGCGGCGTCTTCTTTGGAAGAATGTTTCTGGTAGTCTTAACCTTTAAGCCGCCTGCATCCCAGCCCGTGATTGCTCCGATGTCGTTGTTTTCCAAGATGATACCGCAATATTTTTTAAGGAAGGTATCTCCGTCGCCAGCCGACTTGCAATCCGCGACCATGTGATCGATAACGTCTTGAACTCCTTTGAAGTGCGAACACAGCTTGATTGCCTCATCGAGTTTAGGAATTCCAGTGAGCTGAGTTTTAGTCCACGCCTTGACGAGATTTTTGATAACGTCTTGCCCCGTGTAGCCCGTGCCGTAAATTTTCGTCGTCTTCTTGCCGGAGGAGGTCTTAACGGTGATTGCGCGTCCCTTCATGTCAACAAGCCGCAAAGAGCCGGAGCCGATTGTAAAAATCAAGTCGTTTCCGTCGAAGGAATACTTATCGACCTTCCCCGCCATAATCTGAATCGTATCGCCGCCGTTGTAGCCTGTGATGGTCTCGTTGCCGTCCGTGTAGTTGAAAATCTTCGCCATACGAGTTCCCTCCTTTGAATCGCGTTCAATGATAACAAAGCCGCCGCTTGAATACAAGCCGTTGAAGGTTGACGCCGTGCGGGTTTGCGAATAAAATATTTTTCAACGTGTGAAAGGAGCGATTATATGCTAAAGATTGGTGAAGAACTCAACGGCTTCCGCCTAAAGAACGTTTCCAAAGTCGAGGAGATTGGCGCGAAGACTTACGAGCTTGAACACTTAAAGACGGGGGCTAGGCTCTTCTACGTCGATACCGTTGACGATAACAAAGTTTTCTATATCGGGTTCCGCACGCCGCCCAAAGACGATACGGGCGTTGCTCACATAATTGAACATTCGGTGCTTTGCGGGT
The DNA here is from genome assembly GCA_014764605.1 of Quinella sp. 1Q5. Lineage (GTDB taxonomy): Bacteria > Bacillota > Negativicutes > Selenomonadales > Selenomonadaceae > Quinella. The sequence goes on along the minus strand of JACXWG010000023.1, from coordinate 20,592 downwards.
CGAAGAAGTATCCGCTTAAGGAACCATTCGTTGAGTTGGTCAAAGGTTCGCTGAATACTTTCCTCAACGCCATGACTTATCCCGACAAGACCGTTTATCCCGTGGCGAGTCGCAATGCTAAGGACTTCCGCAACTTGCAGGACGTTTACCTTGACGCCGTGTTCAATCCCGCAATGCTTACGACGCCCGAAATCCTCATGCAGGAGGGCTGGCATTATGAGATTGCCGACGCCGACGCTCCGTTGACTTATAGCGGCGTGGTTTATAACGAGATGAAGGGCGCGTTATCTTCGCCCGACGACATCTTGGGCGATAAGCTCTTGCGCAATACCTTTCCGCAGAATTGTTACGGCTATCAATCGGGCGGCGACCCCGAAGCCATTCCTAGCCTGACGCAAGAAGACTTTGCCGCGTTCCACCAGAAGTTTTATCACCCGTCGAACAGCTTTATCTATCTCTATGGCGACGTGGACATTGCCGAGCAGTTAGAATATCTTGACCGCGAATACCTTAGCAAGTTCGATAGGATTGCGGTTGATTCGGCAATTAACTTCCACCCCGCCTTTGACAAGATGAAGCGCGTTGCTGAAGTTTATCCGATTGGCGAAGACGAATCCGCCGCTGAAAAAAGTTTCTTGTCGCTTAATCTGGTCGTGGGCGATACCCTAGACACTCGAACGAATCTTGCCCTAGAAGTCTTGACGCACGCATTGTTCACGAGCCCCGCCGCGCCCGTCCGCAAGGCTCTGATTGATTCAGGCTTAGGCAAGGACGTTGATGCCGGACTTGAAGACGATTTGCGCCAGCCGACCTTTACAATCACAATGACGGGTTCGGAAATTGACCGCGTAGAAAAATTCTACAAGCTCCTAACTGATGAATTGCAAAGGCTCGCCGACAATGGGATTGATAAGACACTGTTGCAGGCGTCAATTAACCTAATGGAGTTCAAACTTCGTGAAGCTGACTTCGGACTTGCGCCAAAGGGATTGATTTACGGCTTACGGCTCCTCAAAACGTGGCTTTATGGCGGCGACCCGAATGCTTACCTGCGTTATGAAGACGACCTCGCGGTGATTAAGCGCGGACTAGATGAGGGCTTGTTTGAAGGTATCGTCAAGAAATATTTCCTCGACAACCCGCATAAGGTTTTGATGACGCTTGCCCCCGACAAGACTTTTGCCAAGAGACGCGACGCCGAGCAAGCCGCAAAACTCGCCGAAATTAAAAAGACTTTGACGCCCGCACAAGTTCAAGAGATTATCGAAACGACGAAAAAGCTAAAACTTCGTCAGCAAACACCCGACGCGCCCGAAGCATTAAAGACGATACCAATCCTCAAGCGTGAAGATTTGCGCAAGGAAGCTGAACATTTGCCACTACAGTTCCGCGACCTCGACGGCACGAAGATTTTGTTCAGCAACCTCGACACACACGGGATAATCTACCTGACCTTTTACTTTGACGCCTCGAAGGTTCCGCAAGATAAACTCTTCCATGCGTACTTGCTCACGAGCCTTTTAAGCAACGTCGACACCAAGCGGCATTCTTATGAAGAACTCGCGATACTGACTAACCTAAACATCGGCGGATTTGGTTCGACTCTTCGCGCTGATTCCGAAAACAGGTTGCCGCACTCGTTCGCGCCGCGCTTTAGAGTTTTTGTTAAAGCTCTAAAGTCGAAGCTCCCAGAGATGACCGACATTATCGCCGAGATTTTCAACGAGACGACCTTTAACAACAAGAAACGTATCCGCGAACTCATTGAGCAAGACCAAATCGGCTTTGAACTCAACCTTCAGAACATGGCGACGACGATAATTTCCGCACAACTCGCCGCGTATCAGACAAAGACTGGAGCTTACAACGCCGCCGCTTATCTACCGTACAACAAGTTCTTAAAAGACTTACTCGCCGACTTCGATAACAAGTTTGATGAACTTGTCGACGACCTGTGCGACGTGCACGACCGCCTGATTAATCGCAACGGACTGATTGTCAGCGTGACGGCGACCGAGGAGTTTTACAAGGAATTCACGCCGCACTTGTCTGGCTTGTTGAAGAGCATGACGATTGACGAGTTTAAGCGGGAGCATTACTCCTTCCCGTGCAAGCCGCGCAATGAGGGTTTGTACTCTCAAAGCCGCGTTCAATACGTCGGCAAGGGCGCGAATTTCATTGAGCTTGGGCACGAGTACACGGGAGCTTTGAACGTCTTGGAAACGATTCTGCGCTATGAATACTTCTGGACGAAAATCCGCGTGCAGGGTGGAGCCTATGGAGCCTTCGCGAGCTTCAATCGTAATGGCGCGTTATTCTTCGGTTCATACCGCGACCCCAACCTTAGCAAGACCCTTGAGACCTTCGACGGCACGGCGGATTTCCTTAAAGCCTTTGACGTGAGCGAACGCGAAATGGATAAGTACATAATCGGCACACTAAGCAAGATTGACAAACCATTGACACCGGCAATTAAAGGACAGCTCGCCGCAGACTTTTGCCTAAGGAATATCACCTACGCTGACCGCCAGAAATCCCGCGACGAAATTCTTTCCACGCGGCAGGAAGATATTCGCGGCTTATCGAAACTCGTTGGCGATTGCATGAATCAGAATTGCTTGTGCGTCTTCGGCAATGAGACTGTCCTAAAAGAGAACGCGGAGCTTTTCGGCGAAGTCAAGCAAGCTTTAGAATAAAATTTTTTGGAGGGCTAAAGATGAAACAAATTCCATTTAAGGGCGCGTGCGTCGCGATAGTTACCCCGTTTGACAAGACGGGCGTAAATTTCGCGGAACTCGGACGCATGATTGACGACCAGATTAAAAACCACACGGACGCAATTTGTATTACGGGCACGACGGGCGAGACGGCTACGATGAACGACACCGAACACAAAGCCGCAATTAAATTCACCGTCGAACACGTAGCAGGCCGCGTTCCAGTCATAGCGGGCACTGGTTCCAATGACACGTCTTACGCCATTGAGCTTTCACGCTATGCACAGTCCGTCGGGGTGTCGGCAGTTCTTCTGGTTACGCCTTACTATAACAAGTGCACTCAAGCCGGGCTGGTCGCGCACTACACAAAGATTGTCGACAGCATTGACATACCCGCGATTCTCTACAACGTGCCGGGGCGGACAGGCGTCGACATTAAGCCAGAGACTTATGCTAAGCTTTGCAGACACCCGCGCATTGTCGCAACCAAAGAGGCTAACGGCGATTTAACGTCAATCCTTAGGACGCGCAAACTTTGCGGCGACGAGTTGGCGATTTATTCGGGCAACGACGACCAAACCGTTCCGATTTTGTCACTCGGTGGCGTCGGCGTGATTTCCGTTATGTCGAACGTCGCGCCGTACGATACGCATCTTATCTGCCAGAATTACTTCGACGGCAAGATTGATGAGGCGTCGCGTATGCAAATCGATTACTGCGACCTAATCGACGCGCTGTTTTGCGAAGTCAATCCGATTCCCGTCAAGGTGGCAATGCGGCTCCTTGGCTGGAACGTCGGCGAATTGCGTTTGCCGTTGTGCGAGCCTGAACCTAAGCACTTAGAACAAATCAAAACGGCTCTTAAGGCTCACGGCTTACTTAAGGAGGAGATTTAATTGACCAAAAAATTTTTCGTCGCAGTGATGATGTTGGCGATGATGTTCACGTCTTCGATTGCATTTGCGGCTTTCGAGGAGATGATTGAAGATGGTGCCGATATTACTACCGTCAAGAAGATAGCGATTGCCTTCCCGAACTATTACAAGACAGAGGACACCGAGCCTGATATTTACGACTTCGCACGGGAAGTCTACAACGCGGGCAGGTTCACTTCCAGTCGCGAGATTATCGCCTATGAAGATGTTGTATCCTCGATTCGGCGCGACACGGGCATTGACATTCACTCTTTGGACGTGGTTGAGGCCGAGAAGATTTACAAGCAATATATTTCCAAGTACGCCGACACCTACGTTATAACGACCGTCACGAACAGTGCAAAGCGTCCGTGGCTCTTCTTCTACGTCTACAACGCCGCAGACTCAAAGCTCATGTACACCTACAGCATTCAAAGTAACACGCTCGACAAAACGACCAAGGACTACGGCAAGGCGGCGGAGGATTTCTTTAAGCAGTTTGACACGACCGCTAAGAGGAACTTGAGCAAGGAAGAGCGCAAAGCCCTTGAGGAGAAACAGAAAGCCGCACGAGTCTACAAACGCCACGTCGAGAAGGTGACTTACAAGACCGGCAAAGACAAAGTCGACATGGTTCGGAAGAAGTAATCACACTCCGCTAAAAAGAAAAACCCCTGCGCCTTTGCAGGGGAAATTTTTTTTGTCAAGAATTATCGCCGCGTCATCAGAGCCATCAGGGAATTGACGATGCCGAAGACCGCATACGTTGAGAAAATCGCCGTGAGCACGCCTTGAACGATTGCCGATTGAGTCAGCCAGATTATCGCCGCGAACATCACCGCCGCAAAGATTTTCGTCACTAGGAAAATTTTTTCGTCGCCGTCGCCTTTGAAGTTTGGATAGTGCACATGACTTACCATGAGGTAAGCGACGATTATAACCGTTATTGGGTAGACGAGCCCGAACTCTTCGGGGTGAATGCCCATTGCCAAGAACAATAGCGTTGTCGTAGCCACGATGCAACCGCCCGCCGGAATTGCTAGCCCCATGAAGAACCCGTGCACGACGCTTGTATTGACGTTGAATCGGGCAAGCCGCCACATACCACACAGCGCGAAGATTATCGCCGCCGCCTTGCCGAACGTCCCGTAGTTGTGCATGCAGAAGGCATAAGCCAAGAACGCGGGAGCCACTCCAAACGAGCCGAGGTCACAAAGTGAATCCATTTCCTTGCCTAGTTCCGACGCCGCATTCAAAGCCCGTGCAACTCGTCCGTCCATGCCGTCGGCTATCAACGCAAGCAAGATAAATACCGACGCATAGAAGAAGTCGCCTTCAAAGGTCGAAATGATTGATAGCATTCCGAAGAATAAATTTGCCGCCGTGCAAGCGTTTGGGAGCAACCATTTCATTGGACTCACCTCTTGTAAAATTTTATTCGGGCAAGCTGTCGAGTTCTTTTAAGTTAGTGCCGTCCGCGAAGATGATTTCCGTAACCTCAATGCGCAGGTCGTTTTTCCTAAAGCCGTGCTTCATTGCGTCCACGTCGGCGCGGATAAACGGGTTAAGGGTCTTTGTCACGTGGAAGGTCTGCAAGCCTTGAGAAACGTCCGTATCGATAACAAAGGGTGTAAAGCTCTCTTGATCGTCCTTGCCATGAAGGATAATGTTGCCGCAAACTTGAGCTAGCGGCTTATCCGATTGAATGCTAGCCTTTATCTCGATGTCTAGCGTCTGCGAAAAGCCGTATTCATCGCCGCCCGTGTTCTTTATGCTGAAGTCTTTAACCTTGAAGATTGAATCCATCTGGCGGACAATCGGCGCGTTGAGTGAATCGAGTTTGCGCTTTAGCATACGACGATAACCTTTGTAATAATCGCCAAAACCTTTCGCGCCCGTGATACGCCAATCCATTTCCCCTGCAGGCTCCAACATCAATTCAACCTCGAAGTTGAACTTCATCTGCGGATTATGAATCATCATCTTTACAATCCGAGAGTCGTCTCTTTGCATGGGCTTAGAAATACTTTTAATCTCGCAGGACGCTACGCCCGACTTCTTTAAAAAGTTCTGCGCTTCGGTTGGGTCGTTTGGAAAAGTTGCCTTGCCAGTCGAAATATATTCTTCCGTCGCCGCCTTAGCACACTTCACGAAATCTACCTTAAGCTTATCATAGCGGCTTTGCAGTTCGTCCATTGAATAAACCGTGGGAGCAAGAGTGGAATTGATTTGCTCGGTCAAGATTTCTGCCGCTGCCGCGTCAATCACCTTATCGAGGTCGACGTATCGTTTAAAGGTCTCAAGGTCATGTGCTTCCACTGCTTGCCGAGCAAGGATTGTGGGATTTTCGCTTAACTGCTTCTGTTGATACCAGCTTCGACTAACAAAGATACCGCCAACAATCAACAAAAGCATAATGGCGATGGCAATCAGCATAGTTTTTGCTTTTGGCATTTTATCAATTCAGGCCTCCTAAGGCGCGTCAAGTTCAGTGCTTGCTCCTCGCGCCACTTTTTTATTGCGGCGTGGTTGCCCGACAGTAAAACATCAGGAACGGTATTTCCCTCGAAGTCTCGCGGGCGGGTGTATTGCGGATAACCTAACATGCCATCGAAGAAAGAATCCGTCAACGCTGACTCCGCCGAACCTAAGACATTGGGGAGCATTCGTGCCACCGCGTCGACGATAACCATTGCAGGAAGTTCGCCGCCCGTCAACACGTAATCGCCGATTGAAATCATCTCGTCGGCAAGGTCATAAATTCTAGCGTCAAAGCCTTCATAGTGTCCGCAGATAAAAATGATTTGGTCAAGAGCGGCAAGTTCTTTAGCCTTAGCTTGATTAAAGACTTCGCCGGCGGGGTCGGTGATGATTATCCTGCGCTTAACGTCGTCGGACTTACTCAACACGTCACGTACCGCACAATAGACAGGCTCCGGTTTAAGCACCATGCCCGCGCCGCCTCCAAAGGGGGAGTCGTCAACTTGCCTGTGCTTATCAAAGGCGAAGTCGCGCAGTTGCGTGAAACGAACCTCCAAAATATTTTTTTTGATAGCACGTTTGATAATGCTTTCGCCGAAGACGCCCGCGAACATCTCTGGGAACAATGTTATAACGTCAATAAGCATGTTCGTCGACCAGAATCTTTTTAGCGGCAATGTCAATCGAACGGACAACAGACTTTAGCGCGGGAATTAAAATGTTTCCGTCTACCTCGAAGACATCATTGCTACCAGTTTTTAGGACGTTAGTTACGGTGCCAAGCCTCTTATCGCCGCCGAAGACCTCACAGCCGATAATGTCGAACGTGTAAAACTCTCCATCATCGAGCGGGGCGGCGTCTTTCCTGTCGACCGTCAGAAATTTATTCGTCAAAGCTCGTGCGTCCTCGCGACTATCCACGCCCGCGAACTTGATAAAGAGTTGTTCACTAATGTGTTTGACCGCTTCGACATCGAAGAGCTTGCCGCCGACGAAAATTTTTTCCAAACCGTCGAAGCGTCCTTCAAAGTCAGTCAGCGGAATGATTCTAAGCGTGCCGTCAAGCCCGCGTGTCGCGCCGACCTTGCCAACGATTATTTTATCCTCTGATTGCAATAATTTTGTCATCTTCCACCAAAATTTCTACGTTCATAGCCTCGCGCAGGTTGTCTCCAACCTTAAGTTCAACTTGCCGTTCGGTCGTACCTTGAATGATTTCCGCGCCGAGGGCAAGCTTCTCGAATGTCTCCTTGCGACGATGAGCCTCCTCAAGGCGTCCTTGACGAGGAGCAATCTCTTTGGCGAAGAAATTCCTAATCTGCGGCTCGTGCTGAGGGTTCCTGTCAAGCTCGCGTTGCATGTCGATGTTAATCTGCTTGAGTTCGAGCTCCATTTGCTCAGCGACCTTTACAGCCTCGTCGACGAGTCGCGCTCTAAGTTTCTCGGTGAGTTTTGCCTTTACAGTGACTGGCACTATCATTTTGATGCTATTCATTATCTTATCTCCTTTCATGTGGCTTAGTTTAGCAGGTAATTCTTCAAAGTCAATCGGAAAAGTTTTTCTTGTAGCTGGTCGAACCCGTGATATATAATGCGTGGCAGGAGGTGCGGATTATGATTAAAAGGCATTGGCGGAAACTTTTGGCGGCGTCGCTTATAGTCGTCGGGAATTTGTTTTGCTTGCCAGTAGCAGACGCCGAGTTTAAAACCTATACGGCAATGGGTGTGGACTACGGCAACGAGCTTGAGTCGCAAGATATAGTCAAGCTCCGCGCCCGCGACAAGGCGATTAAAAATGCCGTCAAGCAAGCGGGCGTTTATCTCAAGACTTATTCGCGCTCGGTGAATAATGAGCTGACTGAAGACGAGATAACCGCGATAACCAGCAACACTTATGAAATCGTTGGCGAAGTCAGATACAATCAAGTCGCTAAGCAGGTGACTGACCAAATTATTCTTGTCATGTGGGAGGCGACGGTTGATGTCAAAGTCGACGACGGCGAGATAAGAAATTGGCGCAAGCGCGACCTCAACGAACGCTCTAAGCTGATAACTCAGACCCGCGAGACTAACGAAGCCGCCTCCGAGAACGAACGCAATGTTGAAGACCTGCGCAAGCGTGCCAGCACCATTACTGACGAGGCGGGGCGGGCGAAACTAAAATCGGAGTTCGAGCAAGTTGATAATGAATTCCTTTCCAATCAGAAAATCGAGGAAGGCACGCGACTAGCTTATAATCAAAAATTCGACGATGCAATTAAACTTTACACCGAGGCGATTGAACTTAAACCCGACAATGCCACCGCTTACAACTGGCGCGGGAACATCCGCAACGTCCGTGCTTCGGAAAAAGAACTTGTTGATAAAAATGTTGCCGAGGGTAAAAAACTTCGTGAACAGGCACTTGACGACCTAAACCGCGCCATTCAGCTTAAGCCCGATTATTCTGAGGCTTATGGCAATCGTGGCTTCGTTTACTACATGGCGAAGAATTATCCCAATGCTATCAAAGATTTCAACCGCGCCATCGAACTTAACCCGCGTCATGTGCAGAATTATGTTTATCGTGCACTATACTGGAAACAAATTGCCAAGGATAATGCTCATGCTCTTGCCGACTATAACAAGGCTCTTGAACTTGACCCGAAAAACGCGCATGTCTACATGAATCGCGCTAATTTCTATCGGCTTGACATGGAGAATTATTCTTTGGCGATTGAAGACTTAACAAAGGCAATTCAGTTTGAAACGCAAGAATTTATGATTGGTTATCATTATTACGACCGTGGCGAATGTTACCAAAAGTTGAAAATGTACGATAAAGCCATTGCCGATTTCACGCAAGCAATTCCGCTTATGGGACGCGATGAGAACTTTAAAGGGCTGGTTCCTTGGGCTTACAAAGCTCGCAGTGAATGTTATAAAGCTCTGGGCGACACGGCTAAGGCAAAAGCTGACTTTGATAAAGCAAAGATACTCGGCTACGACTTATAAAGAAATCTTTAGTATCTTTCGGCGGCGGGTGATAGGAAAAGTTTTTCTTGTCACTAGCCGCTTTTTTGGTGTACAATGCGGGAAAAAATTTTAGGGAAGTGATTACATGAGTGACGAGACTAGAACGGTCAGCGACGAGACGCGTATGTTTAGATTTGGCGTCGAAGAGAACCGTGCGCAGAAAGTCATAAAGAACGCATATATAGCGATGACTGAGAAGGGCTATAACCCTGTGCATCAGCTGGTCGGCTATCTTTTGAGTGGTGACCCTGCATATGTGACGAGTTATCTTGAGGCGCGTAGCATGATTCGCAAGGTTGAACGTGATGAGCTATTAGAAGAATTAGTGCGTAGTTATCTTGAACGACTAGAGGGCAGGCGGTGAGGGCACTTGCTCTGGACATTGGCGATAAGACCATTGGAGTTGCCGTGAGTGATTTACTCGGTATAACCGCCCAAGGTGTCGAAACAATCCGCCGCACGTCGAATAGGGACGATTTGAAACGGCTTGGCGAACTCGTCACACAATACGAAGCGACGACCTTTGTTATAGGCTTGCCAAAGAATATGGACGGCACTGAGGGCACACGTTGCGAGCTGGTAAAAAAGTTTGCATCGAAGTTAAACGCGGCGTTCCCTGAGGTCAAGCAAATTTTTTGGGATGAACGCTTAAGCACGGTTGCGGCGACACGAAACTTAATCGCGGCGGATTTGAGTCGCAAGAAACGCAAGCAAGTTATCGACAAGATGGCGGCGGTTTATATCCTGCAAGGTTGGTTGGACAGCCAAGGTGCGGTAATAAGCTAGACTTATCGAGGACGTGAAAGCATACCCACTGGATGTAGCGTCACGTTGCTCTTACAAGGCTGGCTTGATTCTAATTAGGAATAAGGAATGAGGAATTGGGAATGAATAAGCGCGAAGATATTCTGGACGATGATTTTGTGATTGAGATGACTGACGACAAGGGCAATGTCTTCTACTACGTCGAGGAGATGATTATCCCTGTTGACGGCGAAAACTTTGCTCTGTTGGTTGGGATTAATGACGAACACGGCGAAGGTTGCGATTGTGGTTGTGATTGCAGTTGTGATTGCAGTTGCGAGGACGAGGACGTTGTCATTGCTAAAATCGTCGTGAATGCGGACGGCGAGGAAGAATATATCGAGCCGACCGACGAGGAGTTCGAGAAGGTTCAAGCGGCTTACGAAAGAATTTTGGACGAAGAAGCATGAACAACACGCCCGACGAAAATAAAGGTTTAAGCGACGCCGACACCAAAAAGATTGATATTCCTTCACGCCGCGCAGGCAAAAAAACTTTGCGGGAGAAGCTCAACATTTCCCTTAGCGAACTTCGCGAAGAAATTTCAATGCGGTTCGTGGCGACTGTGGCGGGTGCGGTGTTCGCTTGCGTCGTGGTTATAGGCGCGGTATTGGTTTTTGTAGACCCTTCCGTCGCACAATTCCAAACGCCCGTCCAAACCGAGACGCCAACCGATACCGTCATTGAGGAGGAGCAACGTATCAACGTTAAGATTCGCGAAGGGCTATCGACTGCCGAGATTGCCGAACGTTTAGCGGAGAAAGACATAATCGACAGTAGCTTACGCTTCAGACTCTTTGCGCGGCTCTATGGCTACGATGACAAGTTCCGCCCCGGTGCTTACACCTTTACGGCTAACATGAGCGATGAAGAAGTCTTCGAGAAACTTTTGACGGGCGAGAAAACGGTTATCCGATTCACGGTGCCGGAAGGTTTTGGCGTCAAGGAGATTGCCGAGCGTCTTTATAATCTAGACCTGGTAGACAAAGAAGAATTCCTTAAGGCGGCGGCGGACTTCGCGCCCTATGACTACATGCGCAAGCGTCAAAATGTTTTCTTCGCGGCGGAAGGTTTCCTTTTCCCAGATACTTACAACGTTGAGAGCGACATTGAGATTGACGAGATACTAAAGCTTATGGCGGGAACGTTTGACGACCGCTTAACGCCAACAATGCGTGTAACGGCAGAAAAGATGGGCTTATCGGTTTACGACTTGATAACGCTTGCTTCACTCGTTGAACGTGAAGTCCGTTTCCCCGAAGACCGCCCGATTGTCGCACAAGTTCTGTTAAAGCGGCTCAAGCTCAATATGCCACTGCAGACCGACGCGACGTTGCAATACCTAATGGACGCGCCCAAGGAGGAAGTCTCAATCGAGGACACGCAGATTGATTCGCCGTACAACACCTATCAGCATACGGGACTGCCGCCCGGGCCTATTGCCAATCCTGGCATGGCGTCGATTACAGCAGTCCTGCACCCTGCCGACACCGATTATCTTTATTTCGTTGCAGACCGCATGGGGCATAACCATTACGCTTATACTTACGAGGAGCATTTAAATCTTGTCAATCACTATCGTTAAGCCGGAATTGCTAGCACCCGCTGGAAATCTTGAGAAATTGCAGGCGGCGTTAGTCTACGGGGCGGACGCTGTGTACTTCGGCGGGAAAAATTTCAGCTTGCGTGCGTTCGGCGATAATTTCACACGCGAAGAGATTATCCAAGCCGTTAAATTCACTCACGGACGCGGCAAAAAGATTTATGCGGCGGTCAATGTCTTCGCACGCAACGCGGACTTCGAGACACTAGCCGACTACTTGCATTTTTTAGACGATGTTGGCGTCGACGCGGTGTTAGTTTCCGATTTGGGCGTTTTATCTTTGGTTAAGGAGACGGGCTTAAAAATTCACATAAGCACGCAAGCGAACGTCACGAACTGGAGAGCGGCGAAGTTCTTCCACGAAATGGGCGCAAGTCGAATTGTCCTTGCCCGCGAATTAACCTGCACGGAGATTGAAACGATTAAACGGAACTGTGCGGCGGAGTTGGAAATTTTTATTCATGGGGCAATGTGCATATCGTATTCGGGACGCTGTTGGCTATCGAAGTATCTGACGGGGCGCGATGCCAATCAAGGCGCGTGTACTCATTCCTGTCGCTGGAAATATAATCTGGTGGAAGAGACACGAGCGGGCGAATACTTCCCCGTCGGTGAGGACGAGCGCGGCTCCTACGTCATGAACTCTAAGGATTTGTGCTTGCTTCCCTGCCTTGATAAGGTCATTGCAAGCGGCGTGGCTTCGTTGAAGATTGAAGGACGCATGAAGAGCGTTAATTACGTGGCGGGCGTCGTCAAAGTTTATCGGGCGGCGATTGATTCATATTTCGACGGAGATTTTAAAGTTCGTGGCGAGTGGCTTGAGGAGTTGGATAAGGTTGCTCATCGACCGTACACGACGGGATTTTTCCTAAGCGACGACAAGCCAACGGAAATCCATTCCACGTCAAAGCCGAACCGAGCATCAGATTTCTTAGGGATAGTTCGAGCCTTCGACGCCGTGACGATGACTGCAACGATTGAACAACGCGGCAAGTTCAGCGTCGGGGAGCGCGTGGAATTCCTTCAACCAAAGGGCAAGACATTCGCGCAGACGATAACTTCAATGCAAGACGAGGACGGGCACGAGATATTATCCGCACCGCACGCGCAACAGATTGTAAGAGTTCCGGTCGTCGAGCCCGTGGAGATTTGGTCACTGATGAGGAGTTGATAACAATGAGTTTCTGGAGAAATATTTTTGGCGGCGCAGACGAGGACGCCGAACCCGTGGAGACCGTCAACCTTGAAAACGGCGTGCGCGTGGCGGGGCGTGCTGAAGGTCGCGTGCAAGGCGTCGGCTTTAGATTCTTCGTGCAGAGCAACGCTAAGGCTATGGGCATAACTGGTTGGGTCAAGAACATGAGCGACGGTTCAGTAACTATGGAACTTCAAGGCGAGGCTCCAACGGTCGAACGTCTCATTGCTAAGATTAAACGCGGCAACGAATGGATTAAGGTCACGAATTATACAGCCAGTGATTTGCCCGTCATCAAAGGGGAGAATACATTTGCCATCAGATACTAACACCATACGTAAGGCGGGGCGTGCAGTCGGTCGCGTGCAACGAGTTTTCTTTCGACGGTTTGTTCAAGCGGAGGCAAGAGCTCGCGACGTGACGGGCTGGGTTAAGAACATGAGCGACGGTTCAGTAACTATGGAACTTCAAGGCGAGCCGCTGATTATCGAACAGCTTATCGAACGGATAAAAAAGGGCAAAGGTCGAATCAGGGTTGATAGCCTTGAACTTAGCGACTTGCCCGTTGTGGAAGGGGAGAAAGGATTTGCAATCAAACGCTGAGGGCGTCAACGTCAAACGGATTCTGGTTCTGAACGGACCGAACTTAAACTTGCTGGGAACACGTGAGCCAGAGATATACGGACGGACGACGCTTAACGATATAAACGAGTTACTACGCTTGCGGGCAAAGGAGGCGGGCGTTGATACGATAGACTTTCTGCAGTCGAACTATGAAGGCGAACTGGTCGAGGCAATCCAAAAGGCTCGCGGACGATACGACTTCATTTTGCTAAACGCGGGAGCTTTGACGCATTACAGCATTGCCCTGCGAGACGCGATAGCCGCAGTGCCTGTGCCCGTGATTGAATTGCACCTATCGAATATTCACCGCCGCGAAGAGTTCCGCCGGACTTCCGTACTTGCACCGGTCGTCATGGGGCAGATTTGCGGCTTCGGCGTCGACAGCTACATTGCCGCCCTTGACATTGCTATTAGAAAGATTCAAAAGGATACCAAATGAACGAACGACTGATTAGACTGCAAGAAGAAATTGACGCTAAGGAACTTGACGCGGTGTTGATAACGAAGGTTCCGAACGTGACATACTTTAGCGGCTTTCGCGGCGATAGTTCGGCTCTGTTCATCGGCAAGAACTTCCGCAAACTCATAACCGACGGACGTTACACCGAACAGGCAATCACTCAGGCAAAAAGTTTTACGCTGGTCGAGCAGACCGAAGGGCTTTATAAAAAAATCGTCGAGGAAATAAAAATTTCTGGTTGCAAGAGAATCGGCTTCGAGGGGCTGACAATGACGGTTGCCGAACACAGCTACCTAAAGAAGGAGCTTAAAGGCGTCGAGTTCAAGTCGATTGCGTTGGATAGCTTGCGGCAAGTTAAGGACGCGGCGGAGATTGCCAACATTCGCAGGGCGTGCGAAATTGCCGACGACGCCTTTAAAAAAGTTCTGCAGGTCATCAAGCCCGGCGTCCGTGAAGTCGAGGTCGCGGCGGATTTGGAATACTTCATGCGGCGTCTTGGCTCCGAGGCGGCGGCGTTCGCTACGATTGTTGCTTCTGGTTGGCGCGGTTCCTTTCCACACGGCACGGCGTCCGATAAGACAATCAGCGCGGGCGAACTCGTTACGATGGATTTCGGCGCGACGTTCAACGGCTATTGCTCTGATATCACGCGGACGGTTTGTATCGGCAAGGCGACGGCTGACCAACGCAAAATTTATAATCTTGTGCTTGACGCGCAACTTTATGGCTTAGAAGTCATCACGGCTGGCAAAGGCGGCAAGGAAATTGATTCGGCGGTTCGTGAACTACTGACGGCGGCGGGCTACGGAAGATTTTTCGTTCACGGCTTAGGGCATGGCGTCGGCTTGGAAATTCACGAAGAGCCACGATTAAGCAAGCTAAGCAAGTGCGAACATCTCCTGCTTAATATGATTGTCACTGACGAGCCGGGCATTTACATTGAGAATTTCGGCGGCGTGAGGATTGAAGATACCGTTTTAGTCACGGCTGGCACGGCACAACCATTAACACGTTCGCCAAAATATCTGATAGAGCTGTAAACAAAAAAGCCTCCTCCACTAACGGAAGAGGCTTAGTTTATTACAAAGTCTGCTACGGAAAGAGTAAGATGGCTTTTTTTAGTTTTGCTTACCTCAGATCGTTTAATTTCCTTGACACTGCCCGCCGCTTGTTATATATTACCCGAAATGAAATTTGACTGAAAGGAGCGCGTGCTTATGAAGAAACTTTTGGTAGCAATGGTTGTGCTCCTTATGGTAGCGGCGGGGTTTGTCTATTGGTTGTTTGCACGAGTGGCGGACGGCGTGCCGATTCTGGTTTATCATCGTGTGAGCGACACCGACACCAATCCGACGACGTTAAGGGTCGCTGACTTCGAGGCGCAATTAAAGTATCTGGTGGACAACGGCTATCATGTTATTGCGCCTGATGACCTGCTTGACGCCTGGGAGACGGGAAAGCCTCTGCCCAATAAGCCGATTGTGCTGACCTTCGACGACGGGCACGAGGACATTTATAAGAACGTTTTCCCGCTCCTGCAAAAGTACAACATGCGGGCGACAGTCTTTATCGTCACTGACCATATCGGCATGAAGGATTATCTATCGTGGGATTTCGTTCGGGCGTTGCAGGCGGGCGGCTACATGGACTTTGAAAGCCACACTATGACTTACAAGGACTTGACGACGCTAAAGGGCGACAAACTTTGGAATGAGATTTACGGCTCGAAGCAGGCGATTGAGTGGGCGTTAAAGAAGCCCGCCAAGTTCATAGCCTACCCCGACGGCAAGTACACTCTCGACGCCGAGGACACGTCTAAGGAAGTCGGGTTCCGTGCAGGGTTCATCGAAGACTACGGACTGGCAACCAACGATTCAAATAGCTACGTCTTAACTAGAATTCCCGTCCTCGGCAGCAATTCGCATACGCTACTTAGGTTTCAGCTTAGGTTAAAGGGTTCGCCAATCTTCGCGCCGCTCCACCGATTCAAAATGGACATAGCCGAGGGCAATCCTGAAGTTGCCGATTTGATATTCATTCCTTGAGGTGACATCATGGAAAATTTTTCTACACTGACAACGGAAAAGGTAAATCCCGCGACGGCTCACATTGACGAATGCACGACACTTGAGATGGTTAAGCTCATTAACGACGAGGATAAAAAGGTTGCGGCGGCTGTCGAAAGTGTCTTGCCCGAAGTCGCACAGGCGGTCGACGCGATTGCCGAAATTTTTTCACGCGGCGGCAGATTGTTTTACATAGGCGCGGGGACTTCCGGTAGGCTCGGCGTGCTTGACGCTTCGGAATGTCCGCCGACGTTCGGAGTTAATCCTGATATGGTGCAAGGTCTGATTGCGGGCGGCGAAGGCGCGTTGATTCGTGCCGTCGAAGGCGCGGAAGATAACTTCAATCTTGCCGCAGAAGATTTGACTAGTCGCAACTTCTGCGCGGCGGATGTTCTGGTTGGAATCACGGCATCGGGCAGGACACCTTACGTCTTGGGCGGCGTCGACTTCGCTAAGAAATTCGGCGCGATAACCGTTGGCGTCTCGTGCGTCGAGGATTCGGCTTTAGCTAAGGTAGTAGACATTGCGATAACGCCCGTGACTGGCGCGGAGGCTTTGACGGGTTCCACACGCATGAAGGCGGGCACTGCTACCAAAATGGTGCTCAACATGCTAACGACCGCCGCAATGATTAAAATCGGCAAGGTTCGCGGCAATCTTATGGTTTGTGTGCAAGCGACCAATGATAAGCTCCGCGACCGTATCAAACGAATTAACGCTATGATTGGCACGTAAACTTTTCTCGCCAAAGGAGATTTTGTTATGCAGAACGGAATATCGATTTACGCAGGGCTAGACTACGACAGCGAGGCAAATCTTTCGCTGATTGAGTCGGCGGCGGCTCTGGGCTTCAAGCGTCTTTTTACCTCCGTGCAAATTCCCGAAACGTCAGCGGCTGAAACTTTTCAAGAGGACTTGGAAGACATCTTAGCAACGGCGGTTATCAACGGCTTTGAAATTATCCTAGACGTGAATGCCCAAAACTTTTCCCAATACGACATGGACGGGATAACCCTCCGCCTTGATGATGGTTTCACGTCAGAACAAGTCGCCGAGCTTAGCCACAAGCGCAAGATTCAACTCAACGCCTCAACCGTCACCGAAGAACTTTTGGACGACCTGATAGAACGCAAAGCGGACTTTAACAACATCAGCGCACTACACAACTTTTATCCGCACCCGTGGACGGGATTAGATACTTACTTCTTCGACAACCAGAACCGTATCCTACACGACTTAGGGATTGAGGTCGGGGCGTTTGTTCCGAGCAAGGACGGCAAGCGGCGTTTGCCACTTCGCGAAGGGCTTCCCACTCTCGAAGACTGCCGCAACTTTTCAACGGACTTATCAGCGAGATTCTTAGCGGCTTTGGGCGTCGACTTTATCATAATCGGCGATGGGCAACCTACCCAAGAAGAGTTGCAAGCGGTCGCAACGGTTCAAAGAGATGAAGTCATCTTCCAAGCCGAACTCCTTAGCAACGACTTGATAACAACGGAAATTCTTAGTCGCACGTTCACGCGCCGCGCAGACGTTGCAAAGTCCGTGATTCGTGCCGTAGAGGGTCGCCAATACCTTAAGGAAACCGGCGAAAAGATTCCACCTGAAGAACCTTCCATTCAACGTAGCTTCGGGGACGTGACGATTGACAACGAAAACTTCGGACGATATGCGGGCGAAGTTCAGATAATCCAAGATGTGTTGCCAGCCGACGGGCGTGTTAATATCGCGGCGCACATTCTCGACGAAGAAATTTTCCTAACGGGCTACCTAAAGCCGGGTCAGAGGTTTTCGTTCAAGTTCATTTAACTTCCTTGAATAAAGTATTGGAGGTTGATGCGATGAAGTTTAAAACAGCAATCACCGCCGCCACAATCATAACACTGCTAAGCGGCACGGCTCTAGCGTCGCCGACCCTCTCTAGAAACTCTCGCGGCAATGACGTGCTGACCTTGCAGAAGAAACTTTATCTAATCGGCTACGACATCACCGAGCTTGACGGGGTTTACGGCACCGAGACCGAACGAGCAGTCGCCGCCTTCCAACACGATAACAAAATCAGCGTAACGGGCATTGTCACTAACGTCACGTGGCGAGCGTTGAAGAAGGCTAAGGAAAAGAAAGGACGACGCTTGCCCGACCTAAAAGTCACCGCCGCAGACGTGGACACCAGCAAGACAACGACGCTTGCTCCTTATGGCAAAGTCTTTATCAGCGGCAATCAAGGTAAGCAAATCGTCTCGACGGCTCAACGTTTCATAGGGACGCCTTACGTCTTCGGCGGCACGACTCCTTCAGGCTTTGACTGCTCAGGGCTTCTGCAATACGTCTTCAAAATGCACGGCGTGACGATTCCGCGCCTAGCTGACGAGCAATACAACTTGGGGCGAGCCGCTAAACCTAATCAACTGACGACCGGCGACCTAGTCTTCTTCACGACGTATACGGCGGGCGTCTCTCATTGCGGGATTTATGTCGGCGACGGAAAGTTCCTTCATGCCTCGTCAAGTAAGGGCGTGAAGATTGACAGCCTCGACAACGAATATTGGAAGGCGCGATTTGTCGGGGCAAGGAAGGTGGTTAGCGATTAATGAGTAAAGTTTTTGTCGTCGGGATAGGGCCAGGCGGCTTGGACGAGATGACACTGCGAGCACGTCGGGCAATCAAATCCGTCGAAGTCGTCGCGGGCTACAACACTTACATTAAGCTCATTGAAAATATCATAAGCGGTAAGAAAATAATCGGGCGAGCAATGATGCAGGAGGTCGAACGTTGCCAGCTAGCTATTGCGGAGGCTTTAAGCGGTCGCAACGTGGCAGTTGTTTCCAGTGGCGATGCCGGCGTCTACGGTATGGCGGGGCTTGTCCTTGAAATGATTCTTGACTTGCCCAAAAACAAGCGTCCGCACTTTGAAATTATCGCGGGCGTCAGTGCAGTCAATGCGGCGGCGGCGATTCTAGGTGCGCCTCTCATGAACGATTTTGCAATTATAAGTTTAAGCGATTTGATGACGCCGTGGGAGCTTATCAAAAGGCGCGTAAGCTCGGCGGCGGCGGGTGATTTCGTTATCGCCCTTTATAACCCGAAAAGCAAACGCCGCGTTCAGCAACTCGCCGAAGTTCAAAATATCTTGCTGGAGTTCCGCAAAAAAAATACGCCCGTCGGCATCGTGACTAATGCGGGACGCTCTGGCGAGACTAAAGTTATCTCGACGCTAGAAAATTTCACTCAAGAGGAAGTCAACATGTTTTCGCTAGTGATAATCGGCAACTCTCAAACCTTCGTTAAGGAAGACTTCATGATAACGCCGCGAGGCTATCGACTCAAAGAGGAAATGATATGCGACTGATTGTGGGCATGACGGGTGCTAGCGGCGTAGTGATTGCCGTCGAACTCCTAAGACGGCTTAAAGAAATTGAATCGGTCGAAACGCATTTAATCATCACCGAAGGCGCGGAACTAACCATACGAGACGAAACGAACTTTGACATCTTCGAGATACGCCGCCTTGCCGATTTCGTTTACGACGTGAACCAAATGGACGCGTCGATTGCAAGTGGAAGTTTCCGCGTCGACGGAATGATAATCGTCCCGTGCACCATGAAAACTTTGGCGGGCATCGCGTCGGGCTACTGCGAAAATCTTTTACTGCGGGCGGCGGACGTGTGCATTAAGGAAAGTCGCAAACTCCTGCTCGTGCCGCGTGAAATGCCATTCAGTCGAATTCACCTGCGCAACATGAAAGAACTTGCCGACTGCGGAGCAATCATTATGCCGCCGGTCTTGACGTTCTACAACACGCCGCCCGACTTGCAAGCGCAGATAAATCACATAGTCAACAAAATCTTGCGGCTGTTCAATCTGCCCGACGATATGATTGAGTGGCGCAAACCATAAAAATTGCCGGAAGGTCAATGCGACTCTCCGGCTTTTTCTTGTGCAAAGAATCTTAGAGAAGCTTTTCAATGTCTCCAGCGATTGCGGCGGGCGTCGTCGTCGGTTCGAACCGAGCAACAACTTCGCCGTCGCGGTCAATCAAAAACTTCGTGAAGTTCCACTTAATGCCGTCGCCCTCAAGGTATTCGGGGAAGTTTTTCTTCAAGGCGTCCAAGAGCAAAGCGGCAATGGGATGATTCATGTCGAAGCCCTTGAATTTCTTCTGCGCGGTGAGATATTTGAACAAAGGCTGAGCCGTCTCGCCGCGAACATCGCCCTTAGCAAAAATCGGAAACGTCACGCCGTAATTGAGCTTGCAGAACTGCTGAACTTCATCGTTAGTACCCGGCTCCTGTCCCGCGAACTGATTGCACGGGAAGCCGAGAATTTCCAAGCCCTTGTCCTTGTAATCGTCGTAGAGTTTCTGCAGTTCGGCGAACTGTGGAGTAAAGCCGCATTTGCTAGCCGTGTTGACGATTAAAAGAACCTTGCCTTTGTAATCCGCCAACGATTTATCTTCGCCGCGCTTGGTCTTAACCGTGAAATCGTAAACGCTCATCAAAATTCCTCCTTAAGCCGAAGCGAGCAACTCATCAATCTTTTTCTTGTCGAAGCCCACAACGTAATTCACGCCGTCAATCGTCGTAACGGGAACCGCCAAATCGCCCGAAATCCTCTGACACTCGGCGGCGGCCTCTTCGCTAAGCTCAATGTCGCGTACCTCGTATTCAACGCCGCGTGCCTTTAGATAATTTTTCACTTTGGAGCACCAAGGGC
>JACXWG010000075.1 GCA_014764605.1 Quinella sp. 1Q5 | reverse complement strand
CCGCCTGCTGAAAAACCAAAGGTCAATCTCGTCAAATTGCAGGAGCATAAGAACAAAAATTACAAACTGCTGGATACAAACGTTATAATCGACGGGCGCATTGCTGATATTTGCAAGACGGGCTTTTTGGAAGGCACTTTGCTTATTCCGGTGTTCGTTTTGGAGGAATTGCAATATATAGCCGACTCATCGGACACTTTAAGAAGAGTTCGCGGGCGTCGCGGGCTTGATGTCCTTCAAAAAATCCGCGAAGACGAATCAAACATGGAAGTTGAGATTATGAACGTCGATTTTGAGGAGATTCAAGGCGTCGATTCAAAATTGGTACGTCTGGCGCAAAAACTCGGCGGCAAAATCATCACCAACGACTTTAATCTTAATAAAGTTGCCCAACTGCGCGGCGTGGAGGTTCTTAATATCAACGAACTGTCAAACGCCGTTAAACCGGTTGTGATTCCGGGCGAAACGATGAGAGTTCAGGTTGTTAAGGACGGAAAAGAGCCTGGGCAGGGCGTTGCGTACCTCGACGATGGCACGATGATTGTTATCGAGAACGGGCACCGTTATTTGAGCCGCACAATTTCCGTTGAAGTCACTAGCGCATTACAAACGGCGGCTGGCAGAATGATTTTCGCTAAGCCTAGATAATTTCAAGCTTCAAAACATAAAAAAACCCTTCGGCAAGTGTCGGAGGGTTTTTTGGTGAGTGTTTGACGTGTCGAATAATTAAACTGTCATGTAAACTTCCCTAAGCTCTTCTATGCCGAGCCGCTCCAAAGTTTTGCTTAGATGTTCGCGTATCATTTTATAGCAGACTTCGTTGTGCAAAGATGACTTTCTGCAAACCTTGACGCATCGTCTGCAATTAATGCACTTTAAAATTTTTCAAGCTGTCGTTCGCAGAAAGTCACGGGCGTTAATTCGAGTTCATGAGCAAACTTTAATGCATCTTCAAAATAATTTCCAATCGCTGCGATTCTATGAGCGTCTGAACCAATTGTCACGAATCGTCCACCGAGCTCACGATACCTTTTATACACGGGCACAAGCTCTTCAATCGCACGAATTTTATCAAAGCGGCGAGTGTTCAGCTCCAGAACCTTCCCACGTTCGATGACAACCTTTAAAACATCGTCAATCTCGGCTTTGAACGTCGCGTAATTAATTTCGGGATTATCATAGGGGGCAGCGCGGCAAATGTAATCGATATGCCCCAACACGTCATAATCTGCAACTGAAGCCTCCTCGACCATCTGCTGAAAATATTTCCGATAAGCCGTCGCCTTGTCCTTGCCAACGTAGAAATCAGGATAATAAATATCGTAACCGTCGACGAGATGAATTGAGCCGATAACCAAATCGAAGTCTGCACGCTCAATAAAGTTCGCATTGACTGCACGAGCAACTTTCCTTAAGCCGACCTCCACACCCAGACGAACTTTAGCTCCGCGCAGATTTTTATACTCGTTCATGTAAACCGCAGGGTCGAAAGTAAAAGGCTTGCCGTCGACCTCAACGCCGTAATCGAAATGCTCCGTGAAGACCGCGCCTATATTCAAGCTCGCCGCCTTAGCAAGTGCGTCCGCCGCAGTCATATCTGAGTCCGCTGAAAACCTCGTGTGCATGTGTGAATCGAAAATCATTCGTCGTAGTCCTCTTCGTCGTGGTGGTGATGAACTATTTCTTTGCCGCGAATATCTTTAATAGCCTTAGCAACGTCCCTTGCGCCATAGATAGCCGAGCCAGCAACTAGAACATTTGCGCCCGCCTCGCGCACGTCGACGGAAGTCTGAGCATTAATGCCGCCGTCAACTTCAATGTCGCAATCAGTCTCCATCTCTTCAATCATGTGGTAGAGCATGTGAATCTTGCCGAGCATCGACTCGATAAACTTTTGCCCGCCGTATCCGGGATTGACCGTCATAATTAAAATCATGTCCGCATCTTCGACAAGCTCCTCGACGGCTGAAAGTGATGTGCCGGGATTGAGTGCGACTCCCGCCTTGCAACCTAGCTCGTGGATTTTCTGAATCACTCTATGCGGGTGCTGGGTCGCCTCGACGTGAAAGGTGATGATGTCCGCGCCAGCCTTCGCGAAGCTCTCAAGCTGTGTTTCGGGGTGCTCAACCATCAAATGCACGTCAAGTATTGCGTCGGTTTCCTTGCGCAAGCACTTAACCACGCCCGCCCCAATCGTTATCTCCGGTACAAACGAGCCGTCCATTACGTCGACGTGAACATATTCCGCGCCCGCGTCCACGACACGTTTAACCTCGTCAGCCAGGTGAGCAAAGTCAGCCGACAATATCGACGGCGCAATTATCGTTGCCATAAATTTTTACCTCCATTGTCTTATTAATGGCAGGTGTATTCGTTGACGAGTTGATAAAACCTTCAAGCTAGAAAAATTTAGCGCAAGTTGACAGCGGGCGGGCGTTGTTATATCCTTCGCGCAAAAGGAGTTGGAACGTTTTGATACAGATAAAGAATTTGGAGCTCAAGCTCGGCAAGCAAGAAATTTTTTCGGGCTTCAATTTAGAAGTCGGACGCGGCGAGAAGGTCGGTATAACCGGCGGTGAAGGCTCTGGTAAGTCGACGTTGCTTGACATAATGGCGGGGCGTCTCTTGCCGACGGCGGGTGACGTGGAAATCTCTGGCGAAGTCCAAACAGTCACTGGTAGCGTCTATGACTTCTCCGACTTGCGCAAAGCTGAGATGTCCGCGATTGAAAAACTCAAACGTGCTCTGCGCGGAATCAACGTCGACAAAATTGTTTTGCTCCTCGATGAGCCGACGAAAAATCTTGAGGCGGAGGGCGTCGAGTGGCTGATAAACTTCCTGCGCGATAACAAAGCTTTAACAACCGTCATCGTGAGCAGTGATAGATATTTTCTAAAGGAGACGTGCGGACGAATCATTGAGCTTGGCGACTTTGACGTTGAGCCCGTGAGGATTGATTGCGCACCGCTTCTGCCCTCGACGCCTTCGGGCGCAGTGCCAATCGTCCTTGAGGCAAACGGCTTACTGAAGAACCGCGACGGCGAACCACTCTTTAAAGACGTGAGCTTTGCAATCCGGCAGGGACAAAAGGTCGCGTTCGTCGGACGCAACGAGGCGGGCAAGTCGAAACTGTTAAAGGCATTGGCAATGGCTTATCAGAATCAGGACGAGACCGGCGGCTGTCAGCGCGGAGTGATAAACTTCCCTAGCAGCGTAAAGGTCTTCTATATGCCGCGAGTTTTCACGGGGGCGGCGGCTAGGGTCGAGTTCGATAAGCTGGCGTTCGGCACGGCAAATTTCTTGTTGCTTGATAACCCGACTTCTTGCCTTGACTTGCCGACGATTGAGGCTCTGGAGCAAAGCTTAATCAACTTTCCTGGCACGATTATTTTCGTAGACGAAGACCGCGAGTTCATTCGGGCGATTGCCAATCGAATCATAGACATCACGCCGCAAGGAACCGTCGATAGAATTTCGACTTATGATGACTTCTTAGCCAATGAGACGGTCAAGCTACAGATTAAAGAGAAATATAAGCTTTGAGGGGGCAACGGCGATGACAATGCGTGGGATACGCGGCGCGGTAACAGTAACTGAAAACACTAAGGAACAAATTTGGATGGCGGCAAGGCAACTCGTCACAGAAATTTTGTCATGGAACGAATTGCACGTAGAAAATATCGGCGCGATAATCTTTTCTATGACGGAGGATTTGACTGCCGCCTTTCCTAGTTCAGCGATAAGACAGTTACCCGCGCTTAGGTTGGTGCCGCTGTTCGACACGCGAGAACCTAACGTTGATAACTCCTTGCCGCTTTGTATTCGAGTTCTAATCTTGGCTGATACCGATAAGGCGTACTATAAGATTCATCACGTCTACCTTGGCGGCGCGAAAAATCTCCGCCCCGACCTTGACCGTAACTAGGCTTTAACTGATATAATCGGCGTATGTTATTTAAGGAGGGTTTAACATGGCTTATCTTGGAGAGGAAATTAAAAAGCTGGGTTTCGGCTTAATGCGGTTGCCTCGGCTAAGCGACGAGACCATTGACCTTGAGCAAGTCAAAAAAATGGTCGATTTATTCTTGTCGAAGGGCTTCACGTATTTTGATACGGCGTGGGCTTATCCCGGGTCCGAAGACGCAATCCGTCAAGCGTTGGTCGAACGTTATCCGCGTGAAAAGTTTCAGCTTGCGACTAAGAACGCCGCCTGGATTAATTGCAAGACCCGTGAAGACGCAATCGCACAGTTCGAGACTTCGCTTAGACAGACGGGCGCGGGCTACTTCGACTTCTACCTTTTGCACAATCTCGGCGAGACCCGTACGGAATTTTTTGAACTCTTTAAGATGTGGGATTTCGTCTTCGAGAAGAAGCGCGAGGGCTTGATTAAACACGTGGGCTTTTCCTTCCATTCGACGCCCCAAGAGCTTGACGAGATTTTGACTAAGCACCCCGAAGCCGAATTCGTTCAACTGCAAATCAACTGGGCGGATTGGGAAAATCCCGCAATTCAATCGCGCGGCTGTTACGAGGTCGCACGCAAGCACGGCAAGCCCCTTGTCATCATGGAGCCGATTAAGGGCGGCATGTTAGCTAATCCGCCCGATGAAGTCAAAGCCGTCTTCCAAAAGGCTAATCCCGATGCGTCGGTTGCGTCGTGGGCGATAAGGTTTGCCGCTAGCCTCGACGGCGTGATTGCTGTCCTGTCCGGCATGAGCACCCTTGAGCAAATGCAAGACAACGTAAGCTATATGGAAGACTTCAAGCGGCTTGACGACAACGAACGGGAGACTATCGAAGAGGCACGCAATACATTGGCTGGCATTCCCGTTATCCCCTGCACGACTTGCGGCTACTGCATGAAAGTTTGCCCGCAAAATATCGGGATACCTGGTTCCTTTACGGCGATGAATATCCTGACTCTGTACAAGGATAAAAAGTTCGCGGAGAATCAATATAAGTGGCTGGTTGCCATGCACGACAAGAGAAATGCTAGCGAGTGCATAAAGTGCGGGGCGTGCGAAAGGGTTTGCCCGCAACATATTAAGATTCGCGGCGAGCTTGTCAAAGTGGCGGCGGCTTTCGGGAAATAGCACTTGCCAAAATTAAAATCATTGTGTAGAATATGGCGCGATTAAACACTTAGGAGGACATTGATTGTAGAAATTTCGATACTTCGCTCAGAGCGGAGAATGATTTAAACGGACATAGCTTTAGATGGAGAGTGGGCTTTTCGTCCCACTCTTCTGTTATTAAGGGGGTGATATGTTGAGCAAAGTTGAATCGCAAGTGGAAGATATTATGGCGGAACTTTTGTCGGGCACTAATTATGAGCTTGTCGACGTGGAATATGTTAAGGAAGGTCGCGACTGGTATTTGCGGATATTCATTGACAAGGTGGGCGGCATCGACTTGGACGATTGCCAAACTATCAGCGAACAGTTGAGTTCACGACTCGACAGCTTGGACATAATCAGCGGCGCATATATCCTTGAGGTGTCTTCGCCCGGCATTGACCGCATCTTGAAGAAGGATAAAGATTTTGTTCGCGAGGCGGGCAAGATTGTAGACGTGACACTTTATGCACCGCTCGACGGCAAAAAAAGTTTCGTTGGGGAGCTTATCAGTCGTGACGAAGAATTTTTGAACATCAAAGACATTGCGCCCTTGCCGCGTGAAAAAGTCGCGCTGGTGAGGTTGCACATAGATTTTTAATAGGAGGAAGAAGTTACTTGGCTGCCAGAAGGAATAAAACTGAATCGCTTACCTTGATTGGGGCACTGCAGGACTTGTGCGCCGAAAAAGAAATTGAGCCCGAAGTCCTGTTTAAAGCTGTGGAAGAGGCTCTCAAGGTCGCTTATAAGAAAAATTTCAATCAAGACGACGACAGCTTCGAGGTTGAACTTAATCGCAAGAACGGGAGCTTCCATGTTTACGCATTGAAAATCCCCGTTGATGTCGTAAGCGACCCGAAAACCGAGATTTCCGAAGACGAGGTCGAGGAGAACGGCTACGAGATAAATGACGACGGCTTAGCTAGGATAGAAGTCACGCCGAAAGATTTCGGGCGAATCGCCGCGCAAGCCGCTAAACAACTCGTTGTACAGAAATTGCGCGAGGCTGAACGCGGCGTTATCTATGACGAATTCACTAAGCGCGAAAGCGACATCGTCAAAGGAAGAGTTCTTCGTGTCGAGGATAATAATCTTATCGTCGAGGTGGGCAAGACTGAAGCCGTCTTGATGCCAACGGAGTTATCGCCCTATGACAATTACAAAATCGGCGACATGGTCAGGGCTTACATCATCGAAGTTAAAAAGGGCGGCAAAGGTCCGCAAGTTTATCTGTCAAGAACGCATCCCAACTTCTTGCGTCGGCTCGTGGAAATCGAGATACCGGAGATTCAAGAAGGACTTATCGAGATAAAGTCCGTGGCTCGTGAGGCTGGGTCACGTGCTAAGATTGCTGTTTACTCCAAAGACCCGAACGTAGCGGCGGTTGGTGCTTGCTTAGGTCAGCACGGCACTAGGATTAAAAGCGTCCTAGACGAACTCGGCGAGGAAAAACTTGACGTTATCGAGTGGAGCCCTAATGAAGGCGTCTTCATTGCCAACGCCCTTAGCCCCTCCAAAATTATCAGCGTCGCTTTGAATTATTCCGATAAAAGTTGTCGCGTAGTCGTGCCCGATAATCAGCTGAGTTTGGCTATCGGTAAGGAAGGGCAGAACGCTAGACTTGCCGCTAAGCTCACGGGTTGGAAGATTGATATTAAGAATCTCAAGCGGGCGAATACTATTCCGCTTGATGAGGACATGCAGGAAGTAGACATTTCAACGGCGCAATCCCTATTCAAAGTCCGTCCGAAGAAGGGCAAGCGTCCATGAGCAAGCCAATTAATATGCGGCGGTGCATTGTGTGCAGGCAGGTTAAGCACAAATCGGAACTCCTGCGCGTGGTCAAGACGGCGGATAATTTCTCACTCGACCTCACGGGCAAGCAAGACGGGCGCGGAGCTTATGTTTGTAAGTCGCAAGATTGCGTCGCCTCGCTCATGAAACGTCGCAACCTTGATAAGGTCTTCAAAACTAAATTGCCAGATAAACTCTATGATATGATAAAGGAGCAAGTTCATATGTAAATTTACGGGGGTGGATATATGTCAAAACCGATTAAGTATAGAATCTATGACATGGCGAACGAATTCAATCAGGACGCACAAGTTATCATCGACTTTTTGAACAAGCGCAAGATTAAAGTTAAGAATCGCTTTACGGGCGTCGAAGAGGAAGCGTATCAAATGGTTAAGGCTAACTTTGGAAGGCGCAAACCCGTCGAGCCCGAACCAAAGCAAAAGGCACAACCTCAGCAACAGACTCAACAACCTAAGCAAAAGGCACAACCTCAGCAACAGACTCAACAACCTAAGCAGAAGGCGCAACCTCAACAACAGACTCAACAACCTAAGCAGAAGGCGCAACCTCAACAACAGACTCAACAGCCTAAGCAGAAACCGCAACCTCAACAACAGACTCAACAGCCTAAGCAGAAACCGCAACCTCAACAACAGACTCAACAGCCTAAGCAGAAACCGCAACCTCAACAACAGACTCAACAGCCTAAGCAGAAGGGGCAACCTCAACAGCAGACCCAGCAACCTAAGCAGAAGGGGCAACCTCAACAGCAGGCTCAGCAACCTAAGCAGAAGGGGCAACCTCAACAGCAGGCTCAGCAACCTAAGCAGAAGCCGCAACCTCAGCAAGCTCAGCAACCTAAACAAAAATCGCAACCTCAGCAGACCCAACAGCCTAAGCAGAAGGCTCAACCTCAGCAACCTAAGCAGGAGAAAAAATCCGAGCAACAGCGGCGCGATAAGCAGGATAAGCAACCAGACACTCGCGGGGAACGTGGCGACCGTCAATCTAAGAACCGTCAGCGCGACGACGCCAATAAAAATAATCGTCAACGCCAACGCGCTAAGCAACCCGCTAATGCTAAGGAGGCGGCAAAAACTCAAGCCGCGCAAGCCGCCGACGGCAAACCGCGTCCGCCACGTTCGGCACGCAAAAAGAATCGTCAACAACAACAGCCGCCGCGCAAAGTCGAGATTGCTCGCCCAACTCATATCAAGGTCGGGGAATCTATCGCCGTTAAGGATTTGGCTAGCAAGATGAGTTGCACTGCCGCCGAAGTCATTAAGAAACTTTTGATGATGGGCGTCATGGCTACTATCAATCAGGAAATCGATTACGATACCGCCGCAGTAGTCGCCGCTGAATTCGGGGTGACTGCCGAGGAGCTCCCGCCCGAAGTCGACCCAACGCTTATCCCAGAAATCGTTGACGACCCGTCCACACTCAAGCCGCGTCCGCCCGTCGTAACCGTTATGGGGCACGTCGACCACGGCAAGACCTCGCTCCTTGACGTTATCAGAAAGTCTCACGTGACATCAACCGAGGCGGGCGGTATCACTCAACATATCGGCGCGTATCAAGTCATCTGCAACGACCGCAAGATTGTCTTCCTTGATACGCCGGGGCACGAGGCATTTACGGCAATGCGTGCACGCGGGGCGCAAGTCACTGATATTGCTATCCTAGTCGTCGCCGCTGATGATGGCGTTATGCCCCAGACCGTCGAGGCGATTAATCACGCTAAGGCGGCGGGCGTCCCGATTATCGTTGCCATTAACAAAATCGATAAACCTGGCGCAAATCCCATGCGCGTTAAGCAAGAACTTATGGAGCATGAATTAGTTACGCGTGAATTCGGCGGAAATACCACTATGGTTGAAGTCTCCGCTAAAAAGAACATCGGCATTAATGACTTGCTGGAGGAAATCCTTTTTGAAGCTGACGTTCAAGAGTTCAAAGCCAATCCCAATCGCGAGGCTCGCGGCGTAATCATTGAGGCTAAGTTGGATAGGGGGCGCGGCGTCGTCGCTACTGTCCTTGTCCAAAGCGGCACGTTGCGTATCGGTGATTCAATCGTCGCCGGCACGACTTATGGCAAAGTCCGCGCCATGATGAATGAACGCGGCGATAACGTCAAGAAGGCTACGCCAAGTGTCCCCGTAGAAGTGCTCGGATTAAATGACGTGCCGGAGGCGGGCGATATTCTTGCCGCTCTCGACGAACGCCTTGCCAAGTCCATTGCTGAACACCGTATCGAACGCAAACGCAATGAGCTGATTAAGTCCAAGAAAGTTTCACTCGACGACCTGTTTAATCAAATTCAGGCGGGCGAGATTAAGGATTTAAATATCGTCATCAAAGCAGATGTGCAAGGCTCGGTTGAGGCGTTGAGTAGTTCACTGCTTGCCCTTAACAAAAATGATGAAGTCCGCGTTAATATCGTGCATTCGGGCGTTGGTGCCGTCAATGAATCCGATGTTATGCTTGCGTCCTCGTCCAATGCTTTAATCCTTGCCTTCAATGTCCGCCCTGATAATAACGCTCGCAAGTCCGCCGTCACGGAGAATATCGACATTAGAACTTACCGCGTGATTTACGACGCTTTGGACGACGTGCGCGCCGCTATGAGTGGTCTGCTTGCTCCTAAGTTTAAAGAAGTCGTTCAAGGGCGCGTCGAGATTCGCAAGGTCATGAAGTTTTCTAAAGCCCTCGTTGCAGGCTCTTACGTCCTCGAAGGCAAAATCTTCAACAACAGCAAGATTCGTATCCTCCGCGATAATG
>JACXWG010000074.1 GCA_014764605.1 Quinella sp. 1Q5 | reverse complement strand
CTTTGGGCTTGAAAGTTATATTTGTGACGCCGCGCACTTTGTATTTAAAATTGCGTTCAGCGTCGGGGTCGTCCAGATTATCGCGGTAATTTGTCAGCAATTCAAGAACTATGTCGAAAGGTTTAGGTTTATTTTTACTTCCGTCAAGCAGATTATCAAATGACATGAATTCGGCAATCGAAACAAATTTTTCCTCAAGCTTCAGATATTTTTCCAATTTCTCGGCGGGCGCACCTTGCTCCTTGAGTTTTGCATAACCGTCAAGCCACTCAAAGAAACTTTTGACGATATTGTTTACGCGTTCCTTGTTGTGTAAATAAAAATCATATCGACGGGCGACGCCGCGCAGGCTGTAAGTTATCGCCTCGACCAGCTCATTGAAGGGCACGCGCTCATTGCTGCGGAGTTCATCTTGAGGATTCGTGACGTATTCAAGGAAATTCATGTGCTCGTATTTAGCCTTCATGCGCTCGGCTTTCAATTTCAAATCGTAAAGATTATCGTTGACAATCCCCATGCCATGTCCGAACGTCACAAACAGCAACTTCTGTTGTTCCTCGAATTTTTGATTTTCTTCGGGTGTGAAAATTTCACGAGGCTGATATTTCAAACCGACGGGATAAATTGCGTCGCGCATCTCTGCTAAGTTTTCCCTTTGTCTCATGCCGAAAGCATTCATGATTTTGAAAGCTCTGGTCATCAATTTGGCGACGGATTGCCAATATCGCACGGGCGAGTCATCGGAATACTCAAATTTGTGATTGAAGGTAACCGCCCACGTATCCATATTTTGCTTTAATTTTGGGACAGGTCTTTTGCCTTTTTCGATTTCTTGCCCCGCATAAGTGTTGTAGTTGCGGATAAATTCGCTACCGGCTTTGATTCCCTCAAAAAGTATGCTCCGCGTCCGTCTTTCCACTGTCGAAAATTTTTCTTCGGAAAATTCTTTAAGGGACGGTTCGTCCTCTGTCACTTCGACCTTTTGCTCTTGAGTTTGAGGCGCAACTTCGACGGGCGGTTGAGGAGCTTTATTTTTTTTCTTTTTCTTTTTGGCAGGCGCGGGTTGTTCAGTTGAGGCGGCGGGCTGTTCTTCGACCGGTTTGGGTTCAGGCTTAGGCGGTTCAGGTTCAGGTTCAGGTTCGGGCGGTGCCAAGAACTTTGCCTTTAACATGTTGTAAGTTTCCTCGCTGACTGCGCTGAGGCGATTGGAAACTTTGATTCCCTGCGTGGTGAGATATGCAATAATTTCTTTTTCATCGCGCTGATAAACGTCGTCCAAGAAATATTTGCCGTCGCGAAGGAGATAAACTTCGATACTCTCGCTCCACGGGTTGATAATCCAATATTCTTTGACTCCGTTGCGTTCGTAAATCTCTTTTTTAATGCCAACGTCATTTTTCATAGTCGAGCGGGAAAAAACTTCGGCAACCATATCGGGCACGCCGTGAATCGTGCTGTGTTTGTTGTCGACGACAATTTTGCTGTTCGCCGCACTGACGAAAGTAAAATCCGGGCGGAAAAGACTGCCGTCGGGAAAATGCACGTCCATATTGTCCGTGAAGACGTAGCCCAATTTATTTGTAGCAACGTGCATTCCGATTATCATCGTCAATTTACCTACAACATTGTTATGCCCCATATCTGCGCTCGGTGCCATAATTTTTTCCCCCTCAATAATCTCGTAGTCGTCATTGACTTCGCGAAGAATTTCGATTGCCATAAAATCATCTCCTTATAAAGTCTAAGATTTCTTCAAAGACGAATTCGCGGTTCTCGTCAAGAGGTAACAAATGTCCGCTGTTTGGGACGGTGATAACTTTTTTAATACG
This sequence comes from Quinella sp. 1Q5, assembly GCA_014764605.1. Taxonomy (GTDB): domain Bacteria; phylum Bacillota; class Negativicutes; order Selenomonadales; family Selenomonadaceae; genus Quinella. The sequence goes on along the minus strand of JACXWG010000074.1, from coordinate 7,893 downwards.
TGAGCCGACATTATCCATGATGTAGCGTGCCGAGCGCGGTTGAGCGGTATGATCTTCTTCGCCGTGCATGATGAGTATCGGCGCAGTGACGGTCGGCAGAAGATTTTTCACGTCGTCAATCAGGGCAAGCAGTTCATGCACACTAACGAGCGGCGTCTTCTTATAAACGTCGTTAGCGGCTTGTGGCACGTCATTTAACTTTCTTCGTGGCTGAATAATGCAAGCGTTGCCGCAGAACTCTTTGGGTGGCAGGTTCTTTAAGCCAAGCCCATCATCAATAAAAATCGGGGCGGCGAGCGTGACAATCTTATCAACGCTACGTTCGCTTGCAAGTTTCAACGTCAAAAGCCCGCCCATTGAATGCCCGACGATAAAGATTTGGTCGCAAACGCCGCGTAGAATAAAAAATCCGTCGAGAACGGAATTAAACCAATCGTCTTTGGTCGTGCGCATTAAATCATTCTCGTCGGTGCCGTGACCCGCTAACCTGTGGCAATGAACCGTAAAGCCAACGCGGTTTAGGAATTGTCCGAGCAAAAAAAGTTCGGCGGGCAAGCCGGTGAAACCATGAATCAGCAAGACACCGCTTGAACCGCCTTTAAGTAAAAAAGATTCTCCGCCGTCAATCAAAGTGTTTTCCTCCTACATACTCAGCTTAGCGATAATTAAAGTTATCACAGCGAACATAACGCCCAATATAATTGTCAGCCGTGCAAGAAATGCATCCATGCCGCGAGCCTTGCCGGAGAAAACAGCGTCCGAACTGCCGTCCATGCCGCCCATACCGCCCGACTTCGCCTCTTGCCCCAAGATAACCCCAATCAACGCAACTGAAATTATCGCGTCCAATATCATTAAAAACGTCATCATTTCAAACCAACTCCTAATCCTGTGACATGTGATAACTTAACGCACTCAAGCCAACGGACAAATCCTCGTTGACAAGCGGAATATCAATCGGCACGTTAAGTTTTATCGGCGCAAAGTTCCAAATGCCCTTAATGCCCGCCGCAATCAACGAATCCACCACGCCTTGAGCCTCACTAGCAGGAACCGTGATAACTCCAATATCAACCGACCGTTCCGCAATGATTTTCTCCATGCTCGACGCGTCGTTTACTTCAAGCCCGTTGACCTCACTGCCGACGATTTCTTTATCGTTGTCGAAGAGTGCCACGACCGAAAAGCCCAGCGGCGCAAAGTTCACGTAATTGGCAAGCGCGCCGCCCAAATGCCCCACGCCGACAATCGCAAGCCGCCACTTGTTATGCAAGCCCAAAATGTTCCCGATTCTGTCCCGCAACTCGCGAACGTCATAGCCGATACCCTTTCTGCCGAATTGCCCGAACGTCGCCAAATCTTTGCGGATTTGCTCTGGCGTGATGTCCAGTCGTCGTCCTAGCTCGTCCGATGAGATGATGTCCATGTTCTCTGCCTCGACCAATCGTAACGTCCTAAAGTACAGCGGCAATCTGTCAATCGTCGCCTGTGAAATTGTTTTCTTCAACTGCGCTACCTCCCTTGTCCGTTCTTAATCTTATCAATCGCCGCCGCCAACGCACCCAGTAGCCACATTAGCATTGAGCTTGGGATATTGAAAAGCAAATCGTCCGTGAACCCATTCAACGCCATAGACAGGAACGCCAGCCCGATTCCCAGCTGTAACCCGTCAAGGAATTTTTTATCGTCAATCTTCGTGGCGTCGTCCCAATTAATTTCCTCCTGCTTATCGTCAATCACGTCGTCGAGCTTGATAATTTTCGCGGAAATGTTTTCGCCGCCGACGGGAATATCTTCCGAAAACTTTTGCCGCGTGTGTTCGCTGAAATTCATCTCCTCGTGGTGGATAAGCTCTTTAGCCTTCTTGCCGTTAGGTGACTTCTTCCTGCTGAACAAATCTAAAACGCGGTTGGCGAACTCAGAGAACTTCTCGTTAATCAGTTCCGCTAGCTCCTGTAGGAAGGCGTTTGACGCAAAAATTTTCTCGACGCGTTCGCTAAACCATTTCTCCACGCCGCGTTCACTCATGCCGAACGAAATAAACATTGTCCCGAAGAAGTACCAGAAAAACGCCAAAGCCCCGACGATACCGACTTCCGCCGCGTAGTTCAGATAGATGTTGTGCGCGTGATAGATGATGATATTCGGGTCGGCGACGTAGTAATTGTATTGCGGGTAAACGAATTGATAAGCACCCCAGCCAATGCCCGTGAACGGGTGGTCGCTAATCATAGCCGACGTACTGACCCAAATGCCGACGCGCACCGCCTCCGAAGAATCGCCCATGCTGAACGCCGATAAGATTCTGTTCGTGAAGGTCGTATCGCTGTAAGCAAGCAGTCCCGTAATCGCCGCGAAGAAGATTAAAACCCTCCAATCCTTCCACACGCCGTAGACCGCAAAGACAATCGCTATCGCAATGAATGCCCCGCGTGAATAAGTCATCACTAAGCAAAGGGCAAGCATACCAATCGCGACGATTAGGATTATCTTCTGCGCACGACGCTCCGCCTTAGTCAAAAGCCCTAACGCCAAGCAAATCATCACGTCCAGATAACCCGCTAGCACGTTCGGATTTTCTAGCGTCGAGAAGATACGCTTCCTTAGTTCGGGAAAGGCTTCGGGGTCTGTCCACTTCACGTCAGCCACGTCCACGCCAAAGGCAAATTGGAAGAAGCCCCACAGCACGACCAGTACCGCAGACGCGCCGAGGGCTTGAGTTACCCATTTGACTTGCTCTGGCTTTTGGATTGTTTGCCCGACAATTAGATACGTTAGGGCGTAAATGCCGACCAGCGAACAATAATTGTAAATCAAGTCGAAACTCCGCGCCGACGACGTGAAGACGCTTACCGCTCCGATTAGCAAAAAGATTGTTACTGGCACGTCAAAGGGCAAGCCCCGCATTTTGTAATGTGAATCAATCCGACTTCTTAGGAACCAAGTTATCACGCCGAAGACGACCGCTGTTGCCGCCACCGTAGGCGAGAGCGCGAGGAAGAATGCTTCCGTTAAGACGGCATAAAGCGTCCAGTCTTCCAGGTTCCTTATCCGTCGACGCCTAGCAAAGACGCTCACTCTGTCCAATGCCCCGCCTCCCTTCTCAATCAATAACAAACTTTCTAACCGCGCCGATTAGATACAACGAGCCGGCGATAATCTTAACGTCGCTAGGAGTCTTCATGAGCCGTTCGACTGCCGCAACGTTATTTTCGATTGCCAAGCACTTAATGCCGCGTTCATGCAGACACTTGCACAAGGTATCAGTCGAGGCGGCGCGTTCAGAGTCGGGCGGCGTGACGATAACCAAATCATCTGCGCGAAAAAGAATCTTAATCATGCTGTCGAAGTCCTTATCCCGCAACGCCCCGAAGAGCCAAGCGCGTTGACCTTGCGGAAAAGTTTTATCTAAGCTTTTACGAAGAGCCGCCGCCCCGTTGGGATTGTGCGCACCATCAATCACGACAACGCCCATTGCAGTATTGACGACTTCAAAGCGTCCAGCCCATTGCACACGAGCTAAGCCCGCCTCAATCGCCGCGCCGTCAATGCCGAGAACCTGAGCCGCCTTAATCGCAATCGCCGCGTTCATCTTTTGATACTCGCCGCTCAAGTTGATTTTGACATTGGCGGGAGTCGTGACTTCGTGCAATGCGGAATTTTTTTCTTTAGCAACGGCTCGGATAATCTCAAGGGGCTTGCCCTGTGCACCCGTAACCGTCGGGACGTTCGGTTTGATGATACCTGCTTTGTTGCGTGCAATGCCTTCCAAGTCGCCCAAAATGTTTTCGTGGTCAAGGGCAATGTTCGTTATGATTGAAAGCTCCGGCGTGATAATGTTCGTTGAATCGAGCGTGCCGCCCAAGCCTACTTCGATAACCGCCACATCAACCGCACGAAGTTTGAAGTAAAGGAACGCCGCCGCCGTCAAAACTTCAAAATGCGTCGCGTTGACGTTGCAAGCCTTGACACGGAAAATCATCTCGGCAAAGTCGTCTTCGGGAATGTCCACGCCGTTTACCTTGATTCGTTCGCAATAGCTTTCCAAGTGCGGCGACGTGAACAATCCGACTGTCAGCCCTTGAGCCTTTAGCATTTCAGCGAGCATGGCGCACACCGAACCTTTGCCATTGGTGCCGGCAACGTGAATCGTCCTGTAAGCGTTCTGCGGATTGCCCAACGCCTCGGCGAGGGCTTTAATCCGTTTGAGACCTTCCTTGACGCCGAAGACGCACAGCCAGTCCAGATAACTCAACGCGTCTTTATAAGTTTTCAAGCTGTTTAATCCTCTGCTCAAGCGACGAAATTTTTTCCTGCGCCGCGACGAGTTTATCCCGCTCCAATTGCACGACTTCGGCGGGGGCTTTGCTAAGGAAGCGTTCGTTGTTAAGCTTGCCAGCCGTCGACGCCGCGCCCTTGCGAACTTTATCCAGCTCCTTAGTCAGGCGGGCGATTTCCTTTTCCGTGTCGATTAAGCCTTCCAACAGCAGATAAATTTCCACGCCCTCAAGCACTGCGCCGATTGCGTGCGCGGGCTTTTCCTCGGCGAAGGTTATCGGCTCTGCGAAGGCAAGCGTGGTTAGGTAACTCGAATTCTCCTGCAAAACTTCTTTGAACTGTTCGTGCGTGACCTTCAAGACGACCGCCGCCTTTTTGCGGGAATCAATGCCCAGCTCCGATTTCAAGTTGCGGATTGTCCTTACCGTGTTAAAGATTAAGTCCGCCGCGTTGTCAATGCTGTCGTCGTCGGTGATTAGTTCGGCAAGTTCGTCGCGTGTAGGATACTTCGCCAGCATGATTGAGCCTTCGACGTTCGGGAGCTTCTGCCTAATGATTTCAGTCAAGAATGGCATAAACGGATGCAACAACCTAAGCACAGTCTCAAGCACCGTTGCCAGCACGAACCGAACAGTTGCTTTTGCCCGTGCGTCGGAGCCGTAAAGCCGCGTCTTAGCCAGTTCAATGTAGTAATCGCAGAAATTGAACCAGATAAGCTCATACAGCTGACGAGCCGCCTCGCCGAGTTCAAAGCGGTTAAGATTGTCCGTGACGGTTTCAATTCGATACGCCAGCTTTTGGAAAATCCACCTGTCCGCCAGCTCCAAATCGTCGGGCGTCGGCTTGAACGTCGGGTCGAAGTCTTCCAAGTTCATCAGCAGGAATCGCGACGCATTCCAAATCTTGTTCGCGAAGTTCCGAGCAGATTCCACACGCGACCAATAGAACCGCAAATCATTTCCAGGCGTGTTGCCAGTGACTAGCATGAACCGCAGAGAGTCCGCGCCGTATTTCTCTATGACTTCCACAGGGTCAACGCCGTTATTAAGTGATTTGCTCATCTTGCGTCCGAGTTCGTCGCGAACTAAGCCATGAATAAACACTTTGCGGAAGGGAACTTCGCCGCGGAACTTCAGACCCATCATCACCATTCGCGACACCCAGAAGAAAATTATATCGTAGCCCGTGACCAAGACGCTTGTCGGGTAGAACTTCTTAAGCTCAGGCGTCTCTTCGGGATAACCGAGCGTGCTGAACGGCCACAACGCACTTGAAAACCACGTGTCGAGAACGTCTTCTTCGCGGCGCAGATTTTTACTGTGGCAATGCGGGCACTTGTGAACGTCTTCTTCTGAAACTGTCATCTCGCCGCAGTCGTTGCAATACCAAGCCGGGATTTGATGCCCCCACCACAGCTGACGACTTATGCACCAATCGCGGATATTCTCCAGCCAATTAATATAAATCTTCGTGAAGCGTCCCGGAACGAACTGCAACGCCCCAGATTTGACAGCCTCAATCGCGGGCGCGGCAAGCGTCTCCATTTTGACGAACCATTGCTTACTAATCAGCGGCTCAATCGTCGTGTGGCAACGGTGGCAATGCCCGACGGCGTGTTCATGATTCTCAACCTTGACGAGATAGCCGCCCGCCTCCAAGTCAGCGATAATTTGCTTGCGGCACTCGTAGCGGTCTAAGCCAGTGTACTTGCCCGCGTCAATCATCTTGCCTTCGTTGCTAATGACTTTTACTTGCTCCAGATTATGACGCAAGCCCATTTCGTAATCGTTGGGGTCGTGGGCGGGCGTCACCTTAACAGCTCCCGTTCCGAATTCCTTATCGACGTATGAATCAGCGAACAGCGGCATTTCACGATTGACCAGAGGCAGTATCAAAGTTTTGCCGACGAGATGTTTATAGCGTTCGTCGTCGGGGTGAACCGCAACGCCCGTATCGCCGAGCATAGTCTCTGGACGCGTCGTCGCAACCACGACATAGCCGCTACCGTCTTTGAACGGATAGCGCAAGTGCCAAAGGTGACCTTGCTCCGGCTCGTGCTCAACTTCAATATCGCTTAACGCCGTGTTGCACTTCGGACACCAATTAGTTATGCGTGTGCCACGATAGATTAAGCCTTCGTTGTACAGGCTGACGAAAACCTTACGAACTGCCGCCGAGCACCCCGCGTCCATAGTGAAGCGTTCGCGTTCCCAGTCGCAACTTGAGCCGAGCGTCCGAAGCTGATAGCTAATTCGGTTGCCGTAAGTCTCCTTCCATTTCCAGACGCGCTTTAGGAATTCTTCGCGTCCGAGTTCATAGCGATTCGTGCCCTCGCCGCGCAGTTGCTCTTCGACCTTAGCTTGCGTGGCAATGCCCGCGTGGTCTGTGCCCGGCATCCAAAGAGTATTATCGCCTTTCATGCGGTGCCAACGGATTAAAATATCCTGCAACGTCTCGTCGAGGGCGTGCCCCATATGCAGTTGCCCCGTCACGTTCGGCGGCGGTATAACTATGCAATACGGCTCGCCCGCCGCGTCTGCTGTCGTATGAAAATTTTTATCTCGTTCCCAAGCCGCGTAGATTTCTTCCTCGAATTGTTGCGGCTCGTAGGTCTTCGATATGTTGCTCAAAGTGTGTGCCTCCTAAATGTGAAATTATTTGCCATAATAAACTGCCGCCGCTTTAAAGTCAAACCGCCCTTGCCAAAGAGTTTCGCCTCTGCTAAGCTTGCAAAAAATTTTTGGAGGGACGTTTAATGCTAAAAACGTTTTTAATCGCGTTTGTCTTTATCGTTATGAACACCGCGCAGGTCTTCGCCGCCGAAAAGATTTTATTTATTCCGCACGACGACCGCCCCGTATCTTATCAACAGCCCGTCGAAGTCGTCAGCCAACTAGGCTATAAAATCATCTCGCCGCCACCAGAGCTTTTGAATCAGCCCGACGAGCTTTGGGCGTGGCTTAACGAGAATGCTCCCTCCGCTAATGCCGCTGTCATCTCCTCGGACGCTCTACTTTATGGCGGACTGATTCCCTCGCGTAGTCATATGATTTCAGATGACGAACTAAATACCCGCGTCGAGAAGTTTAAAAGCCTCCGCAAAAACAATCCTTACTTGAAACTTTACGTCTTCGGCTCGCTCATGCGCACGCCTAAAGTCGGCACGCCCGGCGACATAGAAGAGCCTGACTATTACGGACAATACGGCGGGCAGATTTTCCAACTCACTGCACTAATGGATAAGCAAGAGACCGAAGAGCTTAGCCGCAAGGAAGAAACTTACCTTGACGAACTTGAAAAAGATATTCCCGACGAAGTTCTAGACGATTACTTTGCACGCCGCCTTAAAAACTTTCTCGCGACCACAAAGCTCCTAGACTTCACCGCCGACGGGCTCATAGATTACTTTGTCATTGGGCGCGACGATAATGCCCCGCTCTGTCAGACGCACCGCGAGAACCGTCACTTGCTTACTTACATGGAAAATATCGGCGTGGGCAAGGACAAGGCTCAATCGCACGTGGGCATTGACGAATACGCTATGTTGCTCCTAACTCGTGCCGTCAATGACTTGTCGGGAACGCTTCCCCTTGTCAATGTGCAATTCAATCGCGG